>NZ_CAWNMR010000010.1:0-60763 GCF_963875615.1 Vibrio sp. V09_P4A23P171
CGCGCTTTGCTCATGTTGCCATTTTCTAAATAGCCTAGGCCGAGCGCAATGCGAGATTCGGCCATTTCAACCGGATCCGCTTTTACTTCAGGCTCACCCTTTTCGTTCACGGTGACACAGGCCGATAACGTGAACATTATCAATATCATCAGTACTTTTTTCATTATCTGCAGCTCCTAAATCGCTTAGACGCATGATAAGGAAATCAGAAGATCGAGGGGGAAAGAGGAGAGAAGAATGCGAGTCAGTATGCACTATGTTTGATGAAAACCTGAACACCTCATTACTGAGATGATCAGGCATGAAACACTAATCGTCTTTGGTAAATTTATCTTCGCTAAAGTGTTCAAGATCGTAAGGTGTTTGTTGGTAAACACAGTAGTTTAACCAGTTTGCAAACAGCAAGTGACCGTGGCTTCGCCAACTGGCGACTGGTTTATTATCTGGATTATCATTGGGGTAGTAGTTGACTGGGATTGCGGGTTCCATCCCTTCACCCAAGTCTCGAATATATTCACCATGCAGTGTATGTGCGTCGTATTCAGGGTGACCTGTGACAAACACGTTACGTTTGTCTTTGGTTGAGGCTAAGTACACACCCGCAACATCAGAGGTGGCGAGAATATCTAAATTCGTATGTTCGGCTAAGTATTCTGGTGAGAAATCAGCATAACGAGAATGGGGCGCTAAAAAGGTGTCGTCAAAGCCGCGTAATATCGGATGAAAGGGATGGTGGATTTCATGATGATAAACGCCCGATAATTTTTCTTTGCGAGTTCGTTTGGGTAGATTGTAGAGCAGTTTTAGCCCCGCTTGCGCTGCCCAGCAAACGTAGAGTGTGGAAGTGACGTGATTTTTAGCCCATTCCATCACGCTTTTTAAGTGTTCCCAATAAATCACATCTTCAAATTGAACCAACCCCAAAGGTGCTCCGGTGATGATGAGCCCGTCGAAGTTGCGATTTTTTACCATCTCAAATTGACGGTAAAAGTTCTCCAAATGCTCAGTGGGGGTATTTTTACTTGGGCGCTCATCAATTCTCAGTAATTCAATATCCACTTGCAGCGGAGTATTGGATAACAGGCGCAAAAACTGAGTCTCGGTTTCGATTTTCTTCGGCATTAAATTCAAAATCAAAACTTTCAATGGACGAATGCCCTGTGTGGCGGCACGTGTTTCTGACATCACGAAAATGTTCTCATGACGCAGTACATCACCGGCAGGCAGTTGGTCGGGGATCTTAATCGGCACAGCTTTCTCCCTAAGCTATTTTTGGACGTCTATACTGCCGAACTTAACTCAATCAAAACCAGATGTCGATAGCAAAATGAATCTTGCTGTGAAATTGGTTACTATTGGATATCCGTTTACTTACCTGTTGGATACACATGGCGCTAACCTTAACTTTGATCAGGGGATTACCCGGCTCAGGCAAAAGCACCTTAGCAAGGACGCTACATGCAAAGCATTTTGAAGCGGATATGTATTTTATCAATGAGAAAGGCAACTATTGTTATCAGCCAGATAAAATCGAGCAAGCTCATCGGTGGTGTCAACAGCAAGTGGAGCGCTGTTTAGCGCAAGGTGAGGACGTTGTTGTGGCGAATACTTTTGTTCGACAGTGGGAGATGCGAGCTTACCAGCAGTTGGCTAAACGTTACCATGCAACCTTAGTGATTAATGTTTGCCGTGCGCAATACCAGAATGTTCATGGCATCGATGATGCCACTGTTGAGCGTATGCGTCAGCAGTGGCAGGAATGATTAATTAACGCTTCCGCTGGAGTTGGTAAAAAGCAAGGGCTCCCCAACCAAACACTTGAACCCACAAGATCCCCCACTGAGTGCTGATTTGATCCCATGATGCGCCCATTTGGTTCAAACTGAGAAAACTCTGAATGGCAGGCGTACTTGGAAAGAGGTTGGATATCCAAATGATAGGGCGTGGAATTGCTTCTAACGGCCAAATAAAACCAGCTGAAAAAATCAGTGGCATTGAGCTGATTAATACCACTAACGTCACCAATTCTCGCCGCGGTGTAACTGAACCAAGCCAAATGCCACATAGGCAAGAGGCCAGTAAGAAAGGCAGTAGAAGTAGCAATAAATGCCCCGCACTGGCGAGGGTGTTGACACCATGTGAGGTAAAACTGGCACCAAAGTAGTACATGCTGAGTAGATAATAAACAGCAACAAGGACAATGCTGCGTACCAATATTAATCGTAGCGGTGTGGTATGGCTCCAGTAGCCATTTCCGTGCTTTTGTGTTCCGCCCATTAATCCTGCCGCCATGATCATGGTTTGTTGTAAGATCAAAACAAACACCGCTGGGACAACGTAATCAACATAACCCATGCGTGGGTTAAAGGTCGGTTTTAAGTTGATGCTTGTGGCGGAATAGTGCTGAGCGGCCAGAGAAAGCGGTTCTCCTTCCATCACTAAACGTGACACTTTACTTTTCGCGGCTAAGGTTCCACCAGCTTGTGATAAGCCCTCAACGATGGTGCCGTACACTAGAAAGTAAGAGGCATCGCCAGCGTAGGCCAGTGTTGGACTTTTCCCAAGCAGTAGGTCTTTATAAAAATGTTCAGGAATCACTAAAATACCGCTAACTTTGCGGTTAAGAAACGCCTGCTTGGCATCTTCAATGGTACTGTCGCGTTGAATCACTTTGACTTGTGGTGTTGCGTCAACCATGCGTTCTAGTTGGTAACTGGCTTGGCTTTTATCGAGATTGACAATCGAGAGTGTCTGCTCGCGTGGAGTTTGCTGCGTATAAGGCAAAGGGTATAAAAAGGAGTAAAAAACCACGCCACCAAAGACAGTCAACAGCACCACAGGGTTAGTGAATAGCGCTTTTAGCTCTGCTTTAAGTAGAGCAATGAATCGCGTAGTTTCAGTCATGGTTGATTCGCTCGGCTTGCTTGTGTTTACGGATAAGAATCAAAGTGAGCAGCAGCGGCAATGCATAGCCCAGCATTGGCACTAAATACTTAAGTGATGACAGCAATTCAGCGTTATAACTCACTTGGCTTACTTGCACTTCAATGTAGTGACTCACTGGTAGCAGGCTTCGCCACCACTGCGCTAGAGTATTCATATCCGTCACTGGGAACGTAATGCCCATAAACGCAAAACTTGGTGCGGTAAAAGCGCCAGCAAAACTCATCGCTCTTGCCGGATCGAGTGTTAGAAAGAAAAAGAGTGCGCCCATGATCATACAGGCGAGCGTCATTGCAAGTTGTGCGATAATCAATAGAGCAAAACTGCCGTGCATTGGCCACATTAATATTTGATAAAACCAGATTAAAAAACCAATCCCTTGCAACATAAAAATCGGCAGATAACGCATCAATGTTAGCGTTAAAATGCGTAATGGCTTTTCTCCAAGCCACGTTTGCAAACCAAAGTGACGATGGTTTGCTGCCAAAATCATAATGGTACTGACCACGACAACGATTTGCCAAAGAGCGGGTATAACCGCCGAGACTAAAAATTGCGCATAGTTTGTATTGAGATTAAACAGGGGCGTAATCTGTGTCCTGATTGGTATGGCTCGCCCCATCGCACTCAATGTGGTTTGTTGGCTAGTCGCTAGGTTTTTTACGACATCCACTTGGGCATTGAACGTACTTTGTGCTTGAACAATAGCAGAGTTGATCAATCGTCCAACCAAAATGTATTGGCTATTGAAGAAGGTCGATACTTGTGGCTGCTCACCACGAAATATTGATTTATCAAATTGATACGGAATGACAACGTACGCGTAAATGTCACTTTCAATTAACGCAGTTTTGGCTTGATTGACATCTTGGAACTGGTGCGTGACTGCCATGGTCGAGGTTGCATCGAAATCTCTTATCAATTGACGTGACAATTGGCTGTGAGACAAATCGACCACGCCAATCGGCAGATCGCGCACTATCCCTTGTGAGAAAATCCACCAAATACTGAATGCCAATACTATTGGTATCCAGCTTAGGCTAGACAATAGCCAAGGGTCATGGCGCAGCAGAGGCCATTGAGGGCGAACCTGAATTGACATAAGGCTTATAGCTCAACCACTAAACTCATTCCCATACGCAAACCTTCGACAGGCGTGGTAGGGCGAGCTTCGATTTCAAAGGTGCGTAAATCAAACCCTTGTGAGGCGTCTGTTGATCGCCATGTGGCGAAATCACCCATCACTGCAATGTGGGAAACGATAAATTCTACTTTGGCTTCTAAAGCAGGTAAGTAAGCCGTAAATGTTGTGCCTTTCGTAAAATGCTTGAGTTGATCTTCGCGTACGTTGAGCACCGCCCATGAGTCTTGGGTATCCACGACAGTGACGACAGGGAAGCCCTGTGGAGCCAGTTCGCCGCTTTGCAGCAGTACTTGGGACACTTCACCGTCAAACCAACTCTCAATTTTAGTGTCCGCGGCATAAGCTTCAACTTCCGCTACGGCACCAGCAGCCATACGTTCTTTTTCCGCGGCAGCGAGTTTAGTTTCAGAGCGTGCGCCTTCTTTGGTCATTTGATACATCTGAAAAGCGGCGCTTTCAGTATATTTAGCGGCCTGCCATTGGGTATTCGCTTCATCACGTTTTTGTTCAGCGACGACACCATCACGGTAAAGATTATTGACACGCAAATAGGTTTTTTCCATTAAATCCGCTGCGGCTTTGGCTTTAAGCCATTGATCTTTTGCCGCTTGGATCTGCTGATCGCGTGCGCCTGTTTCTGCTTCTTTAGCCAGTGCGCCCGCCGCTTTTTGACCCGCAATCGCTTGATCTAATTTAGCTTCAATTTCAGGGCTGTGCAGCGTGAAAATGAGCTGGCCACGTTCAACGCTATCGCCTTTGCGCACCAGTACCTGATCAATACGGCCGGGAACTTTTGAAGAAATACTGTATTGTTGAGATTCAATCTGTCCTTGTAAGCGAACAGGTTTAGGTTGAGATGCTTGGTAAAAGCGATAGCCTACCCAAGAGATCGCCACCACAGCAGCAAGAGCAATCAGTGTTGGTTTTACGGCTTTCATAAGGCATCCTTTTGAGCAGGTGATTCGTGAGTCATTGATGAGTGCAACAAAATCGCTGATTGTGTGTAGATAGGGAAAGTATTCATTTCACTGGTCAATGCCAGTAACTTATTTAAAGAAAGTAAGTAGTTGAAGCTGGCTAATGACTGTTGCGTTTTTATACTCGCAAGGTAGAGCTCTGCATCCACTACATCTAAAGACGTTGCTAAACCCTGACTGAATGCCTTTTGGCGTAGGTTCAGGTTTTCATTAGCCAGTGTGAGACTTGAGTTTAGTCCCATCACTTCTTCCAATGCTTGTTCGGCTTCCAAATAGGTTTTTTCCACCAACACGCTCAAATCTTGCTTAGCTTGCGCCTTTAAGTAACGTACTTGTGAGACTGCGCTGTGCGCTGCTTTGACTTGATCGCTGCGACCCGATGTTTCAATTAACGGAATGTTGACCCCAACACCCACTAACCAATCCGGTTTCATTTGGCTGGCCAGCGAATCGTCTTCATGTAGGCTGTAATCACCGTAAAGGTAGACTTCTGGATAGTATTTGCCTTTTTCAGCTTTGATCAAGCTGCTTGCTTGCTTTTCTTTTGCTTCAAGTAGTGCCAAGCCCGGATAGGTATTGAGCGTTTGCTCCACAAAAACAGAGAGCGGCGGTAAACGGTCATTGACAAACAGTGAACCACTTGGCTCGACTTTTTCTGTTTGACCTAGAATTTGGGTTAGTGCGCTTTGGGCAATATCTAAGGTTTTTTGTGCTTTTTTGCGTTCAACCGTTGCTTTATCTAATGAGGCTTCAGCTTGTAGCCGTTCCACATGGGCAATTTGTCCTTGTTGCTCTAACTTTAGTGCATTATCACGGTGCTTGGTTAACCCTTGCTCAACGGCTTGGCGAGTCACTAAAACCTCTTTTGCCAAAAGAACACTAAAGTAATATTTGCTCAAGTCTTCATAGCGCGCTTGTGTTTCCATTGCGAGCTGGCTTTGTGCTTCTTCTTTTTTACCTTCCGCAGCAGCTTGTGCGGCGCTGATCCGTCCGCCTGTAAAAATGGGCCAAATAGCGCGAATCGAAGAGCTGAAAATATCACGTTCGGTGATGGTTGATGTGATGGAGCCAGCACTGGCGAGTATCGGTCCTAAAACTGGCCCCAAAGATGATGGGATAGATTGCCCAGTGCTATCGAATATCTGCTTTCCTGACAAAGTAACATCTTGGTCTAGACGCGTGTAGTTTGCACCAATAGAAACAGCAGGCAAATTAAGACTGTCTGTGGAATTTTCAATATGCTGATAACGTTCGACATTTGCCCGCCCAGCGGCAAGTGAATTATTGCTCTGTTGCAAAAGATCCCATGCTTGTTGAAAGGAAATCGGCGCGGCGAAAGAAGGGGCTGCACCAAGCAGAGTAAAGACGAATAGGCTGAGTGTTTTCGCTTTCATGCTAAGCTCGAGTAATAATAATTAGAGTTAATGCTCTAGTTTTTTGCTGCGGAAGTCAACAGTGAGATGGGTTGAAATGTCGAAACAACAGCAAGTGATATGCGCTAGCATGAAGCGCATATCATCAAAATTCAATATTTAAATTTAATACTTATGGTAAGAAGGGCAGAGATAATCGGCCCGCCAAACCAATTTTTTACTACCTCTCACGTTTGTACTACCTTGCATCGTGGTCAGCACGTCCTTACCCGACATCTGCGGGAAAGCGAGTAGCACTCTCAGGTCATCATTTGACTCAGTCGCTATTTCTTCATAAGCCCGAACGTGAGTAAAGGTTGACTGTAAATGGTTAAACAGCATATCTCGGGAAAGGCAAATTCCAAAGGCATCGCGTTTCATTGTAAGTGTCCTTCTGACAATGTTATGAATGGAATCGATAGCAATTGGTATGGTTATTATAGGGCTATCTTTTTGTGAGGTTTCCTCATCATCTTCTTCACTGCACAATTAGTATACAAATGCTTTTGCATTATAAGATAAAATTTTTCTAAAATAGGCGTGATATAGATCACGAAATAACCATGATAATTTTTTATAAAACCTTGTGCATATTCTGCTTGGCAAGTCTTCGAAATAGATTGCAATAAAACGAACCAAAATGGTGCGTGGAATGCGTAGTATTGTTCACAGTTATTCGTTTCTCTCTTCGCTCAAATGTTAAATAAGTGTTAGCTTGTATGCAGAGTTAAAGAGGGATTTATGGTGTGGAGTAGTATCAGTTTTCGTAAGCGTATGCTGATCATAATGACCCTTTCAGGGTTGATTGAATTACTGCTGTTAGTTGCCGCTGGTTTTGTGTACATCAAACATTCTCAAGAAGAAGAGATGGGCTTAAAGGCCTTAGGGGTTGCTTCATTTCTTGCTCAAACTCCATCAGTGGTCGATATGCTTGAATCTGGTAGTGGGGTGGATCACCAACAGCGTTATCGAGAGTTAACAAAATTAATCGGTGCAACCTTCATTGTTATCGGCGATCAACATGGGATCCGCTTAGTCCATCCTGTTGATGAACGAATTGGTCTTCCCATGAAAGGGGGAGATAATGATCAAGCTTTGCTACATGGTGAGTCATACGTTTCTTTTGCTCAGGGTTCATTGGGTAAATCCGTGCGTGGAAAATCGGCGGTAAAAAATGCCCAAGGACAAATCGTTGGTGTGGTGTCAGTTGGTTACTTAATAGAACGGCTACAAGATAAAATTGAACCTTTTCTCATCTACCTAATTGGGATGGCACTGCTGGTGGTGCTGGCGAATGCTGTACTTTCCAGCTACGCCTCACGCCGTTTTCAGAAAGCGATACTCGGTTTTGAACCAGAAGAGATTGGCCGATTGTATGTCGAACTCGATGTCACCATGAGTACCTTAAAGGAAGGCATTTTAAGTATTGATGAGGCGGGTATTCTTCGTTCCATTAATAAAAGTGCGTGTGAGATTTTGGCGATTAACCGAGAGAAAGCACTGAATCAACCACTTTCTCTGTTTCTACCTGAAAGTGATCTCATGAGTGTTATTGAAAGTGGCACGCCTGATCACGACATCGAGCTGTACCTCAATCAACAGCGTCTGATCGCCAATCGAAGTCCGATTATTGTTGACGGTAAAGTGGTTGGGGCGGTGTCCAGCTTCCGCCTCCGAGATGAAATCAACGAGTTAACTGAGCAACTCTCCCAAACCAAAGAGTATGCTGAAATGCTGCGCTCTCAAACTCACGAACATCGCAACAAACTCAACACCATCAGTGGGCTTGTACAGATGGGAGAGCTGGAAGCGGTTCAGCATTTAATCGGCCAAGAAACGGCTCATTACCAATCGCTCATTGAATTTCTACGCGAGACAGTTAGAGATCCACTCATTGCTGGAATGCTGCTGGGTAAAACTGAGCGGGCTCGTGAACTTGGTTTGGAGTTAGTCGTTGAAGAGGGATCGCGTCTAGAACCTTTGCCGCAGCGTATCAATGCCGAAGATATCGTCACTATCTTGGGTAACCTGATTGACAATGCATTTGATGCGACACTCACGATGATCCGCAATGAAAAACGGGTGACACAAGAACGACGCATCATTGAAGTGTCACTCAGCGATTATGGTGCCGAAATTATTCTTGAAGTGGATGATATAGGGTGTGGTTTACCCGAAAAAATGTCGCCACAGCAATTATGGCAAAAGGGAGTCTCTAGCAAAGCAAAACATAACCGAGGTGTGGGTTTACACCTGGTAAAACAGTTAGCTGATCGCTATCAAGGGCAGCTAGAAATGAAAAGTAATCAAGATGTTGGAACAAGAGTTACGGTTTATCTGCCTAAGGAAGAACAAGTATGAATACCCGTGTCATGATCATTGAAGATGATATCGCGATTGCGCAATTACATCATCGTTACCTGACACAAATTGAGGGATTTGAAGTCATTGGCATTGCAACGACTCACGCCGATGCCCAATTGCAGTTAGATATCCTCAAACCCGATTTAGTATTGCTGGATGTTTATCTACCGGATGGTACGGGGCTCGATCTCTTACAGAAAGTTCGAGGCAATAACCAAGGCTGTGATGTAATTTTAATTACTGCAGCGCGCGATGTTGAGACGCTACAACAGGCAATGCGTGGTGGCGTAGTTGATTACTTGCTCAAGCCAGTCATGTTTCCCCGTCTTGAATCGGCATTGAAGAAATACCAAACCCAACAATTAGAGCTGGGCTCCGTGGCTGATGTTGACCAAAACGTAGTTGATAAAATGTTGACAGCCAATACCAGTGAGCTTCCCACTCATCTGCGTCTTCCCAAAGGAATTGATGGGGTTACGCTAGACAAAATACGCCATCTTTTTAATACACCATGCAGTTTGACCGCGGACGAAGCGGGAGAAAAAATTGGCGCAAGTCGAACCACGGCAAGGCGTTATCTGGAATATTTAATCAGCAGTGGTGAGCTAACCGCCGACTTAAATTACGGCACGGTTGGTCGCCCGGAGCGTTGCTATAAAAAAGTTGTGCGTTAGGCCGAGAGATTTAATGGGTTAACCGCATGAAATTTAATGCTATTTAATCACGTCGTTCGTATTGTTGATGATGAATGCTTGCGATCAACTAGACGGCGTTTCAAACCCCATCTAAAGTTTAAGGACAAAAGGCAGATAACATCATGTAGGAGAGAGGATGAACGTAATCAAATATCTGCGTACTATTCTACCTATGTGGCTAATCAGTGTGTTGGCATCATCACCTGCTTATCCCGCTAGTCTTGAAACACTAACTTATTATACAGAGGCCTATCCCCCTTTTAATTTTATGAATCAGGGCAAAATCACTGGAATTTCGGTTGATTTACTTCAAGAAGCCGCTAAATTCTCAGGACATGACGTATTATTGAGCCAGATCGTATTGCAACCGTGGGCTCGTTCTTATCGCTCTACCATTTTGAAAAAAGACGGAGTACTTTTCTCGACAACAAGGACGTCACACAGAGAGGAATTATTTCATTGGGTAGGCCCAATTGATGACATCAAAGTTTCGGTAATTGCACGTAAAGGCAGTAATATCAAACTTGGGGAGCCTTTAGAAATTACCTCCTATAAGATCGGGGTGATAAAAGATGACGTCGGCGAACAAATGCTGTTGCAATATGGTGTTCCGAGAGACTCAATGCAAGAAGCAACGGATGTCACAATGTTGGCAGAGCAGTTAGTGAAAAAGCGTATTGATTTGATTGCATACGATGAACGGTCAGCCCATTGGTGGATAAAACAAGCAGGATATGCCCCCGATCAATTTGAAACACTTTATGTGTTAAAGCAGGGATTACTTTACTATGCTTTTAATAAAAATATAGACCAAACACTATTAGACGATTTACAAATGGGTATTGATAAAGTAAAGAACACGGTTAATGAAGACGGTGTTAATCGATATCAAGCCATATTAAACAAATACCAATAACCATTCTTAAGATTAGTGACCAGTATGAGCAACCCAAGTAGTACAATTTTGACAGAGAGTGGTACCAACGAACTTGAGATTATTGAGTTCCATTTAGAAAAGGTACTGCCAGATGGACGCACGAAAACCTGCTATTACGGCATTAACGTTGCGAAAGTTAGGGAAGTGATACAAGTTCCTGATACCACCGATTATCCCAATGCTCAGCCGCATATGATCGGTGTATTTTCGTCACGTGATGTACTGACTCCGTTAGTTGATCTTGCCGGTTGGCTTGGTGTGCCTACTAATCCAAGCCTTGATCGAAAGTTTGTTATCGTGACGGATTTTAACCGCATGACCAATGGCTTTTTGATTGACAGCATTAGTCGTATTCACCGTATTTCTTGGAACGATGTTGAATCGCCGAGTCAGTTTTTAGAAGCGGGTGAGCAAGATTGCGTCGTGGCGGTTGTTCGCAAAGACGGCAACCTGATCATGATTTTGGATTTTGAGAAAATCATCGCTGACATCAACCCTGAATTGAGTATGGAAAAATACGATGTCACGGTGGACAGATCGGTCGACCTCAACCAAAAAATGATCAGCAAACGTAATGCGAAAACCATCATGGTGGTGGATGATTCGGCGTTTATCCGCAGTTTAATACAAGACACATTAAGCTCTGCAGGCTACAACATTATTGCGTGTAAAGACGGTGGTGAAGCCTATGAGAAATTGATGGAAATTGAAAAAGTAGCCAAGTCCGAAAACGTACCCGTGACAGAGTTAGTGAATGCGATCGTAACGGATGTAGAAATGCCGCGCATGGATGGTATGCACTTGTTGAAGCGCTTGCGTGACAGCGAAACTTATAAAACAACGCCGATAGTGATGTTCTCCTCGATCATGAGTGATGATAACCGAGCAAAAGCCTTAGCACTGGGTGCTGATGATACCTTGACCAAACCCGAAATTGGCAAAATGGTCACCCTGATGGATAAATATGTATTTGCTTAACCTTTATACTCTTCCCACTTAGAGTTGTTTGGGTATAGCGGTCAGTCTGTGACCAATTAAGGAGAGTCTCATTTGAGGCTCTTTTTGTTTTATCACAATTTTGAACGCTAAGCTCAGCGGCGCGAATAGCGAGTGATGAGTAAGGAGAGATGGGAGGAAGATCAAACTCTATTAGATTGGTCAAAATGTAATATTCTTTCACACTTTATCATTCCTCATTCTACGCTTTGTCTTTCCGATCACGTTTTTATCTTGCTCTCTCTGCTTTCCTTTCATCTCATTTACCCTGAGCGTGAGTGAACTCTGTGTTTTTCTTCTCCTCCCTTGGCTCTACGCCCTGAGAGCAAAATGGCAAGGGGGAGGTAATTGGCGGTGTCAAAATTATAACGTTAGCTTAGGTAGATATAGGCATATGTCTACTGATTTATAGGTTTTCTGCCAGCAGTGAGAGCAGGACGAGCACTAACGTTATAAAACGGATTACAACAATGAAAACAAACCTAACGAGAATGACTTTAGCGTTTGCTTCAATTGGTATGCTAGCGGGTTGTAATGACTCGTTAGACGTTCAAGTCATGGATGGGTATTTAACCAATGCCCAAGTTTGGCTGGATGTGAACGGCAATCGTCAATTTGAACAAAACGAACCTCAAGCGTATACCGACCAAAAAGGTATCGCAAAAATTAACGTGGCGGGGCTGCGTGGTGACGTAAAAAATTATTATCTGATGGCTTCTGCTATCAAGGGAAAAACCGTTGACCAAGATATTCCCACCGTCAAAGCGGCGCGCAATTATTCAATGATGGCGCCAGCAAATTATCCGGTGATCAGCCCTTTTACGACTTACCTCAGCGTGCAGATGCAAAATGGTAAGCGAGAGAGTAAAGCGTTGGCTGAGCTGAAAAAGGCGCTGCGTATTCCAACTTTGGATGTCAAAGCGGATTATGTCGATAACCACATCTTGGTTGCTCAATCTGCTAAAGCGCTAGCGCAACTGCTACCTGCTACTATCGATGACTCCAGCTTGCCTGAATTGGCCAATACCTTGAAAAAAGCCAGTAAACTGTTTGGCGATGAGATCAAAAAAACGCAGCGAGAAAAGAGCGATATTCGCGATAAAACACTGATGCTTGAACATGGTGAGCCTGTTATTGGCTTTGATAGCGATAGAGATGGCGTAGCCGATTTGATTGACCACTTTCCTTACGACATCCAAGAGAGTATTGACTCCGATAATGATGGCATTGGCGATCACGCAGACCTAGACGATGACAACGATGGCTGGCCTGATGAAACTGAATGGCGATTAGGGACAGATCCTTATGACGCCTTAAGCTTTGCTGCCGATCTCGATGGCGATGGCATTGCGGATGTCGAAGATGATGATATTGATGGTGATGGGTGGAGCAACGCCGATGAAGCGCATTTAGGAACGGACGCCAATGATGTTTCAAGCGTTCCTGCTGATCTTGATAGTGACGGTATTGCCGATAGCGAAGATGACGATATTGATGGTGACGGCGTGAGCAACGCGCAGGATGTATTCCCACGAGATCGCTTAGAAAGCCTTGATACCAATAACGATGGGCTAGGGGATTTTGCCTCAAGCGACGATGACGGTGATGGCATCCCCGACAGCATTGATCCACAACCGAAACAGGCGGATAACTCGACAACCGAGCCGACCCCAACTTATCAAGAAGCGATCATTTACTACCTGCGTGATGACAATAATTATGACGGATGGGGACTACACCTTTGGAACAACGGTAGCTGTGATTCTGTTTCTGAATCTGCGCTTAATGGCGTGGATTGGGGAAATCCTTACTTAGCCTCAGAAATCGACCCGATTTATGGAGCGATATATCGCATTCCACTTAAAGCAGAACATGGCAACTGCATGAACTTTATTGTGCACAGTGGCAATGATAAAGCGCTGGGCGGCGATGATTTAGTGCTGGATTTTGTCAAAGGCAATACGCTTTATACGCGCCACGGTAGTGCGGTGTTGAACTATTCTCCGAATGAGCAAATTCAAGTTGCCATTGAGGGCGCAGCTGCACATTGGCTTGCGGTAAATCAACTGGCGTGGTTCGATCACAGCGAAGCGGCAAGCTATGAGCTTTGGAGCCGCGCACAAGGCAATGGTGATATCGCCCATCCTGAACAATTCATTCATTACCCATTAGCCTTGTCAGGCGTGACCAATAATGCGCATTTCCCACATTTAGCGGGTCGAACAGCCTTCACATTGGATGTGAGCAATGAACAAGCTAAAGCGCTGTTGAAAACTCAGCTGCTGACAGTGGCGAGAGATGCTGAAGGCAAAGTACTGGTTGCAACAAAAGTACAGATCCCAGGAATAGTCGATAATCTTTACACGGCGGGCAGCGATGATGCCGATGAAGCGAAACTTGGCGCTTGGATAGACGGTGATAGCGCGCATTTTGCGCTATGGGCTCCGACCGCGCAGCAAGTGGAGCTGTATCTGTATGATCAAGATAAAACCCTTCGCAGTACCTCCCCTCAGCCGATGGTTGAAGATCCCAACACCGGAGTTTGGCACTATCAAGGTGAGCGCTCGCTGAAAAACAGTTTCTATCGTTACCGCGTGCAGGCCTACCATCCTAAAACGGCGCAACTTGAATGGATGATGACGACCGACCCGTATTCGCAATCGCTCAGTACATCCAGCCTTTATTCTCAATTGGTGGACTTAACCGCAGCAGAGTCAAAACCGGACGATTGGGATACTCAAATTATTCCTGAATTGAGTCATCCTGAAGATAACATTCTTTATGAAGTACACATTCGTGACTTCAGCAACAGTGATAACAAAGGAACAGCGGAATACAACGGTAAATACCTCGCCTTCTTGGAAGAAGAACGTGACAGTGTTGCGCACCTGAAAAGTTTAAAACAAGCGGGTTTAACCACCATTCACTTACTGCCAAGCTATGATTTAGCGTCGATTCCGGAAGATGAGCAAAAGCGGGTCGATCTTAATGATACGGTCGCAAAACTGTGTGGTATTAACCCGAAAGCGTCGCTCTGTTCTGATGGCACGTCGATGAGCGCGACCATACTTTCTTTGTTGGAAAAAACCGACCCGAATACACCGCAAGCACAAGCATTACTTGCGGATGTGCGGCCGCTTGACAGCTTCAACTGGGGTTATGATCCATTCCATTACAGTGCGCCAGAAGGCAGTTATGCGGTGCAAAGTGATGGTGTGTCACGGGTGAAAGAGTACCGCCAAATGGTGCAAAAACTGCATCAGCTTGGTTTTCGAGTCGTGCAAGATGTGGTCTACAACCATACCTACTCGTCAGGCTTGTATGACAAATCAGTACTGGATAAAACCGTGCCCGGTTATTACCACCGCTTGAACCCCATCACAGGTGCGGTTGAAAATTCTAGCTGCTGTGACAATACCGCTTCAGAAAACCGTATGTTCGAGAAACTGGTGGCCGATAGCGTCACGATGTGGGCGCAAGATTACAAAATCGACGGTTTCCGTTTCGATCTTATGGGACACTTGATGAAATCAAGCATGCTCAAGATTTATGAGGCGGCGAAAACGGTTGATCCTGACACTTGGTTCTATGGTGAAGGCTGGAACTTTGGTGAAGTCGCCAACGGTGCCAGAGGCGAAAATGCTACGCAATGGCCAATGGCTGGAACGGGAATAGGGACTTATAACGACCGCTTACGTGATGGTGTGCGTGGCGGTGGTCCATTTGATAGCGGTGAGGCGTTATTAACCACTCCGGGTTTTGCTAATGCAGGTGATCGATTTAGTGATGAGCTGAAATCGAAAATGGACTTAATTCGCTATGGCATGGCTGGCAATTTACAAGCCTATCCATTGCAAACCGCCAGCGGCATGACAGTGCTTGGCCGTGATTTCCAATACGGTGGTCAAGGCGCGGCCTATACACTTGACCCACAAGAGTCGATTAACTACGTCTCTAAACACGACAATCAAACCCTGTGGGACTTCAACCAATATAAAGCAAAAGCAGAAACCAGCTCAGCGGATAGAGCGCGCATGCAGATCATTGGCCTTGCGCCAGTAATGCTTGGGCAAGGTGTTCCTTTCTTCCATATGGGGTCAGAACTACTTCGCTCAAAATCGATGGCGCGCGACAGTTACGACAGTGGTGATTGGTACAACCGTGTTGACTTTAGCAAGCAGACCAACAACTGGAATGTCGGCTTGCCAAGAGCAGATAAAGATCAGGCCAACTGGAGTGCGATTCAAAGTGTGATAGCCAACCCCAATACGGTGGCTTCCGCGCAAGATATCGAATGGACAGACAATGCCTTCAAAGCCTTGCTGGCGATTCGTGCGCAAACACCGTTGCTCAAGCTCATCTCTGAGCAAGAAGTGTTAAATCGTGTTCGTTTCCATAATACGGGGCCAAATGCGCAGCCTGGCATGATAGTGATGTCGGTGAATGATGGTATTTCAGCTGGTGCGGATCTGGATCCAAACGTAGAGGCGATAGTGGTTGCAATCAACGCTAATACCGCAGAGCAAAGTGTCGTGATCCCGAATGCGCAGCGCTTTGAATTACATCCTGTTTTACGCACAGCACAAGATGTGCGCGTCAAAGATAGCCAGTTTAACAATGGCCGCTTTACCGTTCCAGCCTTAACGGCGGCAGTGTTTGTGATGCCGCAGCAGGGCGAGCAGGGTGCTGGCTTAAGCATTGATGAGCCACCAATTGATGTTGCACCTTATGGTTCAACCACGGTGTACGTGCGTGGTTCGATGAACGGTTGGGGAGTTTCAAATCCATTATCCTATCAGCAAAATGGTCTCTACATGTTTGAAGGTTATCTGACTCCCGGAGTGTATGAATTCAAAATTGCTTCTGAAGATTGGAGCACACTAAACCTTGGTTTTGGTGGCTTTAGTATCGCTAGCGGTTCCGCGACATTGGAAAATGCAGGAAATGGCAATATCAAGCTTACCGTAACAGAGCAAGGTGTTTGGAAGTTCACACTGGATGCATCCAACACATCGCAACTGGTGGTTGGCGTTGTGGATATGGGTGTTGACTACGCGTGTTATCAAGACAATAACCCCGCTTGTGATTTGCGAATTTATCAAGTGATGGTGGAATCCTTTGTTGATGGAGATTCAAATGCTGATTACGGCGTTGGTTACGGCAACTCGCACCACCGTGGTGATTTGCAAGGCATCATCAATAGCTTGGATTATATTGCTAGCTTGAACGTTAATGCGTTGTGGTTAACGCCAGTATTTGATTCCTGCGCGGGTCAAAATGGCGATGATAAGCTTGACGCTACTGGCTATTTTGCGTGTGATTATTTCAACGTAGATCCTAACTTTGGCAGCAACGCTAAGCTAAAAGAGCTGATTGATCGTGCGCATGACAAAGGGCTGTACGTGTTATTGGATGGCGTATTTGGCCACACCAGCTCTGTTGGCGTGAAAGCGTCACCGAGCGGCAAGTTGCCTCAGCTTCATGACGGAGAAAGTGGTTATCCGGGCAAGTTGGTCACTTATCCTAGCCAAGCGAGTGAGGCATTTTTCACTGAAGTTGCCAGCTACTGGATCCGTGAGTTTGGTATCGATGGCTGGCGTTTAGACCAAGCGTATCAAGTCCCGCTTGAGAGCTGGCGTTCGCTGCGCGTGGCGGTTGAACAAGCATCGCAAGATAACCTCAATGCAGGGAAATCATGGGGCACATTAGGCTATATGGTCGGTGAAGTGTGGCAAGGGGCTGATGACATTACCCTAACTGCGTATGGCAGTGATGCAAACCCAGCGCTCTCCTCAGCCTTCAACTTTCCTTTACGCTATGGTGTAATGCAAGCACTAGCCGTGGAAGAATCTGGCGCAAGCGGTAGCGCTCTGAGTCTAGAAGCCAGTTGGAATAACCGAGCGAAATCGCCTTATCACGCCATGCCAAATCTAATGTTAGGTAATCATGATTTGGTTCGCTTTGGTGACCTGATCCAACGAGGTAATTTAGGTGATTATTATGCGCGACATCTTGCCGCGTTCAGTTTTCTTGCTGCTTATTCTGGGCCAATCACGCTTTACTATGGTGAAGAGATTGGGGATGAAGTCGAAAACTTTGCAGCGCAAGTGACACAAAATTGTGCCGCTGTTGGTTTGTGTGATGATCACGTTGCTCGTTCTAGTGGCAAAGTAGATGGTTCAAGCTTGTCACCACAACAGCAAGCGCTGAAAAACAGCGTCAGTCAACTAATGCTACTGCGCAGCCAATACCCGTCACTGGCTAAAGGGGAGCGGCGTAATGTGTGGATTGACGAGAGTTTGTACGCGGATCTCAAAGTGTACGGTGATGAGCAGATCCTCTATGTGCTTAACACCAGCACTGCGGAGCGGAGATTATCTCTTGATATGGGAAGCGTAAAAGCTGCGACTCAATTGAAGGATTTAATGACTGAAGAGACGATCGCCACGCAAATCGGCACAACGACAATCATCGTTCCGGCTTTAACTGGTCGCTTACTTCGACTGGATTAATCGTTAAAGCAATAAAAGCTCGCTGCGGCGAGCTTTTTCTTTCTCTACTTTTTCCTGCTAAGGCTCTCATTAATGAGCCTCTCGTTTGGTCATTGTCCATTGACAGAAAACACAAGTTGCGACATTTCACTCATTGGCGTAGCTTATCAACCTGAATGACACTCTGGTACACATTCTAGATTCAGCTTACAAGAGAGCCTGCTGCCATGTGGATTAGGTCACCCTCTTCAACAAATCCATAGTAATAAACTGGCCTTTGGGCGGTACTTCGTTTATTAATTAGCGAGTTAGCTAATTACTTCAATATGGTTTTTATCGTATGACCAACATTTTTATCATTGTTGCACTGCTGGTGCTGTTTTTTGTCTTTATCCAAAAGTATGTGATCAAACACGACGATACCAAAGACTACGCTTATAAGAAGAAAGGGGCGTTACTCAATATGTCTGAAGGCGCCTTTCATAACGCGCTGAAATCTGCAGTAGGGGAACACGGTGTGGTGTTGGCTAAAGTTTCAATGGCCAACGTGGTTACCCCAGCGGCGAACTTGAATAAAAAGCAGTGGTTCATCGCCAATAACCGAATCGCCAAAAACTATTTTGATTTTGTGGTGTGTGATGCAAGAACCTTAGAGCCGCGAGTTATCATCGAGTTGGATAACGGAAAAGAACTGCATAAAGGCAAGGTAGAGCGTGAAAAATTGCTGATGCATGTGTGTAAGTCTGCCAACATTCCATTGATTGGTGCGAACATCAAACACAGCTATCAAGTGAGTAAACTAAGAAGGTTACTGGCCGCACATATCGATTTGATCGAAACCGATAAAGAAGTGCGTTTTTGCAAAAAATGTGGCAGCCCAATGGTGATAAAAATTGCCAGCCAAGGCGAATTCAAAGGCCGACGATTCTTTACGTGTAGCCGTCAACCACAGTGTACCTATACTGAAAATTATAATGTGGTGTATGAAGTAGGCGAAGATCAAGAACTCTGAGAAATCCAAAGTGTCGAATCATCCACTGTGTCATTGATTTGGCAAATACGAACTTGGTTACGTCCATTTTTCTTCGCTTTATAAAGCTCAACATCGGCTAATTTCAGTAGTACATCCAACTTGTCACCTTCACGGTATTCACAAATACCGACACTTAAGGTCAGTTGGATTCGCTTCGATCCATAAGCGTACAAATGTTGATTAATCGCCTCGCGTAATTTTTCTCCCACATGTTCGGCTTGCGCGATGCTATTATTAAACAAAGTCACACAAAACTCCTCCCCGCCGATACGGTAGAGGTTATCGTCGCCCACAATTTGAGACATTACCTGCGTCGTATCAATCAGTACCTTATCACCGGCATCGTGTCCATGGGTGTCATTCACTTGCTTAAAATAATCAAGGTCAATCACTAAAAGGCACAGCGTCGTATCCACTTTATTTTGCACAAAGTGGGCGAAGGCGTGAGTGAGTGCCAAACGATTGTGAGAGCCCGTCAACGCATCACGAGAAGCGAGGTAGCGTAGCGAGTTTTCGGTTTTCTTACGGCTAGATTCAAAAAGATGAGCCACCGTCCAAATCCCGCAATAGCAAAGAAGTAAGTTGATCATCAACGGGGTTGGGTCATAAGCCGCATTCCATGAGGCTTGAGAATGGATATTGAACAGTTGCGGAATGAGTGCGATGCCTGTAGCGAGACGGCCATGCTTAACCCCTAGCAATAGGTAAAAAAGTACTGGGAAAAACGTTGTCCATAAAAATAGGCCATTGCTTAAAGGCTGAATAAAAGTTCCTACACTGATGATAAAGATCAGAAAATAAACGTAGACACGAATGTGAGTGACTGAATGTGCTTGTTGTTTTGCAATCAAGTAAACGTAATAGGAGTAGCACATGAAGATAAATTCTAATGCTGCTAGCCCGTAGCTGTAAGTGTAAAAAACGTTAAATAGGACGAAGAAAAATGCAATAGCGGTTAGCAGTAAGCTTAACCCACAAAGTACAGAGGCTCTCAAATGATGAGAATGGTTGAATAATCGCGCATCCATGTTACGTCACCGTATTGCATATCGAAGATATTGATAAAGCTTATAGTACGAGATAATTGGTCCGAATCAATGGATAATCTCACATAACTTATACAATGAAATAAATTGGACAGCTTACACCTATTGTTGATCCGGTTATTGTGCTTAAACCCAGAGTTGTGAATAAAAAACAGACAAGCTGGTGATAGATAAGCCAACTGGCTCAAAAACAAAGAAAATAGACTTGCACACAGCAAAAACAGCCGTTAATATCCACTCCGTTCTGAAGATATGCGTCCGTAGCTCAGTTGGTTAGAGCACCACCTTGACATGGTGGGGGTCGGTGATTCGAGTTCACTCGGACGCACCATTTCAGTTGCATGTATCATGCTCAAGAACAAAAATTTGGGTCTTTAGCTCAGTTGGTTAGAGCGTCTGGTCGACATCCAGAAGGTCGTTGGTTCGAATCCAATAAGACCCACCAAATTCAAACAAAGCCCGCCACGTGCGGGCTTTGTTGTATCTATGACATACCAAATCAGTATTAGACGAAAAACCCACGCAACGTTATCGCGGAAAATTATTTAACAGCGAAGATGGATTTTATCCTCTAGGAAAAATAAACATTATTCCGAGCATGTTGTTCATTGATTATGTTCCGCAATCGCCCGATTGGATTTAAGTTTGGACTGTATGGCGGTTTTCATCACTGCCACACAGGCAGCTTAATTAAATTATCCCAGATTAAGGTGAAATTTGGGTATAGTGTTTTATTTTTGATGATAGGTGGAAAATGAGCACACACACTGCCGCGCGTTTTTACATTGGTACTTATACGGATGCACCAAGCAATAGTAACGGCGTTGAGCTGATTGAGCTTAACACCATCACGGGTGAACTTAGTGTTTTGCAAGAAGTGATGGCGACGCGTAACCCTTCCTACCTTCTTGAAACCACCAAGGGCTTTTACACTTTTAACGAGGTAGAAGCGAGCGACAATTCACAATTGATACACATTAATAAGGGTTTGGTTTCTCAAATGCCACTGTCGGGTAGCTATGCATGTCATCTTGCTATTGATGCCAAGCAGCGCTATTGCGCTGTGGCGCATTATGGGTCGGGTAATGTGAACATTGTTCGTTTGGACGACACTGGCAAACCTGAGTTATGCATCGCTGATCTATGGATTGATGGTCAGGGGCCAAATGCAGAGCGCCAAACCTCACCTCACGCTCATCAGGTGGTTTTCCTTAAACAGTCGTCGCAACTGGTTGTGGTCGATTTAGGGAGTGATGCAATTCATTTTTTCGCCATCAACAGTGATAATCAGGCATTTTCATTGGCGCAAACTGTAGAGATGCCTGCGGGGAGTGGGCCGCGCCATGTGGTGTTTAATCACGCAGAAACCCGAGCTTTTGTGGTCTGTGAATTGTCGGAGACTTTGGTCACCTTAGTATTTTCCGGGATACAATGGCAAATAGAGACTGAGTGCGATCTCTTGCCGAATGAGGCGAAAAGTGGAGCGGCTGCGGCGATTAAGTTGTCGCCCGATGAACGTTTTCTCTATGCTTCCTGCCGAGAGCAAAATAAAATCGTTCTTTTTGAACTATGCCAGCCACAACCGCAATGGATTGCCGCATTTGACGTCGGTGGCCAATTCCCGCGTGACTTCACTTTGTCTGCGGATGGAGATTGGTTGTTGGTTGCTAGCCAACATTCAAACACAATAACCAGTTATCGCCGAGATGAAACCACAGGCAGGTTGGTTGCCAGCGGCTTTAGCTGCAAAGTCGGCGCGCCAGTCTGTGTGATCGAACAGCACTGTTGCGAGTTATCTTTACCATAAAGAGAGAAATTAATGACTATTCATCGTATTAATCCAAGTAAACGTTGGTCTGACATTACCGTATTCAACGGCATTGCCCACTTTGTGGAAGTGGCTGATAGCGATACAAAAGCCGATATGAAAGGGCAGGTTGAGCAGATCTTAGCCCAAGCTGAGCAGCAGTTGACGGCGATCGACAGCGACAGAAGCCGCGTGTTATCGGTGACAATTTATGTCACAGATTTTGCTCATTTCGCCGCTTTGAATGAAGTGTGGGATAGCTGGTTTCCAGAAGGATGTGCACCAAGCCGAGCCTGCGTTCAAGCGCAATTGGCAAGCCCTGACTATCTGGTTGAAATGGCTTTTGTTGCCGCAGCTGGCCCAAAATTTCAGTAAATACGTTTCTTACGATGTGATAAAAAAGGGCGCTAAAAATAGCGCCATTTTTTTATCTCAAAGCCCGATGTTCTTAAACTTTATTAACCGGTTATCTGCTTGCATATGAGTGAGTTACGATTCATCGAAATGCTCAGCTTGCTCAAGCCACAATCCATTGATTATGCCAAATGCGCAGGCGAGTAATACGCCAAGAACCCAACAGAAATACCACATCAGTTATCTCCTTTAGTACAGCGATGTGCTGTGGTTGCGAATGTAATCATCACTCAATCGACCGAACATTTTGTAGTAACCCCAAGCCGTGTAACTGAGGATGACTGGCACCACTAAGATGGCGACAATCGT
Source organism: Vibrio sp. V09_P4A23P171 (assembly GCF_963875615.1). Taxonomy (NCBI): domain Bacteria; kingdom Pseudomonadati; phylum Pseudomonadota; class Gammaproteobacteria; order Vibrionales; family Vibrionaceae; genus Vibrio; species Vibrio sp. V09_P4A23P171. The sequence continues at coordinate 22,569 of NZ_CAWNMR010000010.1, forward strand.
GATGATATTGAGTGTTTTCTGGCTGGATGTGGCATCCCAAATCGTCAAACTGTGTGATGGCATTAAGCTTGACGGCATGATCATCGGAAATAGCGCCACGCCTGCCGTAAAAATAATGCATGCAATAGCAAGGCTAGAGAATAAGAATGCCCCGCCAGATGCTCGTTTCAGGCTTGCCCATATGCACGCCAATAAGCTCGCGATGCCCACGCAAGGGATCAACCACAGCATGGCGTGTGCTTGATAGTTATGCAGTAAATGACGAGCGATGCTAACCACCTCTTTATGCAAGGGGTTTGAAGCGGCATCCGTGACAATTGGGCTCACGATAATATAACCCGCCATGTTGGCTGCCAAGAATCCGCCGATGAGAAATAAAGCCACGGCAATGCTGGCACTGACGACCGACGCGCTATGGGCTCGCTCGCATAACACATCACAAGTTTTGAGCTGTAAAAACGTTGCGCCTTGAGTGACGACGATGGCAAGGCTGAGCAGGCCACACAGTAGTGGAAATGGTGTGAATAGATCCCAAAAATGGCCTTGGTAATCGAGCATCAATAAGTTATTGAGCTGAAAAGGGACTCCTACCAATAAATTACCAAAACCAATGCCAAAGATGAGGGGCGGCACAACGCCACTGATGAACAGTGCGTTATCGCACGCCTTGCGCCATGAGGGGTTATCGATTTTTGAGCGATAATCCATACCAATTGGGCGCAGCCATAACGCAGCAAGTAGCAACATCATCGCTAAATAGAAACTAGAAAATGCGGTGGCGTAAACCAGTGGCCAGATAGCGAAAATCGCACCGCCAGCAGTAATCAACCACACTTGGTTGCCATCCCAATGAGGCGCGATACTGTTGATCATCACTCGCCGTTCAACATCACTGCGTCCCAAAATGGGCAGTAGCGCTGCAACGCCCATATCAAAGCCATCGGTGATGATAAAACCAATCAATAGCATACCGACAATCGCCCAAGTCAGCAGACGTAAGGTTTCGTAATCAAACATTGTGTTCTCCCTTAATGGTGTACGTGAGATAGAGATCCGTGCCCATCTTGCGTTTCAAAATGGTAACGTCCGGTATGTAGGGCACTTGGGCCGCGCCGAGCAAACTTCACCATCAGGTACATTTCCACCACCAAAAATGCGCTATAGAGTAAGTAAACTAGGCCCAGTGAAATCCATAAATCGCTGGGTGATAGGTTAGATACGGCCATATTAACCGGAAGCACTTCACCGATAGCCCAAGGTTGGCGGCCAAACTCAGCGACAAACCAACCCGCTTCGCTGGCAATCCAGGGAAGTGGAATAGCGAATAATGCCGCCTTAAGTAACCAAGGCTGAGTGCCGATTTTTCGCCGACAAATTTGGATGAAACAGAGCCCAATGACAGCGAACATCGCCATACCGCAGGCCACCATGATGCGGAAGCTCCAAAACAGAGGTGCAACTTGCGGAATGGTATCTTGCGCGGCTTGTTTGATTTGGCTTTCAGTCGCATCAGTTACTTTATCGGTGTATTTTTTGAGTAATAAACCGTACCCCAAATCCTCTTTTAGCGTTTCAAACTGAGCGATGTTTTGCAGTGAATCGTCACCATTGCGTAAGGCTTCTAATAACCCGTAAGCGAGCATGCCATTGCGAATGCGCTCTTCACTGCGCGCCATCAAATCTTTTAAGCCGATGACGGGCTCATCCAATGAACGCGTGGCGATAATACCCATCAAATAAGGGACTTTAATCGCCGCGTCTGTGTGCATGGTTTCTTGGTTAGGTAGCCCAAACAGAGTAAAAGAGGCAGGGGCTTGTTCGGTATCCCACTCGGCTTCAATGGCGGCCAGTTTCACCTGTTGCACTTCACCTAAGGTGTAACCTGACTCATCACCTAACAATAAAGTGGCGGTAATGGATGCCATGCCAAAAGCGCAAGCCACAGCAAATGAGCGACGCGCAAAGGGAAGGTCGCGCTTTTTCAATAGGTAGTAAGCGCTGATACCCATGATAAACAGTGCGCCTGTGGTGTAACCCGCCGCAACGGTATGCACAAACTTCACTTGGGTTACTGGGTTAAAAATGACATCAGTAAAGTTGGTCATTTCCATACGCATGGTTTGATAGTTAAACTCGGCGCCGACGGGGTTTTGCATCCAGCCGTTGGCCATCAAAATCCACAATCCAGAAAAGTTAGAGCCTAAAGCGGTTAACCAAGTCACGCTTAAATGCTGACGCTTAGAAAGGCGCTCCCAGCCGAAGAAAAATAATCCAACGAGTGTTGATTCAAGGAAAAAGGCAATCAAAGCTTCAATCGCCAGTGGGGCACCAAAAATGTCACCCACATAATGAGAGTAGTACGCCCAGTTGGTGCCAAATTGAAACTCCATAGTGAGGCCGGTGGCAACGCCAACGGCGAAGTTGATGCCAAACAGCTTGCCCCAAAAACGAGTCATGTCTTTGTAAACGGTTTTGCCGGTCATGACATACAGTGATTCCATGATCGCCAGTAAAAACGATAAGCCAATGGTCAGCGGAACAAAAATAAAATGGTAAAGCGCCGTACTGGCGAACTGGAACCGTGACAGTTCCACCACATCTGTAAGCATAAAGTCTCCCTCCCGCCACCAAAATGGCAGGTAAGATAGTCAGAGATGAATGTGTGATTGATAACACCTGCCACTTGAAGCTGCGGGCGGCAACTTCAAGTTAGTAGGCATCATTAGGTGTTAAGCAGTTTGAGGCGTGCGAGTGAATGGTTTTTTTAGCCAGTAGTCGAGGCTGACGTAGCGGCCACCACCGTAAATGAAAAGAACCATCAGCATCACAAAGTAAGTAGCCGCAAATTCCATCCCGTTATTGAGCATTACAGGATCGCCAAGTTCTGTGATGTAGTTGTAGCGGCCCGGAAAATTGACCGCCAACCATTCAATAAAACCGTTTAAGCGCACCGTCGCTTCCATACTGCTGGTGGCAATCGCGTCCCAGCCATGTTTCCAGTGCACCATTGCGCTCGCCACACTCATCATGAGAATCATAGGGATAGCCATAATGCGAGTAAAAAGACCAAGTGCGATGCATATACAGCCGAGAACTTCTGTCGCGGCGGCTAAAAATGCCAGCAGTTCTGGAAAAGGTAGATTTAAACCACCATCGGCGGTTGAGGCGCCAAACCAAGCAACGGTTCCAGCGAAACCAACCACTTTGGAATGAGCGCCGACAAAAATCACCGGCACGAGGAAAAGTCGAATTGCAAGTAGTACTATAAAATCGAATTTTTTAAATTTTTCGATCACGCCATCGTACCAATTGAGGGCTGAGTGAATCATAGAGTTTCTCCTAATAAATACAGGCTGATGAGTCCTTGTTGCTGAAACGTTTGAACCCACGCCAAAAAATGGAAGTTGGATAGGTGTTGAGCTATCTGTTGTTCTAGTTGCGTTAGTGACTGCGCTGGGGCGTTTTGAATCATCTGAATTAGGGCGATATCCACTTCTCTGAGTTTTTGTGATACCACCTGATGCGATGCATGACGAAATACCCCATAACAGACCGTTTTCTGTTCTTGAATCAAAAAAGTGACCGATTCTGGATGGACAAGAAAAGGCACTTCGACCAGTTTTAACGTTGGGTTAAGCTGTATGCAAAACGCCTCCGGTTGAGCTTCAACATCATCCCACCATACTTTGAGATTCGGCACATGAGCGCTATCCATTTCAGCGTTGAAAACGATCCATTCATATTCAAGCAGTGCGATTTGCTCAGCACTGAGGTTAACACTGGCGTTATGGTTATTTTGCTGTTGGATAAACTGAACAAATTCAGTCGCAATCTGATGGAACTCAGGCTCCATAGCGCCATGTATTACCAGCCATTCGTCCGTCAAAATGTAGAGTGTTTCCTCGTTAAGTTGAGCGTAAAACAGAGGAAAAGTGTGCTTAATGACAGAGTAGATATTCGCTCGAATGAACTCTCGATAACGGCAGGGCGGTTCGCCTTGCGCGACAGGAGAGCGGATCACGCAGGTCAGTGCGTGCATTGACATACTCATGTTCATTGGTGGTTTAAGCATGGCTACGCTCCACATCGATAACTAATGATGGCGCTGGCTGCATGATGTCATGATGGATAGTGCGCAACTCTTCAGTCAAAACCACCAGAGGAGGCACATGATGATCACGTTCAAGCAGCAAAGGACGGCTACCTTGTTGAGCGTAAGCATAACGAGCCAAGTCAATCACCTCTTGCTGTACTGGTTTGCCATGGGTATCGAGCAAGAAATCTTCGCGCTCTTTCAAGTGACCTGCGATGTGGTAATAGCAGATCGCTTCGCTCGGTAAAGTGGCCAGCATGTCAAACGGGCAGTAATTGTGGTTACGGCTATTCACATACACATTATTGATATCAATCAGCAGCTGGCAGCCGCTGCGCTCGACTATCTCAGCAATAAATTGGCCTTCGGGGATCTCCTTGCCGTAACTGTGGTAGTAGGAGATGTTTTCTAGCACCAAAGGGCGTTGCACAATATCTTGAACGCAGCGAATGCGATCGACCAAGTAAGCAATGCTCTCTTTATAGCGCGGGATAGGCAGCAGTTCATACAAGTACCCTTGGGCATCACGCGAAAAGCTCAAATGCTCACTGTAAATGTCGATGTTAAATTCATCTAAAAATGCCGCTACCTTTTTCACAAACGTTTTGTTCAGTGGCTGACAATCGCCAATCGACAAACTCAGCCCATGTGCAATCAGAGGATAGTGCTTTGCTATCTGCTGTAACTGCTCGCGTTTAAGGCCGCCCATGTTCATCCAGTTCTCCGGAGCAAGCTCAAGGAAATCGATGTCGGGATGGTCAGGCAACTGGTATAGCAAATCGACGTGTTCGCTACGCAAGCCGATGCCTTTTGAAGTGCGATCTATTGCCCGCATACACCACCAGTGATTTTGCTGTTGGTTAGAGTAATGGTTTCAGCGGAAGGTGCGATTCCCTCTGCGGTTAAGCCGCATTTACCATCTCTGGCGCGTACTAAACGTCCTTGCGGATCGCTTTTTAAATCCTGCTTTTCAAAACGTTTTTCAGTACCACATTTGCCAGCCGCGCATTTGCCACCATTTTGAGAGGTGGGTTGCGCACTCACTGGTGCTTCCGTTGACGTTTCTGCAACGCTCATTGCAGGATGAAGAGCAATGGCCGAAGTCATCGCAATAGACAAAACAATTTTACAATTCATGGGTTATCTCCTTCACGGAACTCATTGGGTAGCTTGAGAGATCACGGGCGGCAATAACTTCGCCGTGATAAAACTGTTTGATGATCTTGGTGGACTCTGATTTATGTTTAAGGCCGACTCCCATCCAGTGGTTGAGCACGAGCAGTTTAGGATTGATTTTGGCTGCAATTTCGCCAATCACTGAAGGTTTAGCGTGCATAAATGCGGAAACTTCATCGGCTGACTCATGAACAGCCATCGGCATGACTAAAATGTCAGCGCCTTGAGCAAAATCGAGAAATGCTGGGTTACTGCCGTTTTGATCGGCAGAAATAACAATAACGCCCTGATCACTTTCAATACGATAAGCCAAACATGGCACGTCCCCATGAGGAATACCGAGTGCGTAAATGGTTAAACCGTCTTGTTGATACACTTTAGTTGGTGTCGTGGTTTTGTAAGGAACATCAGTGATGGTGACTGGGAACAAACCATCGCTGCCATCATACAAACCGTTCAAATAAGCGTAAGCGCCATCTTTGCTATTAAAGAGTGCGTCCATATAGCCTGATAGGCTAGGGAAGGCTGATCCCGCTTGCGGGCCTGCAATATCTAGCGGGTCTTCTCGCTTAAAGAAGTAGCCGCCTTTGAGCAGCGCGGGCAAGTCTGCAACGTGATCGGTGTGAAAATGGGTAATGCCTAGAAAATCCAAATCTTCCAGTTTAGAGCCTGATTGGCCAAAGCGCAGATACGCGCCGCCGCCAGCATCAATCATGATTTTAGATTTGCCTTTCCACCAAATCACTTCCGCTGAAGAAGAGCGCAGATCATCTGAAATTGGCCCTCCCGATCCTAAAACTTGTAAAGTGAATTCTTTGTCGAGCGGTTCTAACGAGTTTGCGTAAGCACCGATGGCACCGCACGACAAACTGATTGCGAGCACCAGCGCCTTGAGTGGTTGTTTCATGCTGACTACCTTTTGATTGTCTTTTTTATGATATGTGGATACCTAGGGCGAAAAGAGACTTGCGATAAAAGTGCAAGCTTTTTGATTCTCGTCAAGGTGTAGGTGAAAGATATGATTTACGAGGATGTTTGGTCAATCTTGATTTTCTTACCTATTGGTTAAGGTAAATTGAACAATGTGGTGTGATGCAATAATAAGCCTGTTAGATTCTAGGTTTGCACCGCATAGCCAGAACCAATTAATACACATAAAAAAATAACAAATGTTCTATTTAGAACGGCATCACTGCAGTGTTCAGTGATATTTAACCCACGTTTACTTTTAAGTGATGTTATTTTTGGGTGGTTTTGAATAGGGTAAAGCTATTATTTTTTACAAATACCTATGATGTCAGTAATGTTTATGATGAAGATGAAGCCAAGCTATTACGTGATTCCTATGCTTATTGCATTTAATGTCCATGCGGCTGACAGTCAGTGTGATGTGATTTCCAGCCAGTTACACGATGTGAGCAATGGCTCTGAAGCGGTTGAACATTCTGGCGGGTACAGCGTTCGTGACAATCCGCCTATTCGCTGCGCCGAGGTCGTGTTTAAGACCAAACAGAGTTACGACAAAGTGGTTGCTTGGATGAATGATGATTTCACGGCGATTTATGTCGATGGTTCAGAAGCAACGTCCAATATGGTTCGATTTCGAGAGGATGATGTAAAAGCTGGCTACGTGAAAATGAAGGTAAATCAACCAATTACCGCTTATGTCTGTTTTGGTCAATCGAGCGTTCCGATCAGTCAAATAGAGTGCGATATAAAATAGATTGCTTAACAATGTCAAGTGCCATCTCCCTGAATGGGAGAGCAAATGATAGTCAGGCCTTATCCTGACAAAGCCATACATTTCGATACCCAATCCTTTTCTCATTCAACGTACAATCGCCGCACTTAATTATTGAAAAGGGTTGTTGTAACGATGTCAGCAAAATTTGTACTCTCACCCATTATGGGTTTGATGGTTTGTTTGGGTATGCATACACCAACAGTATTGGCTGAGTCAGTCGCTTGGGATCAAGCTGGTCAGCAATGGCAGACTCAACAATCGCAACATTTTATCGTGCACTTTCGCAGTGAATTGGCCCAGTACGCGGCGCGTTCGTTAGATATTGCCGAGAAAGTGCATCAAGACCTTGCCAGTCAATTTTCAAAGATGCCAGCTGAAAAAACGCACCTAACGCTGGTGGATGACTACGACTATTCCAACGGTTGGGCAACGCCGCTGCCTTATGCTCAAATTCGCTTGATCTTAAATCCCCCCAGCGATATCAATGGATTGGAAGGCAATGATGAATGGTTGCACATGCTCATCCGCCATGAGTACACTCACATTGTTCATATGGAATTAAATGAGCGTGCGGTCACCGGAGCTCGGCGTATTTTTGGCCGTCACACACTGCTTTTCCCGCATGCAATGACACCCTCGATGCTGTTAGAAGGGTTAGCTGTTTACATGGAAAGCCAAAATGAACAAGGTTATGGACGTTTGCACAATAGCCATTTTGCGATGCAAATGCGCATGGAAGTGGCGAGCGGACAACTAGCTGATCTCAACCAAATCGTGGTAGCGAACAAACGTTTACCGCTTGGCAGTAATTACCTCTACGGCGCGTATTTTATTGATTATTTAGCCAAAACGTATGGCGAAGACGCACTCCAACATTTTTTAAGCGATTATAGTGGCTACCTAATTCCGGGCGTTTTCTTAAACCGAAGCGCTCAACGTGCTTTTGGTAAAGACTTTTTTGCGCTTTGGCAAGAGTTCCGTGCCGATCTAATCACGCAGTTTTCAGATCAAATTGTGCAAAGTAAGGAACAGCCTTCAGAGGCTCAATCTCTCGATAGCCAGCCGTTTGAATATCTATTAGCCAATGGTGGATCAGAGCAATTACTGGCTTGGCGTCGTGATGGGGTTGATCGAGCAAATTTAGCGATGTGGGATAGTAAGCAAAATCAATGGCAGCGTTTATTGACTACAAAAAGCTTAACTAGCCTCGATGTTCATCCCCAGCAAGGTATCGTCGCGTCACAAGTGAATAGTTATCTTGATGGACGAGTGTTGAATGATCTTTATCGCTACGTTGATGGGCAGTGGCAGCGTTTAACCGAGCAACAGCGCTTTACCCAAGTACGTTGGAGCCGAGATGGGCAAAGTGTTTTCGCTACCCGTCATGAACAAGGGTTGCCTGAGTTATGGCAGGTGACGCTGGATGGGCAGCAAACCCGCCTATGGCAAGGCACATATGGTTGGGTCATTGGTGATATGGCGCTGTCTCCGACAGGCGACATTTATGCTTCCGTGAAGCAGCCGTCTAGCGCTTGGAATATCATGCGTTTTGTCGCCAAAGAGCAGCGCTGGTTGGCTGTCACTGAAACATCAGCAACCGAGCATCAATTGAGTTTTACCCAAGAGGGAGAGTTGCTGCTCAGCGCCGATTACACGGGGCGTTATCAGATCTACCGAATGGACTTGGCCAGTTTGCAGTTGGAGCAGTTAACCAATGAAATTGGTGGTGCTTTTTCTCCGCAATGGAATCAATCGCAAGGGCTTATCTACCAAGCTTATGAGCATGATGGTTACCATTTGCGCCACATTCCGGCGGTGACGGCTTTCAATGAGGCTCCACTGTCTTCCTTTGCCAAGGTGACATCCGTTGCTTCGACGCCGATATCTCAGGTCGAAAAAAGTGACACTACCGACTACTCACCGTTGTCGACTTTAACGCCACGTTATTGGGTTCCCGTTTGGCAAGGGGATGATAACCAATCGTTACTTGGTTTCTCGACCAGTGGTTCAGATGTGTTAGGGCGACACCAATATGAGATCCAAGCGGCTTGGGATACAAAAAATGCGTTGGCGACGTACCAATTGGGGTATCAATATGACAACCGTTGGCAAGCGACGCTCAGCCGAGAGCATGAGTTTAAGTTAAACCCATTGACCAATAAAGACGATCGCATTGTCCGTCAAGATGACTTGACGTTACAACGTAATTATTTATGGCATGGTCTCGATGATAACTTAACGTTTGGTATCGGAACTTATTGGCAGAAAGAGTCATTGATCAAAGCGCCTCAAGGTACGCGCTATACACAAGCCAGTGATGAGTGGCTAGCAGGGGCTGCGCTACAATGGGATAACCGTGAAGGCTTATTGAATGTTCCCGGTTACGCGTGGGGTCATTACGCTGATTTGGTATGGGAGTCCAATGTTGGCGGTGATTACTCTGGACAAAAATGGCATGCGCAGTGGCAAGCACATTGGGACCTCCCGGGGAGCTTCAACCTTACCACTCATCTTGCGGCAGGTTATGCGGACTCAAAAGCCAAACGGTTTGAGCTGGGCAGTTACGAAGGTGACAGCGCGCAGCTCTATGGCCGCCAACAGATAGCGTTGCGTGGCTACAGCTCTGCGGCTCAAGTAGGGCAAGCTTACGCGACACAAAGTGTTGAACTAAGCCGCTTATTGTATCGCGCTGAACGAAACTGGAATTTGTGGCCAATTGGTTTGGGGGATATTTCAGGTTCTGTATTTGTCGACTCAGGATCAAGCTGGAACGATAACCAAAACTACCAAGCCCTGACGGGGATTGGTGCTGAAATGCAGATCGATACCATCGTACTTTATGGCGGCACGTTACCAGTACGGATTGGTTACGCTCATGGATTAGACAGTAAATTAGGCAAAGATGAAGTGTATATCAAGCTAACTGCTCAGTTTTAACCGTTTGTTGAGGAGGAAAGGGTCGCATCAAATGCGACCCTTTTTGCGTTGTAAGCCGAAGCAAGGCTTACTGACCACTCAAACATGAGAGCATGGTTATTTTTAACTAACAATGCGAGGGTTATACCTGAAAACGACTCACGGTATTTTGCAACATCGCCGCTAACTGGCTAAGTTCGACGCACGCTTGAGCGGCGCTGGAAGAACCTTGTGCAACTTGCTTGGCTGATTCACTAATGCGTTCGATATTGCGGCTGAGCTCTTCGCTAACCGAATCTTGCTCTCCGCACGCACTGGCGATTTGAATGGTCATATCAGCAATATGCGCGCTTTGATTACTAATGTGGTCAATCGCGATTTGAGTTTGGCCACTTTGCTCCACACATTGTCCCATAAGTACACTGCTTTGTGACGTCGCTTCACGAGCACGCAGTGCACATGTTTGTAGGCTTTGGATAATATTGACGATGTCGCCCGTCGATTGTTGAGTTTTGCCAGCTAAAGCACGGACTTCATCAGCCACAACCGCAAAACCACGCCCTTGTTCACCAGCACGCGCCGCTTCAATTGCTGCGTTAAGTGCAAGCAAATTGGTTTGGTCGGCGATGTTGCTTATCACGTCAACGACAACGTTAATTTGCTGTGCTTGCTGCTCAAGTTCTAATACGCGTTGTTCTGCTTGATCAATTTCTTGAGTCACAAGAGAGATAGCATTAGCGACGGAATCCATCTGTTTTGATCCAAGGATGGATTGTTGGTTACTTTCACGAGCGGCGTCAGAAGCGACTTCTGTGCTTCGTGCCACTTCTGCAACCGTTGATTTCATTTGCGTCATGGCCGTAGCAATGTGCATGACCTCGACCTGTTGCTCTTGCATGCCCTGTGATGTCTGTTCAGAGACGGCGCTAACTTCATCGACAGCATGAGATAGTTGAGTCGCTCCGGCGATGATCTCTTCCACCATTGAGCGTAAATTCTCTTGCATACTTGAACACGCATCGGCCAATTCACCTAGCTCATCTTGCCCAATATGCTGACGTGCTAATCGATGGCTTAAATTACCTCCAGCAATGGCGTTCGCTTGCTGTACAACCAGCTGTAATGGCTGGCAGATTAAGCGAGAAAGTAATAGTGTAATGAACACCATAAACGCTATCAGCGCAACGATGCTGCCTGTGGAAAATGAGGTGATAGCTTGAATAAGCGTCATCAGTTCAGAGCGATTTTTGGCAACAAAGGTTTGGTTTAAATTGAGAAGATCGTCAATCGCACTCTCTAGGCGTTCAAATGTAACCAAAGAGGCTGAGATATCCCCTTGAGCTTTTACGATATTTTGATTGAGGATATCGTCATTAAAAGAGCCAAGCGCAGTCAAGTAGTCACGCCAGAGGTTTTTAACTGGCATAAAAATCGAACGCTCGTGATCGGTCCAAACCGCACGCTCATAGGTGGCTAGTGCACTATCAATTGCTTGATAGTGTTCCTGCATCCAACGAATATCCTCCGTAATTTCGGCTTGATCGGTTGCGGAAAGCAAACTGATTTGAGCACGTCGCACAGAAGCCATATTGTATTTGACGTTATTGACCATCATCATTGATGGGAGTGTGTCATCCGTTAGATTGAGTAGGTCATCTTGTATTTCGTTCAATGAACGATATAGGTAATAACCGAAGGCGATGTTGACTAACGCGATAATAGTAAAGGCAAGCGCAATTTTTTTGCGAATGGCTAAATCTTTTAAAAAAGACATGGTAATAAGTGACCTCGGAGTAAAACAACGGAGTTATACCTGTCCCACTTGCAGTATTGCTGTATTGATCACGTTCATTGACGCCAATTCCACCATTTTATTGATGTTTTTTCGGCCTCACTTACTGGTCATCGACAGCATCCTAAGTGGCTTGGGTATCGGGTCACGTCCATATGAAAATAGAGAGATATCCATAAAGTTGTGCATCGTATCACAATTGAAACTTGACTCCTATGGTGTTTTTGAGATTTTTGTGAGTGAGATATTGGGTGTGGAGAGCTTAGAATAACGCTCAAGACGGTTATTTTAAGCTTTGTTAAGGTCACAATTCTTTACATCTCAACCACCTAGTTTATAGTGATTTCCATTTTGAATTGGGTGCTAATTGGGTAACGAAAGGGATGGTTGTACTGTTCACTTGGTACTTTTGGCGTTAAGGTAAACGGAAAAAGGTATTTGAATCATGAAGTTAAAAACACGTTTACAACTACTGTCTGCGATCGAACATAAAACTGAAATTCCGATGCTGCTATTATCGGTAGTGTATGTGATCGTCGCTTTACTACCAGATATTGCACCTTTACAACCCGAAGAGCTTGATTTTCTGGAGCATCTGCTTTGGATTATTTGGGCATTGTTTGCAACAGAATTACTTATTAAAGTGTTGCTGAGCCCCAATCCTATCCGTTATATGATTAAGAATTGGCCTGACGTGTTGATTGTGGCCATGCCATTCCTACGTCCGCTCCGTTTTTTACGCATTTTACTGATCTTGCCAAGAGCATGGCGTCAAACAAAGGCGGTACTGAGACAAAAAACGCTCAGCTTTATTGGGCTAACCAGCTTATCGACAGTGCTTCTTTCTGCAGCTTTTGTCTATTTGGTCGAAAAAGGCACGGATAGCCCAATCAATGATTTTTCTGATGCGATTTGGTGGGCAATGACCACGATTACTACTGTTGGTTACGGCGATATGTATCCAATCACTCCATTTGGGCGTGGTGTTGCCGTGTTTCTGATGTTGACGGGTATTACACTTTTCGGTTTATTGACCGCGAGTGTCGCCTCATTTTTCATTGAAGAAGATGGGCAATCAGCAGAGCATAATAGTGCACATCACACGAAACAGCTTAATAAAGTGTTAAAACAACTTTCTGTTCAACAACCTGTTCGCAAGCGTTTTCATTTAGCTCGCTACCGTGCTCAGTTGGCCTCTCGTCATAAGAAATAACCACTGAAGTTCTAGTTATCATCGTATTGGAATGCCAGAGATTGATCTAGGTGGTTTTAAGCAGAGTGATAAACTCACTGAGCGGCATAGGTTTATAAAAGAAATAGCCTTGTAAATAGTCAATTTCTCTTTCGTTCAAAAAATCAATTTGATCTTGGGTTTCCACACCTTCGGCGATGGTTTTTAACCCAAGTCGCTTAGCCAAATCGACTAAGTTTTCAACAATATGGCTAGAGATCGCATCACTACCGATCATGGTAATAAAGCTTCTGTCGATTTTTAAAATGTCAAACTTGAACTCTTGCAAATAGTTCAAACTAGAATGACCCGTACCAAAATCATCAATTGCTAGCAACACACCTATTTTATCCAATGACTGGAAGAGCTTTTTTGCTTCATCACTATCAATAACCAACTCTCTCTCAGTGAGCTCTAGCGTTAAAATATGTTTACGATTGTTGAAGGTTTCAATGAAATGTTTGCAATCATCAAACAAATTGGAAGCTACGCAGTGCTTGGCTGAAATATTAAATCCAATACTGAAATGCTCTGGAAATTGTGACTGATGTAATGAAAGTTCATGCTCTACTTGGGACATTAACTGAGTCGTAATAGGAATGATTAGCCCAGATTCCTCCGCCAGGGGAATAAAAAGATCGGGCCTCACTAATCCATGAACAGGATGTTGCCAGCGGGCAAGCACTTCGATATGGCAGAGCTGGCCACTACCATCAACGATCGGTTGTACATACGGAATGAACTCGTTGGATTGAATAGCGCGTTTTACTTCTCCTTGCATTGACGAAGCTTGGCCGAGTTTCCAAAAAACAAATCCGCCTAAACCGATTCCCATTAAGAGAGCTAACATCGCACTGGTTTGTTTGGTGTTTTTAAAATAAAGCCAGTAGTCATCAATAGTTAATAGGGTCGATAGTGAATAAGGGTAGCGTTCTGAAGTATTAATGATTGTGGGAAATAACGGTTCGGAAGTTACAACGCCGGTCTCGTCGAGATGATTTTTGCCAACGTGAAAATAAAATTTGCCATAGCCATCTAGTAAAATAAGCATGTTAGTTAGGTAATAGGAACTAACTCCAGTGATCACCATACCCTGTTCGTAAGTTCTGTGAAAAGCTAACACAGGCCGGAGAGGTGTGAGTCGATTACCAGCCATTAAATAGAGCTCACCACTGACATAGCTGTCGATTTGGTAGTGATCGTTTACTTGACCGTTTAACGAATTACAATAAATCGTATTTTGTTTGGCTAAATTGATGGTCCGGATATCGGGAGTTGTCGCCACTAGCTCGCGTAAATAATGAATAGCATCTAGGCAATCCATATTGAGATAGGGCGCTGCACGTTCATTGGCAACATGAGCATTTCTTAGCAGTAGATTAATGTAATCCGTACCTTTTACCAAAACGTTTTGCATGTGATGATTCAAATCAGCTCGTGTCTGCCAAGCGATAATTGGGCTAGCTACAACGATGGGCAGTAAGCAAAATAGTAAGCTAACTATCCACCGTCTACATCGTTCATATTTTACAAATGTCTGCATCTGGTCCGAGTGCTATTTGTTTAATCATGCAGTAAGCGTAGCAAATATCCTCTGAAAATCATCCGTTTATTTCGCAGTTTGCTTGAACTTCAACACGACTTACGTCCTTGTAAGTACAAGCCATCATTTTAGCCAATCCATTGATCAAGCATGTGTTTATCTGGTAGCGCTGTCATTGCCCCTTTTTGGGTGGTGGCTAATGCTCCGCAGCCATTAGCCCATTGCACTGCGTTTATGATAGTACCCTTAGTAAACCACTCTTTATGTAATGACAACTGGCAAAGTAATCCACCGACAAAAGCATCTCCGGCACCTGTTGTATCGATAGGTTTTACGGTTTTTCCCGTAATCATTGTTTGCATCTCTGCTGTGATCACCAGCGCTCCTTTTGCACCTTGAGTAATGACAATCAGCGGAATGTTCAATTCTTTCACTGAGATTAATCCCTGCTCAAGGCTAGGGCGCTGCGTGAGCAAGAGCAGTTCGTCATCGGAAAACTTAACCACATCCGCCATTGCCACTACGCTCATCACCACTGGGATCATCTCTTCGGAGTTAGGCCAAACCTCTTCTCGTAGATTGGGATCAAAACTGACAAATCCCCCGTTGGCTTTGATGCGTTTAATCGCTTCAATGGTAGTGCTGCGACTCGGTTCACTGGCCAGTGCAATGGAGCAACAATGCAGCCATTCGCCCGCTAAAAAGGTGGGAATATCTGAACATTGGATGAATTGATCCGCGCTAGGTTTCACCATAAAGGTAAAACTGCGTTCGCCGTGCGAGTCTAAATCGACCACGACGGTTGATGTTCTTTGCTGTTCATCCAACTGCAAATATCGGGTGTCTACTTTCTCTTCGGTTAATGTGGATTGCATAAAGCGCCCCATAGGGTCATTACCCACACGGCCAAAAAAGGCGCTATTACCCCCCAATCTTGCGATGGCAACAGCCACATTCGCCGGAGCACCGCCCGGACATTTGAGATAGTGTGCTTCACCATCAGGAATTAAGTCGACGACCGCGTCGCCTGTCACCCAAACTCGATTCATTTTTTCTTCCAATATCCGTGTTATTCGCTGAAGAAATAAGCCCACTCACATCGAGCGGGCTTAGGAGCATAACAGCCTTGGGGGTTACGCTGTTGCTTGTTTATCAAGCTTTGCGCGCTCTTTGGCACCCAAAACAAGTGTTAAGGTAAAGGCAATGACAAAAGAAAGCAGCATGCCAATCATGTAGTAGCTGATTTTCTCTGGGTTAATGGAAATCACTCCTGGAAGCCCAGCCGCGCCTAACGCTTGTGCTTTGACATTAAACAAGGTAATGAATGCACTGGCACAAGCTGAACCGATGATCGCAGCAATAAATGGGTAGCGAAGTTTCAGGTTTACACCGAACATTGCGGGTTCGGTAATGCCCAGAAGGGCGGTCACACCTGATGGAATCGCAATGCCTTTTAATTTGATATCTTTGGTGTTCATACCAACCGCTAAAGCTGCTGCACCTTGTGCGACGTTTGACATGGCCGCAATAGGAAAAATAAACGTACCGCCAGTAATGGCGATGTCAGCCAATAGTTGTGTTTCGATAGCAATAAAACTGTGGTGCATGCCAGTAATCACAAACGGTGCGTAGATAAAGCCAAACAGTGCACCACCAATGAAGCCAGCAGAATCGTATAGCCAGTTCAGCCCATCACCCAATAGAAAGCCGATATCGCGGGTAATCGGACCTACCAGAGTGAAGGTTAAAAAGCCTGCAATGAAAATCGAGAGCATAGGCGTCAGTAAATTATCCAGTACAGAAGGGATAATTTTGCGCAGGCCATTTTCGATTTTTGCAAGAATAAAGGCGGAGACTAAAACGGGTAAGACAGAGCCTTGATAGCCGACTTTCTGGATCTCAAAACCAAAAATATTCCAAGTAGGGATGGTGCCCGCGACAGACGCGCCGCCAAATCCCCAACCATTAAGCAGGTCTGGGTGAACCATCAACATACCTAATGCAGCGCCAAGAAATGGGTTGCCGCCGAATTTTTTTGAAGCAGAAAATGCCAACAAAACAGGAAGATAAACAAAAGGGGCGTTAGCGAAGGTGTTGATCATGCTGGCAAGATCAGCCAAGCCCGGGTTGGCATCAATCAGTGACTGCCCTTCGATAAAAAGCCCAGTGGCTGTCAGTACATTGAACAACCCCATCAATAAACCGCCAGCAACGATGGCCGGGATAATAGGGACAAAAATGTCCGACAACCCTTTAACGGCGCGCTGCACTAGGTTCTGCTTTTGTGCACCCGCGCTTGCAACATCATTGGTTGACATTTCAGCAAGGCCGGTCAACTTGGCCATTTCCGCATAAACTTGGTTCACGATACCGGAGCCAAAAATAATTTGATATTGGCCAGCGACTTTGAATTGTCCTTTGACACCTTCAAGTGAATCAATGGCTTGTTCATCAACCAATGCGTCATCTTTTAGCGCTAATCTTAAACGTGTTGCACAGTGAGCAAGGGCTTGGATATTTTCTCTGCCACCTAATTGCTCTAATAATTGTTTTGCTATGACTGGATAGTTCATAACCCACCCCGGTTGTTGTTTGGTATCCAGATGACTTGATCTCTTTAAGATAAGCATGGTGGATAAAATTAAAATAAGTATTTTTGGGAACGTTTGCAGAATGGATTTTTGATGAATAATTCAAAGTAGTCAAAAGCCAACCATTGATTCTGTGAATTAGATCAGTAAAAGAGAGATCGATAATTCTACAAACAGCGTTAGAATCACACTATTCGAGCGTTTGCAGCGCTGAGTTTTGCAAACAATCCCAAAACAGAATGAGTAAGGTTATGTATGTCGAGTTTGCACGATGTCGCTAAGCTGGCCGGAGTTTCTAAATCGACGGTTTCACGCGTTGTAAATGATGAGTATGGTGTTAAAGAGTCTACAAAAATCAAAGTGTTAAAGGCAATTTCCGAATGCGGCTATATGGTCAACCAAGTCGCTAAAGATCTCAAATCACAAAAAACCAATTTAATTGGAGTCATCGTTCCGCGAGTCTCTTCGCATGCGACAGCACAAGGCGTTGATGGTTTAAGTGCCATATTTGAACAAGCGGGCAAACACGTGTTGCTTGCCAATACTCATCAAGATCACGCTAAAGAATTGGAATATATTCAAATATTTAATCAAAAGAGGGTCGAAGGCATTGTACTTTACGCTACACACCTTGATATGCCATTAGTGAAAGCCATCCAACAATCTAATGTCCCGGTGGTATTGGTTGGGCAAGATGGCTCACTGCACGATATCCCGAGTATTGTTCATGATGATCTTCGCGTTGGATTCGAAGCGGGTAAACGGTTGATAGCAAAAGGTTGTCAACACATTGGGTTTATTGGTGTTCAGAGCGATGATGTAGCGGTGGATTGCTTGCGTTCTCAAGGGTTAGAGCAAGCACTGGGTATCAACAATTTAACCCTGTTGTTTCATGTGCGTGGTGATTTTTCGATTGAATCTGGTTACTTACAAGCTAAAACATTAATCACGCAATACCCACAATTAGATGGTCTTTTTTGCGCAACCGATAGAATTGCGGTTGGAGCGGTGAAAGCACTGCAAGAGTCTGGAGTTCAGGTTGGATCGCAAATAAAAGTATTAGGAGTTGGCAATGATGAGCTCGCATTTGTCAGTAACCCAAGCTTATCAACATTCAACTATGCCTTTGATAAAGCAGGTGAAAATGCAGCCAAGATGTTGCTTGAACGTATTGCTGGTCGTGGGCAGGAGATGAGTAAAGTCGTGTTAACATTCCAAAATATCGAACGTGAAACCGGCTAAGGCTGAAGGTATTTGCTGAGGGGAAGCCCGCATAATTGAGGGCAATATTTCACCAATGCTTGCAAGCAGGCTTATTTTTTTATATTTTGCAAT
Source organism: Vibrio sp. V09_P4A23P171 (assembly GCF_963875615.1). NCBI lineage: Bacteria > Pseudomonadati > Pseudomonadota > Gammaproteobacteria > Vibrionales > Vibrionaceae > Vibrio > Vibrio sp. V09_P4A23P171. The sequence goes on from NZ_CAWNMR010000010.1 coordinate 40,990, forward strand.
CGTTCCCAAAAATTGAGTGTAAGTCATGTCATTAGAAACAGTGCCAGTAGAAAAAATGTCATTTGAAGAGATGGTGAGATTAGTTGGCGGCCCAGCCAATATTCAGCGAGTACTCGCACCAAGAGGCGAAATCGTTATTGCGCTGCGAGATCCAGCTTTAGTCAATGTTTTGCCGAGTCATATGCGCTTGCGAGAAGTGCTCGGTGAATGGCAGCTTTCATTTTTGATTCAACAAGATAACATCAATGAATATGCCGATGAACTGATCAACAGTTTAGGTCGAATGATTGATTCTCAGCTGCGGCTTAATGCGTACGCCTATTCCTCGCCAAACGATTGTCCATTTCGTCCTACTTGGCATATTTCTCCGCCGCAAGGGCTGCTCAATGACCCAAACGGTTTCATTTATCACCAAGGAAAATATCATCTTTTTTATCAGTGGTATCCTTATGGGTGTGAGCACAAGGATAAATATTGGGTACAACTGACGAGTACTGATCTTATTCACTGGCAATGGCAAGGTATTGCACTGACTCCATCAGATTGGTATGACAGCCACGGAGTTTTTTCTGGTCATGCTTTAAGTCACAACGATGAGTTGATGCTCTTCTATACTGGCAATGTTCGGTTAGGTGACCAGCGATTGCGTCAAACAACGCAATGTTTAGCCGTGTCGCAAGATGGTCTCCGTTTTGAAAAACGTGGCCCAGTGATCCGTAATTTGCCAACGGGTGTCACGGAACACATTCGCGACCCTAAAATAGTGCGCCACCGAGGCAAATGGCTCATGTTATTGGGCGCGCAAACAACGCAATTGCAAGGTCGGCTCGCTATTTATCATTCACATGATCTTAAAGAGTGGCATTTCGATGGTCTATTTGGTGAAGAAATCGCACCGCTCGGTTACATGTGGGAATGCCCCGATATGTTTGAAATCGCGAGCCAAAGTTATTTTGTTTTTGGCCCTCAAGGGATTATTTCAGATAACGTGAACCACACAGTTGTCCATCAAAATCGTATTGCAAAAGTCTTATGGGATGAAAATGATCATCCTCACTTTTGTCATCTGCAACCACTGGATCACGGCTTTGATTTTTATGCTCCTCAAACAATGCAGACGGCAGACGGGCGGCGTGTCTTGTGTGCATGGATGGGGTTGCCTGACGAAATTAATCATCCTAGTTGTGACAACGGCTGGCTGCATCAACTTACGGCACTGCGAGAGTTGAGTGTTGAGAATGGTCAACTTATTCAAAGGCCTATAAAGGAGCTAGAGCAGTTATGTAACCAGCCGGTAAGTTTGGAGTTAAGCGATAAATGCACCATTCTCAACACCAAAAGTTTTGAAATGTGTATCACTTTGCCGTGGGGGGCAAGCTTACGTTTGTTTGAAAAAGGTGAGCAATACGTTGAACTGAGTTTGGATGCCCAGCAAAAAGTATTACGTTTTGATCGTTCCCATACTTTGATACGTCAAGGTGATGTGATTCGTGAATTGGCCTTAGAGTGTGAACAGGTTGAGCTGCAGATTCTCGCGGATAATTCTTCATTAGAAGTGTTCATCAACGGCGGAAAAGTAGTGATGAGTGCAAGAGTGTTTACCGAACAAGAGGCGACAGGAGTATCACTATTAAATGCGTTGGTTACGGCCAAATACTCGCCTATCCAGCCCGTTAGCGCTTCTTCATTCGCTACTCAATTCTAAATTAAGCCGAAAGTAAACTTTCGGCTTAAAAAATAATAGCCTTTTTCTTTCTTGGTCTATCCTTAAGTAAAAGATAAGTGAGATCAACATGATCGGTATGAGTTCAGACAATAGCAGAGATGATATTGACCTCTCTTCTGGTCTGCGTCCTATTCATTAAACACAAGAGTCAGATAGCTATCATGCGGTGCGATGAAGTCAACGCAGTGCTTAACTCATACCATTGATTAAGGCGAAATGAAGTATGTGGAAAAGTGTCAAAGTGATCTTTGTTACCCAAGTTGTTCTGGCAGTGTCCATTGTGTTGGGCATTTCTAGTTACATTGATTACCAGTCAAAGAAAGCGGAGCTACAACATAGCCTAGATACATCAATCTTGAATGCAAAAGAGCGCTTGAGCTACAGCCTACCTAAAGCAATTTGGGATTTTGATTTACATGCCGCCAAACTCACTATTTCAGCAGAGTTAAATAACCCAGACATACAAGCGGTTAGAGTGAAAGATGCGGGTGGTACACCGCTTCTTTTCCTGAGTACATCACCCGACTCTCAAGATGTGAAAGAGATGGAGCCCAATGAGGGGAAACAATACGAATCCATGCTCTCTTCGGTGCAAAAGCTCACCTTTGTTGAGTATGAAAAGGAAAATGAAGTTGGTCAGGTAGAGCTTTTCTATAACACAGATAGGCTAGAAAAAACCTTGTTACAAAGTCTGCAATATAGCCTGATTGAGTTGCTGATTTTAGATAGCGTAATGATTGTATTCCTAATTTTGGCGTTAACGAAAACCGTCCTTCGCCCGCTCAACGATTTGACAGAGCGAGTGGCCGATCTTGCAACCGGTGAAGGGGATTTAAGTCGCATCATTCCAGAACCCAAATATAGAGAGTTTTCGCAGATCATCCGCAGTATTAATCATTTTACGGAGTCGCTAAGGGAGATAGTTGTACAAGTAACGAATGCTTCTGTGCAGTTAAAAGACACTGCAGAGATGAGTGGTCAGGTTGCCATGAGAAATGCGCAGCAAATTGATCAACAAAAACACAGTTTATCGACCGTCGCTGCCGCTTCCACACAGATGAGTCAGTCGGTGGCAACAGTGGCTGAAACCGCTAATGACGCCGCAAGGCAAGCAAGTGAGGCTTCTCAACTGGTCGATAATGTTTACCACTCAATAGAACGCTCTGCCGCCGAGATTGTAAACATGCGTTCCGAAATGGGTTCGGTAAACGCGGAAATGCATAAGCTGCTTGATGAAGGGCGAAAAATATCAACGGTAGTCGGGGTGATTAATGACATTTCCGAGCAAACCAACTTGCTGGCACTGAACGCTGCTATTGAAGCGGCACGCGCAGGTGAGCATGGTCGTGGTTTTGCAGTAGTGGCTGACGAAGTGCGCAACCTTTCGACCAAAACCAGCCAATCCACCGAACAAATCCAAACCAATATTCGCTCACTTAGCAGTGCAACAGAATCGGTTGAGCAAGAAATTATTCGCATCTCTAATTTGTTAGAAAGCACCGCTAAGCGAGTATCAGAGTCACAACATTCTGTTGAGCAGGTGAAAAATACTATCTCTGAAATTTCTGAAAGAAATGGAGAGATTTCGCATGCCACAGAAGAGCAGAAACAAGCCATTGATGAAGTCAGTCAGGCGATTGTTGAAGCATCAGAGGCCACTAATGAGCTGTCGAGTAGTGGTCAAGATAATGCTCAGAGAACGAAAGAAGTTCTTCAACTGAGCTCAAACATTAAAACTCATATGCGTAAGTTCAAAACATAAGTTCCACCTTCAAGGAGAAGAAAGTATGAAGCGTCTGTTGATCTTTATTTTCAGTATGATGATGGCCTTACCGAGTAGCTTTGCTGCTACTATTACGGCTGCGCAAGATCCATGGCCACCGTTTATTTCACCGGATAAAAGCATGCCGGGGCTATCGGTAGAAATCGCTGTTGCGGCTATGAAAACACAGGGCTATGACGTCAATTTTCAAATCATGCCTTGGTCACGAGCATTAGATGAGGTGAGTAAAGGCAGAATTGATCTGTTGCCCGCAACTTGGTATACGCAGGAGAGAACGGCTTATTTACTTTACAGTGACTCATATTTAGAAAATGAACTGAGCTTTATTAAAAGAGCAGGCGATGCTTTCGAATTTTCAGGTTTAAATAGTTTGAGTGGTAAACAAGTTGGCATCGTTAGGGGCTATGGTTATGGGGATGACTTTTTATCCGCCACTAATTTCAACAAACCAGACGCTAATGATCTCACGACTAACTTGAAGAAACTGCAAGCCAAACGAATTGATCTTACCCTTGAAGATAAGTTGGTTGCGTTATCGACCATGAAAGAGGCGGGCTTAAATAGCAGTGATTTTCAGTTTACCACTGCATCTTTGTCTAAAAATCCTTTACATGTTACCTCAGGCAAAGCGAACCCTAATGCGCAGAAATATATTGATGCGTATAACAAAGGGTTAGCCACGATTAAAGCTGACGGAACATTTGATGCCATTTTAGCGAAATACGGTATTCAGTGATTTTTTTTAAAAAAAAAGGCCGCAGTTTTAACGCTGCGGCCTTTTTCTATTCCAATAGGATTTGAATCCTTTGAAGTAAGCATTGGGGTAAATATTAGCGCTTTGAGCCGCGCTGCTCAGCTTTACGTGCTAATTTTTGCGCACGCTTTTGCTCGATCAGTGATGCGGTATCGCCGCCAATGTGTGCTTCTCCACGCTGTTTTGCGAGCTGAACTTGTTTTTCTCGCTCACGGAAACGGGCCAGTTGTTCCGCAGAGTGAGTACCGAAGCAGGATGGACAACTGACGCCTTGCTCGTAGACTTCGCTCTGTTTGTCTTCATCGGTAATCGGCAAACGGCAAGCGTTACATACATCGTAGTGACTCTCTTTTAAAGCGTGCCCTACAGCCACTCTGCCATCAAACACATAGCAGTCACCTTGCCATAAGCTCTCTTCTTGCGGCACTTCTTCTAAGTATTTCAAAATGCCACCCTCGAGATGGTACACCTCATCGAACCCTTGCTCTTTTAAATAAGCCGTGGATTTTTCACAGCGAATCCCACCAGTACAAAACATCGCGACTTTTTTGTGTTTCTCTGGTGCGAGGTTCTTCTTCACATAATCAGGAAACTCACGAAAGGTTTCAGTGTGTGGGTTAAGCGCATTTTTGAAGGTGCCGATTTGGATTTCATAATCATTACGGGTATCGACAACCAGCACATCAGGGTCTGAAATTAGCGCATTCCAGTTTTCTGGTTTCACGTAAGTGCCCACAACGTGACGAGGGTCAATACCTTCAACGCCCATAGTGACAATCTCTTTTTTTAGCTTCACTTTGGTACGGTTAAATGGCTGCTCTGAGGCTTGTGATTCTTTGTAAACCGTACCTTTCAAGTTCGGTTCAGCATCAAGCCAAGCCAGTAGCACATCTATCCCTTTGCGTGTTGATGCCACGGTGCCGTTAATTCCTTCACTGGCTAATAATAGCGTGCCACGAATTTGGTTTTCCTCCATTAGTTCAAGAAGCGGTGCTTGCAGCTCTTGGTAGTGATTGAGTTCAACAAACTTATAGAGTGCACAGACGACGTACTGACTCATGGGGTACCTTTTAAAAAACGATATAAAGAATGGGGGCGCATTATAGCGAAGGGACGCGCCCACAAATACGGACAATTATTAAGGACAATATTAGATGGGGTAGACCATTGGGAAATCCATGGTTGGATGTGCGGCGACAAGCGACGAGTAGCCATATACCTGCTCAATCCTTTCTGCATTGAGCGCTTCCCAAGGTGGCGCATCACAAACCAGTTTGCCATTGTGCAGCATCACCATGCGATCTGCATATTGAGCCGCAAGGTTGAGATCGTGCAGCACGACTACAACAGCGCACTGCTCTTGGCGTGCTAATGAACGTGCAATGCGCAGTGTATTGTGCTGGTGAGCCAGATCTAACGCTGACGTTGGTTCATCCAGCATCAGGATTTTTTTGTCACCGGAGTGGTGAAGTTGAGTTAATACCCGCGCCAGATGTAAACGTTGTTTTTCACCACCCGATAAAGCCGGGTAGAGATTGTTCGCTCTATCGCTGATATCGGTTTGTTGCATGTAGTGTAGCGCCACTTCACTGACTTGTTGGTGGCTTAAATTTAATGGCAGTGCGCCTAATTCCACCACTTCTTGAGCGATAAAAGGAAAGCTCAACGTACTTTGCTGCGGAAGAATAGCCAAGTGCTTTGCTAACTCATTCGGTTGCCACAGTGCTTGCGGAACACCGAAGTAAGCCATTTTGCCTGTTGATGAGATTTCACCGCTGAGTATTTTCAGCAAGGTACTTTTTCCAGCACCATTGGGGCCAAGTAACGCTGTGACTTGACCTGAAAAAATCTCAATATCAATCTTATCCAAAATGGTTCGATGGCCAAATGTAACCGATATATTACTGGCTTGGATCGCTGCCGTTGTACTCAAAATACTTTGCCTTTTTGTTGAAACAGAAGATAAAGGAAGAAAGGTGCACCCACCAGCGCAGTCACAATCCCGACAGGCAGCTCCGCAGGTGCCACTGCTATACGGGCAAACATATCGGCGACAGTGAGTAAGAGTGCACCAAGTAAAGCTGAAATGGGGATCAAACTACGGTGATCGGGGCCAACCAGCATCCGGCCTAGATGAGGGATGACCAAACCGATAAAACCAATCATACCCACCGCGCTGACGGTCACTCCAACGCCGAGTGCGCTGAGTAAAATCATTGAACGTTTAAGCCGTTGCACAGAAATGCCTAGATGACGCGCTTCAGACTCGCCAAGTAATAATGCGTTGAGCGCCATCGCTTGACGAGAGAAACAGACGAGCAGCAGCAGTAAGGTCAGAGCGCACAAGAGAATATTTTGCCAGTTTGCACCCGCCAGTGATCCCATTGACCACAATGAGAGATCGCGCAGCATTTGATCGTCTGCAACATAATTCAAATAGCCAATACCCGCCCCCGATAGCGCGCTGATGGCGACGCCTGCGAGTAGCATGATGGTGACGGAAGTACCAAATTTACTGGTGCCTAATTGGTAAACCAACAAGGTAGTCAATGCACCGCCTAAAAAGGCAAAAATAGGTACCACCGCAGCGCTCATCCACGGGTTGGAAAACAGCGCTAAATTGGCGAATAGCACAATCGCAAGTGCGGCTCCGAGGGCTGAACCTGCCGAAACACCGATAATGCCAGGCTCAGCTAATGGATTACGAAACAAGCCTTGCATCACCGTTCCGCACAGTGCCAAAATTGCTCCAACCAACAAGCAGAGCAGGGTCCGCGGAAAGCGTATCTCGTGGATGACTAAATTGATGTGCGCGGCAATGTCATTGGAGTGCAGCACGAGACTTTTTATGCTGTCACTGAAGCTGATATTCATTGGACCAACGGTGACAGAATAAAGGCTCACTAAGATTACCAAAACTAACAGCGTTGCATTCACCACATTTTTTGAGAGATGACGTAACAAAATAAGTTCCTTAAGGATAGAGCAATGCGTTTAGACGTTGCGCTTCAGCCAAGCTTTTAAGGCCTAACCCACCGACGAGAGCGTGGCCATCGATGGTGATGATCTGCTTATTTATCCCAGCCGGAGTTGCTACTAACGTCGGTATGGATTGCAAAATGGCGTCTGCTCCTCCGAGTTTTTCATAACTGCGGCCACTGACTAAAATCACGTCCGGTTGCATCTCAATTATCGCTTCCATCGACAGTGGTTTATAAGACGTCACTTGTTCAGCAGCTGGGTTAACCGCGCCAGCTAACTCAATAATACTGTTTGGCGTGGTGTCACTGCCCGCCACGTTGGCTGCCCTTCCTTCGTGGATAAGGAGAAATAGCACTTTTTTCGGTGTCTTGTGGGTAGATAGATGGTGGGTTAACGCCGCTATTGTGCTTTGAACTTGCTGTTTGAGCGCTTTAGCTTGAGGCTTTGCATCAGCGAGCGTCGCGATTTGGTCAATGCGTGCCAACAACCCCTGTGGTGTGGATTCATCATTCACCACCTCGACGTTAACGCCAGCGCCTTTAAGCTGTTGCAATGTGCTTTCTGGCCCCATTTCACTAGAACCAATCAATTGTGTTGGTGCTAAGGTTAATAATCCTTCTGCGGATAATTGGCGATGATAACCGATTTTTGGGAGAGCAAGATCGTTTGGAATTTCACTGGTGACATCGACCGCAACAAGTTTGTTTTGTGCGCCTAACGCAACGAGGATTTCGGTCACCGCGCTGCCCGCACTGATAATCCGTTCTTGCGCGCAGAGCCAAGGTGAGAAGATGAAGAGCGTTATGGCAACAAGCCAATGAGAAAAAGATTTGTGTGTCATCGTGTTGTACTCATGAAAATCATACGGTTTTTAAAAGCGCGTATGAATAGGCTATTGGGGATGGTCGGTTAATAACTGAGTGGCAGCGATGCCATTGTCTTGCAAGAACGCCAGCAATTTAACCAACTGCTGCACTTCGGCGGTTTTGTCTGCGCCAATCACGATGGGGCGATCACTCGCTTTGCTTTGTTCTAACAACGCCAATGTGAAGTTATTCCAATCGATATACTGCTTGCCATCGATAGCCCAGTAAGGTTCGTGCGCCAAAAGATTCACTGTGATTGACTGCTTGTTCACTTCACTCACGGTGGGTGAGTCGGTTGTTGGCAGTGAAACGTCTAATGACTCAAATTTAACCGCAGCTGTAAGCAGTAAAAACACCATGACAATAAAAATGATATCCAACAATGGCGTTAAATCTGGCATTAATGGGGATGAGTGAGAGTGCGGTGTCTTAATCATGATGCATTAACCACATCATTGTCAGAGACGTTTTCATACTTAGCTACACGCTCTTGTTTGGTGGTGCAATCATGCTGTAAAGAAACACCTTCGAGCCATAAGTTGACATAATTTAGTGTGTGCTCAAGTTTTGCCATCACTCTGTCAGCCCATACGCCAAGCAATTGAGCGCCGGTAATTGCGGGAAGCGCGATCAGCAAACCTGCAGCCGTGGTTCGCATCGCAATCCCTAGGCCATCCGCAAGGTCGTTTGGCGTAATATTGCCAGAAGAGAGCGCTACCCCCTTGAACATTTCAATTAAACCTAACACAGTGCCAAGTAAGCCTAGCAGTGGGCTGATCACACCAATCAAAGATAAAATACGCAGTCCGGAATGCAGTTGATGACGCTTTTCTTGCAACCAAATGCCCGCCGCATCTTCACGTAATCCTTTAGAGAAATCGTGATGAGCAAGTAGCATGGCAACCCCTTTATAAAGCAATGGGCGCTTGCTGGAAAATTCACTGGCTAACGCCTCAATTTGCGCTGTATTGGTCGGTGATATTTGGTTGAGCGCACTACCGATCGCACCTTTTCCAACACCAAGGCTAAGCAGTACTTGGAAAAGCCGTTCAGTAATGATCATGGTCGCAAGTGCTGAGCAGACAAAAAGAGGCCAGGCCATCAGGCCAAGTTGTTGTTCTAGTTGAGTAAGTAGTTCCATTATCCTTCCAATTTAAAACGTACTGGGATTTGCACTCGGTGGGCTATTTTTTCACCGTTCACCACTTGAGGAGAGAATTTCCATTGTTTGATGGCATTAAGAGCCGATTCATCTAGCAGCGCCGCGCCCGACGAAGAGAGTAGAACCTGTTTGATTTGGCGGCCGTTTTCGTCTAACCACACCTCATACATAGCGACCCCTTCAATTCCTCGTTTTTGTGCAAGCCTTGGATAAACAGGAGGGGCTGGGCGAGTAACAAAAGACGGCGCATCGACTAATTTCGGTTGATTAGTTGCGCCGCTGCTGCTTGGGGCGGCGGCGGTTTTCGGTGTCGATTCAGCGCTATTTTCATTCTCTACAGAGGATGTCACAGCTTCCTTTACAGGAGTTTGCACTTGTGCTGATTTTGTCGGTATTTTAGGAGCCGGTTTGTCTTTTACCGGTTTTGACAGGCTCTTTTTCTGCACCACTTTTTGCGGCTCTTTTTTTGCTGGTTTGGGCTTGTTGGCTCTCTTTTCTGGAGGTGGGGTTTTTGTTGCTTGCTCTTGTACTACCTGAGCTTGAGGTTGAGCCACAAAGTTAATCGACACTGAGGTGGATTGATTTCCCGCAGGCATGGCAAACACTTTTGATTCGTCATCAACGAACAAGATCGCCGCGTGAATCGCGAGAGATAGACTGCCAGCGACAAGATATCTAGTGAAATTCACGTGGTACTCCATATAACAACAAAGCGTTCTGATGAAGGGATTATTACTCAACATCAAAATAAGATCAATTATCAATTGCATTATCATTTGCATCAAATTATGATTTTACGAATTTAAAAGCTGGGTTAGAAATGCCTTGTTAGCACAGGGTTTTCGATCAACCACAATCAATCATAAACAACCTGAATTAATTCACCCTTGCCATAATTTTACTTACTAGATCGGGTTTTTAGTGGCGATTAATGTGATGTACTGAGCCAGCGTAAGGCGATTTAAAGCGAAGAACGAACTGGAAATGAATATGGATTTACTTGAACAGAAAGTGGCCTCTTTATTAGAGCAACAACCGACCTTATTGCCGGCAGCGATGGCGCAAGAGTTGAATGTGACTGAATTTGAAGTGGTGCAGGCATTGCCTAAAGAGATGGTTGCGATTGTTGATGGAGCTCAAGCTCAATCGCTGTTGGAATCATTAGCGGATTGGGGAATGGTCACAACGATTGTCCACTCTTTTGGCTCTATATTTGAAGTGAAAGCGCCTTTTCCAAAAGGGAAGTTGGCTCGTGGCTATTATAACTTGATGGGTAAAGAGGGCGAGTTACACGGCCACTTAAAGTTGGAATCCATCCAACACGTTGCTTTAGTCAGCAAGCCTTTTATGGGACGTGAAAGTCATTACTTTGGTTTCTTTAGTGAGCAAGGCGATAACATTTTTAAAATTTATCTAGGCCGAGATGAAAAGCGCGAACTGATTGCAGAGCAAGTCGCACGTTTTAGAGCATTACAACAAGACGTTCATTCCAACCAATAATATTGATATAACGATAAGCCCTGAACGCAGTGCGAAAGGGTCGAGGAGAAAGTCATGGATCAGCAGATCAAACAAGAGCGATTACAAGGACGATTGGAACCTGAAATCCAAGAGTTTCGTCAAGAACGTCGTACATTGCAATTGGCTACAGTGGACGCTGAAGGCCGTCCGAATGTGAGCTACGCGCCATTTGTACAAAACCAAGAAGGTTACTTTGTGCTGATTTCGCACATCGCTCGTCATGCGCGTAACTTGGAGGTGAACCCACACGTCTCCTTGATGATGATTGCAGACGAAGGCTCATCAAAACAGATTTTTGCCCGTCAACGGTTGACGTTTGACGCCGTTGCGAGTGTTGTACCACGTGAAACGGCGTTATGGCAGCAAGTCATTGGCCAAATGCAAGCTCGTTTTGGCGAGATCATTGACGGCTTAAGCCAGCTGCAAGACTTTGCTTTATTCCAATTGAAAGTAGAAAAAGGTCTTTATGTGAAAGGCTTTGGCCAGGCGTATCAAGTGTCTGGTGATGATATGGTTGATTTTGTGCACCTTGATGAAGGGCATAAGAAAATTTCCAACGCGTAATCTTAATCGCTCAAGATACATTGGACATTGGAAGAAAAGGCTAGTTATCTAGCCTTTTTTATTGAGGAGTTCATGGAACAACAAAGCCAGCATAACGCTGGCTTTGTGAATAATGGTTTAATCGCTAAAACTCATATTTAGCGGTAATAGCATAGTTACGCTCAGCTTGAGAGTAGTCGTTATCTAAGTTTGTTTTACCGCGGATATCATTCCAACGGTAGTACTCTTTGTCGGTTAAGTTAAATATACCCGCAGTAATCGTGACATCTTGCATTGGTTTAAAGTAAGCGGTGATATCGACAATGGTCGCACTCGGCAGTTCAACTTGGTTTTCTGTACCGCTATTAAGTTGGTCACGGTTGATATTACCGGCTGACTTCGCAGCAGTATAATTCAACTTCAGGCTAGTACCCCAAGTGGTACTTTCATCATCATAATTTAGTGCTGCGACAACATTCCATGGGTTTACGCTGTTCAATGGACGTCCGTTACCATCTTCACCTTTGCTATAACTTGCCGCTAGGCGTGTTGACATACCATTCGGGGCTCCAATTAATTGATCCAATTTTAATTGATTTGATAATTCAACCCCTTTGATCGTCGCTTCACTTAAGTTGACATAGGAGTAGTGGGTTATTCCGTTCACTTTCTTAGTTGTAACTCGTTCAATGAAATCATCATAATCGCTATAAAATGCAGAAATTTCAGTTGCCGAGACGTTTGTATTGTGACGATAACCCAATTCATAGGCCAAGCTTGTTTCTGACTTAAGGTATGGGTTTGGATCGTTCACATAACGGTGAGCAATGTTGTCATACGTGTAGTAAAGCTCAGTAAAGTTAGGGGCACGGAAGCCTTGGCTGACTTGAGCAAATACTGAATGTTGATTATTGATACGGTACAGTGCGCCAAGACGGCTGGTGAGTGCTGAATCGTCAAATTTAACGAGAGGTTCTGTGGTGCTACCACCGGGATCGGTGCTAAATGAATCATAACGAAGGCCAGGTGTGACAATCAAATTACCACTCAAAAGGGTGATCTCATCTTGAACAAAGAGGCCGATTTTTTGGTCTGTAGCATCCGGTGTATAAACCAAAACTTGATTTGGCGTTGCAGGATCCGAGTTGAGTTCTGTATTGGTATTTGAAATATCGCTACTGGCAAAACTTAAACCATAAATAAAGTTATGTTCGGTTTGACCTAAGGTAACTAACTTATCCAGTTGCGTTTCTAATTCAATTTTATCTTCATTATAGAAGTAATCTTTGGTTTGTTGGTTGTCCGCATTGGCTGGAGTGTAAGGAGGCCTTCCTGACGATGCTGGCTGAAAACGGTGCGTTAAGCCGTTATCTTCTTTGCTTTGCCAAGATGCTCGGCTAGTGATGGTGTCTGCGATGGCAGAGTCAGCTAGCCAAATGTGTTTGATGCCAAGGCGATACTGTTTCGTTGTATCTTGACCATGATAGTTTTTGTAACTGGAATGAGCGATATCAGAATCTGTTTTGTTATGCAGTGCTTCACCAAAGAACTCCAAACGGTGAGCATCGCTCAGTTGATATTGGAGCTTAAGTAGCAAGTCATTTTTTGCACTATCTTGACTCTCTATCGAATAATTTTCTTTACGATCTGCAAAATTTTGTTGCTCTTGTCCATCACGGCGAGTATAGGCGACCAAGGTCTCTAAATTGCCACTTCTATTTGCAATGGCAATATGTTCACTGAAAGATTTATCTTCTGAAGAGTAGGAAAGCTTTGCTTGTCCGCCTGTGGTTGCGTCTCCTTTTAGGAAATCACGAGGATCTTTGGTGTCAAAAGCGACGACACCACCAATGGCATCACTGCCGTGAAGGCTTGACGCCGCACCTTTGATGACTTCAACACTCTTTACCATATCGGGATCGATACTGATAGCGCTCGAATTGACAAAAGAGTAAGGACCTCCGTCGAATGCTTGTCCTTGTGTGACTCCATCAACCATGATTTTGATTCGATTACCTTCTACGCCGCGAATATTGATGGTCTGTACACCTTGGCGAGATGAGCTATTGGTTGAAACTCCAGGGGTATATTCAAGGATATCTGCGACATCTTTTGCCATATTGGCTTCAATGTCTTTGCTCGAAATGACAGCAACAGAAGCGGCGGTATTTTCGATGGTTTGAGAAGTTCGCGTTGCCGAAACAACGACCTCATCGAATCGAGAAACTTCTTCTGCGAGAGCAGCAGGGGAAAGCGCTAGCAATATGGAGGCTGATAGTAGTGTTTTAGTGTACATCTGAGTTATTACCTTATTCATCAATAACAGATTCAAGCTGTGCGCAATGATATTAGATCTAAATGGTAATTACTATCATTTGTGTTTGTGTGCTGGGGTGAAATATAAATAGAATTAGGAGTATATGTTTTAAATATCAGTCATTTGATATGTAAAACACTTGCTTTACTTAATTTTTCGATGACTAAAGTTGTGACTTTAATCACTTTCTTCTAGTTCAAACCTAGCCAAGCTGCACCACGGATGCCGCTGCTGTCACCATATTTTGCTTGGGTAAACACAATCTGTGCACTATCAGAAAAAACGTAGTTCGCTGTTGCCCGCGGTAGATCAACATACAGCGATGCTACGTTTGATAATCCTCCGCCAAGCACTATCACATCAGGATCCAACACATTAACGATGCAAGCAAAGCTGCGCGCCATTTGATCAATCAATTGTTGGTAAAGCTTTGTTGCTTGTGGGTCTTGCTGCTGGTAGCGAGTGATAATTTCGGCTGCATTCCACTCTTGTTGACCAATCAACTGAGCACTCTTTGTTAAGCCAGAACCGGAGATAAAGAGTTCAATGCAGTTATCGCGTCCGCAATAACAGTGGCGATTAGGCCCATCACGTTCACTGGTAAAACTTGGCAGCGGATTGTGCCCCCACTCACCGCATACGGCGTTCGCACCGACCAATACCTGTTTATTGATCACAATACCGCCACCGCAACCTGTGCCCAAAATCGCGCCAAAGACTACGTTGCCATCTTTGGCGGCACCATCGACCGCTTCAGACAGCGCAAAGCAATTGGCATCATTGGCAATTACAACGTTGCGCTGCAGGCGAGCGCACAGATCGGCTTTTAAATCTCGACCATTTAAAAAAGTGCAATTGGCATTTTTGATAAGCCCTGTCGCTGGGCTGATGGCTCCGGGAAGTCCAATCCCGATTTGGCAGTGAGTTTGCGTTTCGCTTTCGGCCATTGCAACCAGTTGACATAAGGTGCTTAGAAAAAGCTCGTACTCATGTGGGGTAGGGGTTCGGTGTTTAAAGAGGGTGTTTCCTGATTTATCCAGTACGCAAATTTCAATTTTGGTGCCGCCAATGTCGAAACCTATCAGCATGATTTTTCCTTATTTTGGATGTTGAGTGTGAGTCCTGACTATGGAATATAGTCTAATAATCAACGTGTTTTGTCTTTGAACTGAACAAGATAACGTGAAGTGGTGAGATTTTTTCTTTTGATTGCTGAGAATTGTTATATTATAACATTTCTCAGCAAGTGATCTTTTTATTGAAAAGGGGAGTATCTATCCCCATAGTTAGGTCATCAATGGGTCAATTCGAATGCAAATCAATTCAGCATTGCAACAAGCAATTATTCAAGTGAGTGTAGATATGGCGGAAGTACGAGCCAGAGTGGATTTCAAAGTCGGTCTAAAAAGCAATATTGACGCCGAAATACTCTCTTTTAGAGGACTGAAAACAGACAAAGAACATGTTGCGGTCATTTTTAAATCCGCAGATGTTACTCAGGAAACTCCTTTAGTCCGTATGCATTCAGAGTGTTTAACGGGCGATGTTTTTCACTCATCACGCTGTGATTGTGGTGAACAATTAGAAGAAACCATTAATAAAATGGGCGAAGTTGGCGGCATTATCCTCTATTTGCGTCAAGAAGGTCGAGGCATTGGTCTGTACAACAAAATTGATGCCTATCGCTTACAAAGTGCGGGGATGAATACTTATGAAGCCAATAATCATCTTGGCTTTGGTGACGACCTGCGTGATTTCACTGAAGCGGCGCAGATGTTGAAAGCGTTAAATGTGACCAAGATTCGTTTAGTCACCAATAACCCTAAAAAAAGTCGTGAGCTGAAGGAGCATGGTATTGAAATTGTAGAGGTCGTGAATACCGCAGCACATATTAAGTCGGGTAATGAAAATTACCTCAAGGCCAAAGTCTCCCATGGCAAACACAACTTAAAACTATAATTCAGACTTATAGATGATAGCCAAAAACCTCAGTTCGGTGAGGTTTTTGACGTTTTTACCTTGCAAAAAAATGGATAATTTGTATTATCGGCGACTAAAAGTGCAAATGATAATAATTAGCACTACCACAAGATAAAGCTCAAATCGCCTCAACAAGGATGCTCCCATGAAAGTTAACACGCTTCTTATTCAGTCAATTGCTGCCTCACTTGCCATCACAAGTAGTGCGTCATTTGCCGCTACCGTCACTAAGGAGCAGGTGGTCGAACATTATGCCAATATTGCCCATGCCGTGTTTGCAGATTCGCTGACGACCGCTCAATCATTAAAAAAATCAATTGATCAGTTCTTGATGACTCCCTCGGCGGCTAAATTGGAAGAGGTGAAACAAGCGTGGTTAGCATCGCGAGTGCCTTACCAGCAGTCCGAAGTCTTCCGTTTTGGCAATGCCGTTGTTGACGATTGGGAAGGGCAACTCAATGCTTGGCCTCTTGATGAAGGGCTGATTGACTACGTCGCTACTGATTACCAATATGAACTGGGCAATGAAGGCGCCAGCGCTAACATCATTGCCAACCAAACGCTGAAAATTGGTGCGACAACGATTGATGTCTCGACTATCACACCAGAGCTGATTGCCAGCTTAAACGAAATTGGTGGCTCTGAAGCTAACGTCGCTTCAGGTTATCATGCCATTGAGTTCCTACTGTGGGGCCAAGATTTAAATGGCACCAATGCGGGAGCTGGTGCTCGTGCTTACACGGATTTTGTCGTTGGTAGCGAATGCACCAATAACCATTGTGATCGCCGTGCCCAATACTTAAAAGCGGCTGCTCAACTGCTCGTGCAAGATTTGGCATGGATGGAAAAACAGTGGTCTGCGGATGAAAAAGCCAATTACCGTCACGAATTGCTTGCGGAATCAGCAGACAATGGTTTGCGTAAGATGTTATTTGGTATGGGGTCTTTATCACTGGGCGAATTAGCGGGCGAGCGTATGAAAGTGGCGCTAGAAGCAAACTCGACTGAAGATGAGCACGATTGTTTCTCGGATAATACCCATAACTCTCATTACTATAATGAACAAGGTATTTACAACCTTTATACCGGTTCTTACCAGCGTCAAGACGGAAAGGTACTAACAGGCCCAAGCCTGAATGATTTAGTGGCACAAAAGGATGCACAAGCAGCCAAAGAGATTCAAAAGCAGTTTGACAGTGCGCGCGCTGAAGTCGGTAAATTAGTCACGTCGGCTGAAAAAGATAATCAGCATTTCGATCAATTGATCGCGGCTAATAATCCTCAAGGCAACGCGATAGTCAATGGAGCCATTATGGCTTTAGTGGCTCAAACCGCTTCGATAGAACGTACCGCTTCAGTGATTGGGATTGATAACCTTAATCCAGATACTGCAGACCACAAATTCTAATAATAAGATGAAAGATCCAAGGGCTCAGATGAGCCCTTTTCCACGTTTACACTGAATAAAGATGTTGAGAAAAGCCCAATGAGATCGTTTTTTACCGCCGCGCTCCTAACCTTGTTTGCCCACCCCGTTTATGCCGATGAGGTGAAGTCGGGTGGCAAAACCAGTACAACCAAAGCTGGGCCGAATGCTTACTCGCTTCCTGCGGCCAATTTGCCCATGAGCAAACGGCTCGATTTTAGCGTGGGAAACAGTTTCTTTCGTAACCCTTGGGTGCCAGCGCCATCATCCACTGATGCAAGAGATGGTTTAGGGCCGCTTTTTAACACCAATGGTTGCCAAAATTGTCACATCAAAGATGGTCGCGGCCATCCGCCAGAAAAAAATGACACACATGCCGTTTCGATGTTGGTTCGCCTGAGTATTCCAGCGGTGACGGATGAACAAAAAGCGATCTACGCCAAAGAAGGGGGGATCCCCGAACCCGTCTATGGTGGACAGTTACAAGATTTCGCTTTGCCCGATCAAAAAGCAGAAGGACAAATCCAAATCGCTTATCAAGAGGTTGCGGTTGCTTTTACGGATGGCCACCAAGTGATGTTACGCAAACCTAATTTAAAAATTACTGAACTTGGTTATGGTGATATGCATCCTGACACCCAGTTTTCGGCGCGTGTCGCTCCGCCAATGATTGGCCTTGGCCTACTTGAAAGCATTGCTGATGCCAGCTTATTAGCAATGGCAGACCCTGAAGATAGTAATGGTGATGGTATCTCTGGCAAAGTGAACCGTGTTTGGGATGTAGAAAAAAAAGATTTTGCCATCGGGCGTTTTGGTTGGAAAGCCGGACAGCCTAGTTTAATGCAACAGAATGCCGCGGCGTTTAACGGCGATTTAGGATTGACCAGCCGTTTATTCCCCAAAGAAAACTGCACCGAGAAGCAAACACTCTGTCAAACCTTACCTAACGGCGGCGACCCTGAGGTCAGTGACAACATTCTTGATTTTGTCGAATTCTATTCTCAGCATTTAGCCGTTCCAGTGCGTCGTAATGTCGACGATCCACAAGTGAAGCTGGGTCAATCATTGTTCAAACAAGTTGGCTGTGAGAGTTGCCACCGCACTGACCTTAAAACGGTAAAAAGAACGGATCGCCCAGCCTTGTCAGAGCAAGAAATTCATCCTTACAGTGATTTACTACTGCATGATATGGGCGAAGGGTTAGCCGATAATCGTCCAGAAGCCTTAGCTAATGGACAAGAGTGGCGTACCCCGCCTTTGTGGGGGATCGGCTATACGCAAGAGGTGAGCGGCCATACTTATTTTTTACATGATGGCCGAGCGCGTAATCTCATGGAAGCGGTACTTTGGCATGGTGGTGAAGCGCAAGGTGCCAAAGAGAAAGTACGTCAATTCAATGCCAGCGAACGCAACGCGTTGATCGCTTTTCTTAATTCTTTATAGGGTGATAGCATGAAATTTCCTCTGTTATTTTCGATAGCAGTTACCAGCGTACTTTCGGCTTGCCAACCCACGCCGAAATCAGCGCTTGAGCCGCAAAAAAACAATCATGTTAGCCAAGGTGTTTATGAGGTTGAATTTGCTGCGGCGCAGCGTTTTGCTCAACAATCGCACCAGCTTGCTCAATTATTTGATCAGCAATGCCAGCCGGACGATGTTGCATTGCCCTTGCTGAAAGAACAGTGGCAGCAAACTATTGGGGCGTGGATGTTTTTACAAGGGCAAGAGAGAGGGCCAGCTAAAGCACTCGAGCAAAGTTGGAACGTACAATTTTGGCCAGATAAAAAAGACACCACCGGACGAAAAATGAGCCTGTTAGCGAGCAGTGGCAAGCACTGGAGTGAGGAGCAGATTGCAAACCAGAGTGTCACAGTGCAGGGGGTTGGCGCATTGGAATGGTTACTCTATGACCCTCAATCGCCGCTTCTGAAAAACCAGCAATTAGAAACTGGCTGTATGATTGGACAAGCGATCAGCGCGAATTTGGCGACGAAATCTCATTTGATTGCTGAGCAATGGCAACAGAATCCATGGTTGATGCTGGATCTGAGCGCTTGGCAAGCCGAATACATTGCGTTGCTCTCCAACCAGCTTGATTACAGCATGAAAAAACTGAGCCGCCCCTTAGCCAATATCGGCCAGCCACGCCCTTATTTTTCAGAATCGTGGCGCGCCAAAGTCTCTTTGAATAACTTGCAAAAGAATGTGCAAGCGATGCAAGCACTCTATTTAGCAAAAGACGGTTTAGATCAGATGTTGCGGGAAAGAGATCAAGTCGCCATGGCCGAACGCGTAAAAGCACATTTATCCTTGATGTTGGAAACGTGGCCGCAAACAGCCAGCTTATTTGATTTATTGCAAACTAAAACAGGCTACCGTGAGGTGCTTGCGCTCTATAACAAGTTCGAACAACTCAATTATTTACTGCATGATGAAGTCGCGGTAGAGCTAGGTGTAGTGATAGGATTTAATGCAACCGATGGTGACTGATCTAACAAGACGTACGCTGCTGAAAGCGGCGTTATTGAGCACTTCAGCGCCTCTGCTGCCACTGGGGTGTGCCACTACGCGCCGTGGCCCACAACCCGCTTTGATTGGTTGCGCTATTAATAAAGGCTCGCAGTTTCGCGCCGTTGTAGCCGACGCCCAAGGTCAAGCGATTCACCAATTACCTTTGCCTGCAAGGGGACACGGTGTTGCTATCCATCCTACCT
>NZ_CAWNMR010000011.1:0-314502 GCF_963875615.1 Vibrio sp. V09_P4A23P171
TTATTTAGATGAGCAATCATCCTGTAGGGCTATCGCCAAGCGGTAAGGCAGCGGCTTTTGATGCCGCCATTCCCTGGTTCGAATCCAGGTAGCCCTGCCATATTTCATATGGCTAGCGATAAGCTACCCATAACAACGATAAATTGAGTAACCAATCCTCAGTTTATCTACAGCATAAGTTGCGGAAGTGGCGAAATTGGTAGACGCACCAGATTTAGGTTCTGGCGCCGTAAGGTGTGAGAGTTCAAGTCTCTCCTTCCGCACCATTATTTAGATGAGCAATCATCTTGTAGGGCTATCGCCAAGCGGTAAGGCAGCGGCTTTTGATGCCGCCATCCCCTGGTTCGAATCCAGGTAGCCCTGCCATTATTTGTAGGATTAGCGATAAGCTGACCGTAAAAAGATAAGCTAAATCAATAACATTCGGTTTATTTAAAGAATACGCTGCGGAAATGGCGAAATTGGTAGACGCACCAGATTTAGGTTCTGGCGCCGCAAGGTGTGAGAGTTCAAGTCTCTCTTTCCGCACCATGATTTAAGATTGTCAAATGGCTACGTAGCTCAGTTGGTTAGAGCACATCACTCATAATGATGGGGTCACAGGTTCGAATCCCGTCGTAGCCACCATTTATAACGATAGTTTGAATAACCAATGTTCAATCTATCTACAGTACAAGTTGCGGAAGTGGCGAAATTGGTAGACGCACCAGATTTAGGTTCTGGCGCCGCAAGGTGTGAGAGTTCAAGTCTCTCCTTCCGCACCATCAATTCAAACCCAGCTTAGGCTGGGTTTTGTTTTATTAGCCTCATAACAATATATCCTTTCCTCCCGTTTAACCGTTGATTCATTTTTCAGATCCATTCTTTGATCACGTGAAAAGTGAGGCATAAAAAAATCCAGCCGAAGCTGGATTTTTAATTTAAAAGTTAACGACTTAACCAAGCAAACCAAGAGCAGCATTAGGCGCTTGTTTAGCTTGTGCCAACACTGAGCTTGATGCTTGAGAAAGGATCTGCGATTTAGTCAAGGCAGTGGTTTCTTTCGCAAAATCAGTGTCTTTGATTCGGCTCTTAGAAGCATTTACGTTTTCGTTGATGTTATCTAAGTTGTTAATCGCATGGTTGAAACGGTTTTGGAATGCACCCAGTTGAGCACGATGGCTGTCTACAAATTGCAGTGCCGCATCAACAATGGCAACTGATTCTTGCGAACCACCGACAGAGGTGACATCAATGGTATCGACTGTCACATTTTTTGCCGCTTGGAAACTCAGCTCACCCGCTAAGCTGCCACCAAAGGTTGCTACGCCATCAATACGGTTGCTATCAGTAAAGATTTGCAATTTGCCTTCATCGTCAACAGAAGCTTTTAACATGTCGGTTTGACCATTGATGTAAGTGGCCAACTCTTCGATGTCATCGCCATCTTTTGCACTTAGGTTGATGGTTTGCTCGCCAGTACGTTTGTCAGTCAACGTAATGGTAAGGTCATTAGCACCCGCTTTAACGGTCCAATCTTTATCTTGTCCATTTGCCGCTTGGTAACTCTTACCGCCCATCATTGCGTTGTCGCTGCGCATATTATTTAGGCTTAGCATGACCGCTTCACCGTTATCCGCACCGATTTGGAATGATTTCGTCTCAAAAGTACCATTGAGCAACTTATTACCACCAAACGATGTAGTTTCAGCAATACGGTTGAGTTCGTCATTCAGCGCGGTGATCTCTTCTTGAATCGCTACGCGGTCGGCTTTCGAGTTCGAACCATTTGACGATTGTAGAGATAAGTCACGCATACGTTGCAAAATATTGGTGGTTTCGTTCATTGCACCTTCAGCTGTCTGCGCAATTGAAATGCCATCATTTGCGTTGCGCACGGCAACATCTAAGCCTCTGCTTTGAACGTTCAAACGGTTAGAGATTTGCAAACCTGCTGCGTCATCTTTTGCGTTATTAATTTTGAAGCCTGATGATAAACGTTCCATTGATAACTGTTGCGCATTGCTAGCACTGTTTAGGTAGCGTTGTGCTGTCATAGCTGAAACGTTAGTGTTTACATTAACCGCCATAGTGGTTCTCCTATTGATTTTCCGACTTAGCGTCATAGACAAACGGTTTCCGACGTCTCGGAAAACCAAGTAGTTCTCTCAAAGTACTATTATTAGCGACTGCGGTTAGGAATCCTTTAACGGGAAAACGACGATTTCGTAAAAAATAACCAATATCGATTAAAAGTGGGATAAACGCTGCAAAACTGGCTGAAATACAAAAATAGCATTAAAGATTTGACGTGATTGGTCGGCTTCACGGGCGATTGAGGAGCATTGATGAGAGCAAGAAGTTATAGATAAAGAAAAGCCCCTTTTCCTTTGAGAGAACCGGGGCTAGTTGGTAGCCAGAGCCAATGTGGAGATCAGAGAAATGAACACATTACCGACTGACCGGGGCGCATGATTATCTATGACTATAAAGCAGGGTACATCTTGAGAGAGCTTTATATTCGGCCATAATCATACTTTGCCAAGGATTCCTTCACCTAACCCACGTCTGAGCTGTTGGATGAAGGGTCCTAACATTACTGCAATAGTGACATTGCAGAATTTGGCAACTGTTTTGCTTGAGCGAGAATGGAGGTACCCGCTTGTTGCAGAATCTGTGCTTTCGTCATTTGCGTGGTTTCTTTCGCAAAATCTGTATCTTTAATTCGACTGTTGGATGCTTCAACATTCTCTTGGATATTGGCCAAGTTGTTGATGCTATGGCTTAAACGGTTTTGCTTCGCACCGAGCTCTGCCCGTTGTGAATCCACATATCTCAACGCAGCATCCAGAACGCCCACTGCATTTTGAGAACCACCAACTGAGGTGATATCAATATCTTGAACCGTCGTCTTAACGCCCGGCCCACCGTTTAGGCCAAGTTCGGTTGCCAAACCACCAGAGATGGCAAGGTCACCTTGTAAATTCGGTTCTGCGGCAAAAATTTGCAGTTTACCGTCTTGATCAACCGATGCTTTAAGCTTGTCGGTTTGACCATTAATGTAAGTCGCTAGCTCTTCAATATCATCGCCATCTTTGGCTAACACATCGAGAGTAACAAGCTCACCTGCCTGGGTGGTGAATTCAAATTTCAAATCACGCGCGCCCGCTGGCACTCCCCAATCCTTGTCCTTTCCTTGCTCTGCAAGGAACGATTGGCCGCCCATACGGAAGTCATCAGCACGTATGCTGGTAAGCCCCATAATGATCGCCTCACCTGAGCTCGCACCAATCTGGAACGATGCTTCACCGAACGAACCGTTGAGCAGTTTACGTCCACCGAATGAGGTCGTTTCTGCAATACGGTTTAACTCATCTTGCAATGCGGTCGACTCTTCATCCAAAGCTTGTCGCTCTGACGCCGAGTTGGTGCCGTTTGCTGATTGAAGAGCAAGATCACGCATACGTTGCAAGATACTGGTCGACTCATTCATTGCCCCTTCCGCGGTCTGAGCAATCGAAATACCGTCGTTGGCATTACGCATTGCCACATCTAGGCCACGAGACTGAGCGGTTAAGCGGTTTGAAATTTGTAAGCCTGCCGCATCATCTTTAGCGCTGTTGATTTTATTACCTGATGATAAACGTTCCATCGAGGTATTTAATTCACCCGTCGCTTTATTAAGGTAACGCTGAGCAGTCATTGCTGAGACGTTAGTATTTACTGTAATGGTCATAGTTTGCTCTCCTAGTGAGTTCGCAAGCTTTTTGCGAAGCGGCCAGCTTTACTCTCATTTGGAAGCACTGACCGTGAACTTGCTAAATCCGCTATTTGCCGATTTAAAAACTTGTTGTATCAACTCTGATATAGACAATTCAATTAGTATGCCAACTTTTAAAACATCTGATATTAAAATTAATATTCTTTGTTTTTTAATCACTTAGAAGAAATTTAATCATTCTATCTTTGTGAGTGAGCATCCAGTTCTTTCTCGTTAGCAACAGAGTTGCCACTTTCGTTTGCCGCTCTATTGCCTCTTTATCTCTCGATAATAGATGAGCAATTTCCAGGCCAATTTTTCAACACATTCCACTCTTCGCGCATATGGCTTAGCACATAAGGCATTGAAGATTAGATATAGTTGAAAAGGGTCAAATCTTTCGTTTTACCAAAAGCCAGTTGTGAAGCCTGCAACGCACGTGAATTCTCATTAAATTCAATCACCGCTTCTGCGTAATCGAGATCTTCAAAGTTACTTTTTGATTTCGCTAAACTGATTTTGAAATCTTCATGCTGTTCTTGTTGAATATCTAAAGTGCTCAAGCGTGCACCGACATCAGTACGCACTTTATTGAGATGAATAAAGGCGGCATGAAACTCTTCCGTAATTTGGTGCAGTTTCGCTGTCGTCGACGCATCCGATACGGAGCCCTGCGAGAGCTCAATTGCGTCTTTATAGCTATCAAATAAGGTAAAGGTTGAACGCGGCTCTAGGCTTAACACATCACCTTTCGAAATTTGCCCTTTTACGTGCACCGTCAGATCTTGATATCGAATGCCTTTTTGTGGATCAAACTCATCGGCCTGTACCACGCTGCCATCTTTCTCTAATTGGTAACCATATTTGCCGTTAGCCATATCAACAAACGTCACGGTATAGCGCGATGTATCATTCGAGTCTAAATTGGTTGCACGCTCGAGCAGTAACTCTGAACCTTCGTTTAATTGATAGTTTGGTTCGTAGTTACCAAACGGGTTATCAATCTCCATAAACACTTTATTACCCGGATTATTGAACGGGATCTCTAAGCTGTTGGAGATACGCATTTTGCGCTGATAATCATCGCCGGAATAAGTCACGTTACTGGCATTATCTCTAAAAAATGGCTGATTCTTCGGCTTGGTTCCGGCAAACATGTAGTTACCGGACTCATCTTGCGTATTTGCTAGTTCAATTAAGTTGTTGAACATCTCTTGCAGCTCACGCGCTTTCGCTTCTCTATCTTCTGGAGAGAATGAGCCGTTAATCATTTCCATGACCGTACGCTTTGCCTCATCGGTCGAGCTTTCCGCATTGGCAATGATTACTTCTTGATGTTCTAAGCGGTTTCGAACCAGCACGATTGCATCAAGATATTGGCGTAATTGCTCTTCTTGCTGCCCTACTTTTTGGATGTAATGAGTGGCTAATGGACTATCGCTGGCCGAAAGCAACTTCTTACCTGACGCTAGCTGCGCTTGGTTATGATGGATCTTTGATTCTTGACGGCGCATATCGTTTTGCACCGATTGATAGTTATGGAAGCTCGATATTCTGGTTAACATTTATCGCCTCCTATCTCAGCTGCAAAATCGTGTTGAAAGTATCATTAGCCACCTGCATGATGCGTGAGGAAGCCATATAAGCTTGTTGGAATTTCATCATGTTCGCGGCTTCCTCATCAAGGTTGACTCCGGAAATGGACGCAATGCGCTCCTGCGCTGACTCTTTTTCAAGCCTGGCCACGTCACTTAAGCGTGACGCGGTGGCCAGCTGCAAACCAAAATCAGTATTGAGATCGTGATAAACCCCGAGCACGGTCGTTTCACCGTCGTTGAGTTTTTTCTCCGTTTGAATTTGCTGCATCTTACGTAAATTGCCGTTATCACCTTCTGAGGGGACAAGGTTTGCCGTAAATTTATCATTGGGTAGCGCGCCAGCCGTCAATTCAAACGTTGTACCAAGCACAGTAATCGAATTCGATGGTGGGTAGGCCTGTGGTTCTAGCAGCACGTTGCCTTTGGTATCCGTGACCGCAAATTGATCGCCCGTTGGTGAGATCACCACTTCAAATTCACGCAGCCCACCTGCCGATAAAATATTAAATTTTGCCTGCCCTTGGGCAAAAGTGGTGGAGGCTTCATAACTTTGTGCGGCAATGGCTGTCGGATCGTTGGTCGCCATTTTCATAATAGCGGCACCATTACGCGTTGGGCGCAGTAATATGCGCTCCCCGGCTTGAGGGGCGTTGCGAATCTCAACTCGCATTCCATCTAAAAATAAACTGCTGCCAACGACCGGAACGTTAACCCGCTCGCCCGTTGGCTTTAATACGGTATAATTGCTGCCGTTGTACTGTAGGGAGTATTCACCACTTTTCAACGCTGAAGTATCTTCGATATAGACCGCCATATCAGCTTTTGAATTGCCAGCGATGATCGCTCGCGAGCGGGCATTGACTTCAGAGTTCACATCCGTAAACAACGCTCTTCCCACATTGCCACGTAAGTCCAAGCCTTGTGATTGCAACTTGTTAACTTCATAAGAGAAAGATGTTGCCATGCGGCCAAGTTCATCCATTAGGTAAGGAATGTGCTTATCTCGCATCGTAAACAGCGCACTTAACTTACCACCAATATCCTCAGTGGTAATGGTCTTGATCCCTTTGCCTTCAATCATGGCCAAGCGGCGCTGACTCACATCAGGATAACCATCAACCATCTTCATTTGGCTGGCTTCTGTACCTGAGACGAGCGTGTGCCCGCTCCCGATATGGATGTTAAACCCTTCAGCATTTTTACGTGGCGTCACGGTGACCTTGGTGTATTCAGACAACTCAGCCACCAATTTTTCATGCTGGTCCATTAAGTCATTGTGAGGACCAGGAGTACGCATCATTAAGCGTTGTAAATCTCGCAGCTCAAGCGCCAATTGGTTAATACGCTCAACGGCAACATCTAGCCCTTTGTTGGTCGCATCAGATTGGCGGCGAATGTTCTCGTGAAAATCATTCATGTTTTGAGTGATCAGATCCGCTTTCTCAAGTACAACTTTACGCGCACCTACATCATTCGGGCTGTCGGCGAGGGTTTTAATCGCATCAAACCATTCGTTTAAGTTTTCAGGGATTTTTTTCGAGGCCACTGACGACAATAACTTTGAGAGCATGTCTAAATTTTCTTCGTCGTCACGCTTAAAGGAAAAACTGGTGGTAGATAGGTTTAATTCATTAACGGCAAATTGATCCCATGAGCGGCGAACTTTTTCCACATGTACGCCCATACCGTAGGTTTCACCACCGTATTGGCGAGGCGTATTGGTCCCTTGGATCACAGACTGACGGCTGTAACCTTCTGTATTAACATTAGAAATGTTATGACCTGTGGTGCTGAGTTGTCTCTGAGCGGTAAGTACACTTTGGGTACCTAGATTCAGAAGATCCGACGCCATACTGCCCCCGAAAACCTAATCAAATCAGTGGTTACTGAATATCTAAGTTAGTAATTGCAATATGTATGCCAAAGGAGTTTCAAAGAAGAGATTAGACAAAATAAAGGAAAGATAAAAGCCAGCAAGGCTGGCTTTAGAGGGGTTATTCCATTGCTTCAATTTGAGATTTTACTCTCAGCACTTTTTCAGCATAGTACGGGTCCGTCGCGTAACCAGCAGCGTGCAGGCCACGAATGAAAGACTCATCGCTGCCATTATGGTTCAGCGCCACGGTGTAGCGCGGATTGTCATTGAGAAAACGAACATAGTCATTAAAACTGTCTTGATAATTTCCATAAGAACGGAACGCAGCTTTTTCCATCACTGGTGTATTATCATGATATTCAAGAGTTTGCGTCGCCACTTTCTCACCTAACCAACTTTTATCCGCTTTGATGTTGAATAAGTTATTACTGCTACCACGAGCATTTTGAACAACTTTTTGTCCCCATCCGGTTTCTAATGCCGCTTGAGCAAGCAGCAGTGAAGAGTCAACACCTAATGCCCGCGCTGCTTTTTCAGCATAAGGTTTCATTGAAGCCACAAACGCTTGCGGCGAATCAAATCGACTCGATTCGACCTTGCTAGGTTCGATCGTTTCTTGCGTTGAGAGGCGGCGGTTGTTACTGCGTTCGATACGGCGCATGGCTTCTTGGAAACCATCTTGCGTCGGGTCGGTTATTGATGGATCGTTTTTCGAGGTGCCGTTAGCCTGACTGAGCTGCGCCACAATCATATCGGCAAGCCCTAAAGAACCGGAGGCACTGAGCTCGCTCGACATTTGTTCATCAAGCATTTGTCGATAGAAATCTTCGTTTTGGCTGTTGAACATCTCAGATTTAAAATCGGCATTGGCGTCGCGCATCGATTTGAACAACATTGAGGTAAAAATCGCTTCAAACTGTTTGGCTGCGGCCTTGAGCGCCGCTGACTCGCCTTCTTTATCACCGGTTTTTGCTTGCTGACGTAGCTTATCTAAGCTAGCAATATCATGAATAAAGCCAATATCATTGGGATTATTAATCATCTTCCTCTCCTAGATAATGATCAGTTGGCCTTCAATCGCGCCAGCTTGTTTCAATGCTTGCAAAATCGCCATCAAATCTGAAGGAGCTGCTCCCACTTCGTTGACCGCGCGCACTAAATCATCCAAGGTCAAACCCGGTTCAAATTTAAACATTTTACCTTGTGCTTCAGACACTTCTATTTGGCTATTAGGCACCACAGCTGTCTGACCACCCGCTAACGCATTGGGCTGACTGACATTCAAATTCTCTTTAATGGCAACAGTCATACCACCGTGCGTCACCGCAGCAGGTTTTAAGCGCACATGCTGGCCGACAACAATAGTTCCCGTTCGTGAATTAACGATAATTTTGGCTGAGCCATCCGCTGGATCAAACTCAACATTTTCGATTGCAGAAAGAAACGCGACGCGCTGCCCTACATCTCGCGGTGCACGGATACGTACTGACGTTGCATCAACCGCGGTCGCCATCTCTGGGCCTAAGAAGTTATTCACTGCATCTGCCATACGTTGCGCTGTGGTGAAGTCAGATTCAAGCAAATTGAAGGTAATAAAATCGCCACGGCTAAAAGGTGTTGGTACTTCGCGTTCCACCATAGCGCCGCCTGAAATCAGGCCAACCGTTGGGTTATTGCCGACAATTTTAGAACCATCAGCACCGGTGGCACTAAAACCACTGACCACTAAATTACCTTGGGCCACGGCGTAAATTTGACCATCCAACCCCTTAAGGAAGGTTTGCATTAGAGTGCCGCCACGTAAACTTTTAGCAGAGCCGATAGAAGAAACGGTGACATCGACACTTTGACCTTGCTTGGAAAACGCCGGTAATTCGGCCGTCACAATCACGGCGGCAACGTTCTTTGTTTTCGGTTTAGTGCCCGGCGGCAATTGAATGCCGAAATTTTGCAACATGGCGTTAAAACTTTGGTCGGTGAACGGTGTCGATTCACCCGTTCCCGGTAGCCCAGTGACTAGACCATAACCCACTAATTGGTTACTCCGCACGCCCGCAACTTGAGAGACATCTTTGATACGGGCCGCTTGTGCATGGGTTGCGATGAGCAACAAACTTAAAACAAGCAGGGTAAATTTTTTCATGGTCTAGTACCTTAATTTCTACGTTTCTTTACGCCAGAACTCCGGCGTTACAGAGAGACATTAAAGAATCGTGCCAAGAATCCAGGTTCTTGCATATCTTGATTGGTGCCTGTACCTGAATATTGGATGCGGGCATTAGAAATACGAGTAGAAGCAATGGTGTTGTCAAAGTCGATATCATCGGGACGAATGGTACCGCTTAAGCGAATGTATTCATCGCCAGTGTTCAGTGTGAGCCATTTTTCACCACGGATGACTAAGTTGCCGTTGGCGAGTACTTCAATCACTTCAACCGTGATCGAACCAGAAATACTGTTACTTTGGTTGGCTGCAGAACTGCCATTGAACTTGTTATCATTTTTCAACGCATAAGAGAAATTGTAATCACCCACAGTGAGATCTTTACCGCCGACAGCGAGTGGGTCCATCGACGCATCATTGGATTTGGATAGATCCGCATCAGCACTCTTGGCCGCTTTAGTACTTTCATCAAGATTGACGGTAATAATATCGCCAATGCCACGCGGTTTTGAATCATCATAAAGACTGTTCATTTGTGCCAAATTAAACAGTGAACCAGTTTCCGCGGCATAATGTTCCGGTTTCTGTTTTGGGTGGATAGGGGCCCAAGCAGGATCACCGGCTACGGGATCGGAACGCTTACGCATTGAGTCCAGTAAACCAGAACCTTCTTCTGCAGACTTATCCCCTTCAACCGCGTCCACCACGGTTGTACCTTGAACCACTTCAGGAGTATCGACCGGTGGCGGCATTAACGAGCAACCAGACAAAGCAGTAACCAATACAAGACTCAATAGACGTTTCATCGCAGCATTCTCTTAGTTAATGATTAGAGTTGTTGGTTCACAAAACTCATCATCTTATCGACTGCTGAGATGACTTTTGAGTTCATTTCGTAAACGCGTTGCGCTTCAATCATGTTGACCAACTCTTCTGTGACGTTCACGTTAGAGGTTTCAAGCATGGATTGACGAACATCACCGAGGCCGTCAAGCCCTGGCACCCCTTCTTGTGGATCACCACTAGCACCGGTCGGTAGATACAAGTTTTGACCAATCGGCTCTAGACCGCCTGGGTTGATAAAATCAACCGTGGTAATTTGTCCAACCACTTGGTTATTTTGCTGGCCACGAAGCCTAACTGACACTTCACCATCATTACCGACAGTAATAGAGATTGCATCAGGTGGAATAACAATTTCCGGCTCTAAATTATATCCAGCACCGGAAGTCACAATTGCCCCTTCGTCGTTGAGGGTAAATTGACCATTGCGGCTATAAGCGATATTGCCATCTGGCATCAGGATTTGGAAAAAGCCGTCACCTTCAATCATCATATCGAGGCTATTGGTCGTGGTTTGTACGTTGCCGTGGGTATGCACTTTTTGTGTTGCCACGACTTTAGAACCCGCACCAAGCATCAAACCGCTTGGCAGTTTGGTATTTTGCGAAGATTGACCGCCCGGTTGATTAATATTTTGATAAAACAGATCTTCAAATACCGCACGACCCTTTTTAAAACCAATAGTCGAGGCGTTCGCTAGGTTGTTTGAGATAGTGGCAATATTGGTTTGTTGGGCATCAAGCCCGGTTTTACTTACCCATAATGCAGGTTGCATAGTAATCTCCTTTAACGCTTATCAGCTCATACGAAGTAATGAATCGGACGATTTGTCCATCTCTTCTGCGGTGCTCATCATTTTGACTTGCATTTCAAACTGACGTTGTAGCTCAATCAAGCTAGTCATCTCACCCACCGCATTGACATTACTGCCTTCCAGCGCACCTTTTAATAGCTTTACGCTAGTATCTGCTTCGAATGCTGCATTAGGATCTTTAGCACGGAATAAACCATTCGTATCTTTGTATAGGGATTGATTATTGGGGCGAACCAGTTTAATTCGGCCTACCACTTCCATCGCATCGGCTGGAGCGCCTTGCGGACGAACGGAAATAGTACCGTCATTACCGATTTCTACTTTACTCAATGGAATAGGTAGAGTGATTGGCGCGCCCGTTCCATCTAGCACTAGATGGCCGCTACCATTTATGAGCATGCCATTTTGGTCAATGCTTAGGTTGCCACTACGGGTTAACCCCTCTTTGCCGGTTTTATCCATCATGGAAATCCAACCGTCACCTTGAATGGTGATATCGAGATCGCGCCCTGTGGTAATGACACTGCCTTGCGCAAAATTATGTCCCGGACGTTCTGTCATGCTAAACACGCGGCTCGGTAACCCTTCGCCATAAGCTTGCATTGAGCGAGCTTGCGCCAAATCAGCACGGAACCCCGTGGTACTGACGTTTGCTAAATTGTTCGCTCTTAATTGCATGGCTTGCATGTTTTGCTTTGCGCCACTCATGGCGAGAAACAGTGCGCGATCCATAATCTGCTCCAATAATCATCGTTCGATCATTAAAAGCAATTGACGTGCCAACTTATATTTAAACTAAAAATCAATAGGTTAAATGTAATTTCACAAAAAATAGGGAGGATATAACGAAGATTGCCGCAAACAGATGGCAACAATACCAAGCTAACATTGCCGCTAACTTGGTATTGCCATTGATGACGTTAAAGGAATTAACGGATCTGTAGTATGTTTTGTTGTAGCTGGTTGTGAACTTCAAGCGCACGCGAGTTCGCTTGGAAGTTACGCTGAGCAGAGATAAGATCCACCAGCTCTTGAGTCATATCAATGTTGGATTGTTCAATAACACCATTGCTGATGGTACCAAATGAGCCTTTGTTTGATTCACCCCAAATTTTATCACCTGAGAATTGAGTCGAATCCCACTGCGTACCACCTTTTTTATCTAAGCCTTGTTCATTGGCTACGCGGACAAGCCCCACACGTCCTAGAATGGTATTTTGACCATTTGAGTAAGTGGCTAGCACACTGCCATTTTCATCGAAATCGATCTTCGTCAAAAAGCCCGTGGTTGCACCATCTTGTACAAATTTAGTCAACTCAAATGGAGCAGCAAATTGCGTAGCCGAATCGAGACTGAACGACAATGTTTGGTTGGCATCAGCACCGTTGAGTTCAACTGGGTTTGCCCCCAAACCTAAAGGCTCGGTTACAATTTGCTGACCATTATTCATGCTGGCTAGCGTACCATCATTATTAAACTTCATGGTATGCCCAATATGACCCGTCGGCGTAGTAGCATCACCACCAACTACATTGATTGGTTTCTCACCAGTTTTATCCGTCACGGTGTAATAGGTTTGCCATGTGTTAGCTTGCGTCTGATCTTTGAGGTAATAGGATGTCAACTTATAAGGCTGACCCATCGAATCGTAGACTGTCGATGAGGTGGTACGGTTGTACGTCTCAGGATCAGTAATATCAAACAAGGTTGGGTCTTTTAACTTGCCATTAGCTGGCAAGTTCGCGCCAAGTTCAACATTGGCAGTCTGTTTAGGTTTACCAAACTGAGCAGGAATATTGATAGGTTTTGGCTCATACGAAAGAACATCACCAGTATCAGGGTTAACATCATAGCCAAGCAAAAACTCGTCATTTGACGTTACCATGTAATCATTTTTATCGAGGTGGAAAGCACCATTTCTGGTCAACTCATTTTGTTGAGGCGTCAGCTTATCTTTCGCAACCGCAAAGAACCCCGTTCCCGCAACGCGCAAGTCCATCGGGTTATTAGTATAAATACTGGAACCTTCGTGGAATTGTTGTGCCACTTTGTTCGCCTGAACACCTTGACCAGGAGTCGTTTTGGAGTTGGTAAACAATGAGGTTGAGTAAACATCACCAAACTCAGCTCGCGACTCTTTAAAACCAAAGGTATTCGCGTTAGCAATGTTGTTACTGGTGGTGTTCAGATCTAACTGAGCTGCGGATAAACCGCTTAATGATATATACGACATTCCAAAATCTCCTATCTAGCTAGCATATCTACTCTATAAAGAGTTACGCTTTGCCAACTTCTAGTACTTCAGCAAGTTTAACTGGCGATGTAAATCCAGCCAGATTGAGCAGTACGTTACCATCACCTTTACCCAGCAGAACGCTATTGACGTTTGCGTAAGTCGATACCGCAAACTCCTTGCTTTCTCCATCGAGCAAACCCGAAGCTTTCACTTGGTATTTGCCGCCCGGCAATGGATTACCGTTTTGATCGTTACCGTCCCATTCAACGCGATTATCACCGGCTGATTTAGCCCCGACATCAAAGGTACGAACCAATTGTCCAGCTTCATTCTCTATTCGGACAAACAAGTTCTCTAAACTTTGAGGAAGTTTGACCATCGCAGCCATCCCAGCACCCTCTTTTTTGATCCCTGCTGCTCCCGGAACTAACACATCACGGCCAACCAGTGATGAAGCCTGTAGAGCTTGGTTGGATGTCATCGACGAGTTGAGACTCTCAAACTGAGTGTTCATTTTGCCGATACCATCAACTGTGGCAAATGACGCCATTTGGGCGATCATCTGGTCATTACTGACCGGTTTAAAAGGATCTTGCTGAGCCAGTTGTTTGGTGAGTAACGATAGGAAGTCTTCTTGTTTAAGATCTTGCTTCCCCGTTGTCTCTTCTGTTTTCTTTTGGTCTTGAAGACTTTTCAGCTGGTCAATATAAGACAAGCCGCTTTGACCAATGTTATTTATTCCGGCCATACGCTACCTCCTTATCCTATTGACCCATCTGCAGCGTGCGCAGCAGCATTTGTTTACTTGCATCAGCCACCTGCACGTTCGTTTGATAAGAACGAGAAGCCGAAATCATGTTAGCCATCTCTTCCATCACATTGACATTAGGCTTGTAAATATAGCCTTCATCGTTAGCAAGTGGGTGATCTGGGTTATATTCTGCGTTAAGCGGTTTATCGCTTTCAACAATACCTAATACTTTTACAGGTACATTATGATCACGGTTATAACGCGCTTTACTTAACTCTGCACCAAACACCGCGTGACGCGCTTTGTAAGTATCTTTCGCCGAACTACTCACACTATCCGCATTGGCTAAGTTACTTGAGGTCGTATTTAGACGAACAGATTCAGCACTCATTGCAGAACCAGTCACATTGAACACATTAAATAAGCTCATCTACTTATTCCCCTTTGATTGCTTTCGTTAAGTTCTTGAATTTACTTCCTAAGAAGTCCAGTGAGGCTTGGTGTCTGATCTGGTTTTGCATAAACAAGTTACGCTCTAAATCTACGTCCACCGTGTTGCCATCACCCGTATCAGGTTGAGTCGGAATTCGATAGAGACTCTCGCCAGTTACTTTCGTGGAGGCAGATATATGCCGACCATCCGTACGGCTAAGACCAATGCTTGCCCCTGAACTTGCCGCCTGCAATGCTTTTTGAAAGTCCATTCCTTTTGCTTTAAAGCCCGGTGTGTTCGCCTGTGCAATATTGGTGGAAATCACCTCAGCATTGCGCTCACGTACACCAACCGTGTGTTGGTGAATACCTAATGCGTTGTCAAAAGAAATAGCCATGTTTGCCTCTACACTAAAAACTGACTGTTACTACTCATATTAAAAGCAATTAACGTACCAACTTAAAAAACGAACCGTGTTTACAACAATTTTATCTAAATAAGAATCCGTCGAAATGTAAGCAAAATATACGCCGCTTTATCCACTTGTCGCCCACAACTTCAGTAAATCTCAACAATCAAAACGAAATTAGGGGAAAGAAAAAGCCCAGCAAAAGCTGGGCAAATAACTAAACGTAAGCAAGTAACTCAACGTAAGAATGTGGCTATTTGAGTTTATAAATGATGCCAGGGTTACAACGAACCATTTCAAACTTATCGGTCAATCCTGTCAGTGACTCCGATGCGCCGAGCAATAAGTAGCCACCGGGGTTTAAGCTACTAGCCATTTGATTTAATACTTTCGACTTCATATCAGGTGAGAAATAAATCAAAACGTTACGACAGAAAATAATATCGAATTTACCCAATAAGGCATAGCTCTCCATTAAGTTCTGAGGACGGAAGTTAACTAAACGCTTAACGTTATCTTTGATTTTCATTCGGCCATCACCAGCATCCTCAAAAAAGATTTTGCGACGCTCCGGTGATAACCCTCTGCCAAGTGCTAAATTGTCATAAATCCCCGCTTTACACATATCCAGCATGCTGGCAGAAATATCCGTCGCGGTGATGGCTACGCTCGGCAACATACCCGGCTTGCGCTGTTGAGTTTCCAGCACCGTCATCGCCATTGAGTAAGGCTCTTGACCTGAAGAGCTTGCCGCTGACCAAATTTTTATAGGGCGTTTATTTGCAGCGACCTCGGGTAATAGACGTTCCGCTAAAACGGTGAATGGGTAAGCATCACGGAACCACAGTGTTTCGTTGGTGGTCATGGCATCGACCGCTGCAACTCGTAGCTCACGGTTTCGCCCCGTAACCACATCACGTAACAAGTCAGAAAGAGAGGTTAACTTGAATTTAGCAACCAGTGGACTTAAGCGACTTCTCACTAAGTACTGTTTGCTATCTCCAAGTACAATCCCGCACTGAGATTCCAAAAAACGGCTGAAATCGCGATATTCTTGATCGCTTATAGTTATAGCAGTCATTAATTTCTCTTTAGTTAACTAGTGCAGCTTTCACCGCATTCCCAAGCTCATCAGGGTTGAATTTAGCAATGAATGAGTTTGCACCCACTCGCTCAACCATGGCTTGGTTAAAAACGCCGCTCAGTGAAGAGTGAAGAATAACGTATAGATCTTTCAAATCTGAATTTCTACGTATCTCTGCTGTTAATGTATAGCCGTCCATTTCAGGCATTTCAATATCAGAGATCACTAAAGATATTTGATTGTAAATTGGCCCTTCTGCTGCC
The DNA here is from genome assembly GCF_963875615.1 of Vibrio sp. V09_P4A23P171. Classification (NCBI taxonomy): domain Bacteria; kingdom Pseudomonadati; phylum Pseudomonadota; class Gammaproteobacteria; order Vibrionales; family Vibrionaceae; genus Vibrio; species Vibrio sp. V09_P4A23P171. The sequence continues at coordinate 16,212 of NZ_CAWNMR010000011.1, forward strand.
ATCTCGATCAATTTTTCATACGCTTCTTTACCATCTTTAACCGCAACGACTTCAAAACCTATTGATTCTACTGCTCTTTGAACCTGTTTACGCGCAACGGTTGAGTCATCGGCAATTAAAATTCGACGGATGATCTCTTTTTCTGTTTCTACTTGGGCGATCGATTCACCAATCGATGAATCCATTGTCTCATTAACCGGAGAAATCTCTGCCAAAATTTTCTCTACATCGAGAATTTCCACCAATTCGTTATCAATATTGGTGACTGCGGTTAAGTAGTTATCTTTGCCTGAGCCATCTGGTGGAGGAAGAATGGCTTCCCAGTGCATGTTTACAATTCGATCCACCGAGCTGACCAAGAAAGCTTGGATAGATCGGTTGAATTCAGCAATGACCACAAAACACTTATCAAGGTCCGCGGTGGGACGTCCACCCACGGCCAAACTCAAATCAATGACAGAAACGGTTTGACCACGAATATGAGCAACACCTTTGACTAGGCGATGTAAATTGGGCATCAAAGTTAACTTCGGGCACTGGAGCACCTCTTTAACTTTAAATACGTTGATACCATAACGTTGCCGTCCCATTAGACGAAACGTTAAGAGTTCTAATCGGTTTTGACCAACGAGTTGCGTACGCTGATTCACAGAATCAAGAATACCCGTCATAAGCTCATCTCCATCTCAAACTTTTATGCAAAAAAGTGGTAGTCTACTACAGGCTATGAAGAAACCAGAGAAACAGAATGATGCATACAAAAATATGTTTACATCTACTTTCCATAACTAAGTGTAGAGCTTTCTATAGAAATTTTTATCTCTCTATCGGCTTTTTATTGTTTTTCTTTAATTTTTCTCTTCATTCTGCCACTTTGCCGCAAGTTGAAGCCATTCAACAAGCTGCGGAACAACATGTTTTAGAAACTATTGAGTGGCCTCCCAGCGGGGAGTTAAACGTAAAAGCGGCAAATGTTGATGACCGAATTTATGCCACCGACTGCCCCACACCGTTATCGACCTCTTCCTCATCCAGTAATGGTTCTGCAAGTAATATCACAGTTCTGGTTGAATGCATTGAAGATAACTGGAAAATTTATGTTCCTGTAAGACTGACCATTTCACTGCCACTTGTCACCGTTGCCGTACCCATTTCTCGTGGGCAGCAAATTACGCAGCAAGATGTCTTGATTACAATGGTAGACTTACACCGCTTTAGACGACAAGGTTTTTCCGATATAAATCGTATCGTCGGAGCTAAAGTGAAAAAAAACATGCGTATTGGCGATGTCGTTGAGCAAGATGATATATGCGTCGTATGTCGTAATGAAAACGTTATGATTCAAGCAGTCAAGCAGGGAATGATCATCACAACCAAAGGAACCGCTTTAAGTGATGGTATTTTTGGTGAGCAGATAAAAGTGAAAAATGATAAATCAAACCGTATAATAGATGCACAAGTAACCGGTATTGGCGAAGTCACGGTTCAATTTTAACGCTTTCATTACACTTCTAAATGTGTTTACGTTGTTAAGAAAGTGAAACAGAAAAAAAAGCTAAAGTAATCACAAGCACCGTCGATATTGACTGTACAGGTTTCCATTATTATTAATAAGGCTCACATATGGCAGGTATTGATAACATACGTTCGGGGCAAACATTAACGACGACAAATCGTAGTAATGCTCGTACTGAATCGAATGCATCTCCATCGACATCCGGCTCGGTCACTCGTTCACCTCAAAATCAAGATGCGGTATCACTTAGTACCCAAGGTAAGGCCATTGGTGAAATGCACAACCAAATGGTATCTCAGCCAAGTTTTGATAGTGCCAAAGTCGCTGCAATTAAAGATGCGATAGCCAATGGCTCATATAGAGTCGACCCAGAAAAGTTGGCTGATAATATGATTAAATTTGAAAAAGAGTTGGGTGGTTTTAACTAGCCCTACTTTTGACTAATTAAGGCAACATACGATGGCTGTATTAAAAGACTTAGTCGATTTCCAATTGAAAAATGCACTAGAACTCTCTTCGCTACTTGAACAAGAAAAGTTAGCAATTACGAGCCGTTCATCAAGTGAAATCGAAGCTATTGCCAAACAAAAGATGACCTTAGTTGGACAACTTCAACAAACTGACCTCCGAATTGCGAAACATCCCCATGTCGTGAGCCTGGCTGAAGATGTACTCCTGTCGCAAATCGTTGATCAGATTCGTTCCATTGTTCACGATTGCCAGCAAGCAAACCTTGTTAATGGTGAAGCGCTACAACGTGCACAACTCAGTTTTAATAAACTCAATAATTTGATGCAGCAAAGCCACGGAAAAATTGGCATGACGTATAACGCTGGTGGGCAAACCCACACTGTGTCCACTTTAGGGACCAATATTAAAGCGTAATCAACATGCAGCTGAGTTACTAAACTTTTAAGCTGAAACGAATTAAACAGAAAAGCGGCAAAATTTGCCGCTTTTTCGATCTGGAGAGAAGGAAGATTTAGAAGAGTGTTTGTTGACGTTTTTCTGGTACTTGCTGAACTTCGCCGTAGTCACGCAGTTTATCCATCTTACGGATATCGAGACGTAACTCAGTGACATAACTGTCACCCACCTTATAACTGCGGACCACTTCTGCTCCGCGGATAACACCATCAACCGCTCCCGACGTCAGCTCTGTGCCCAATCGCTGATCTTGTAGTTCAGCACGACCACTCACTCGCATTCCATAGACTTGCTCTGCCAGTTCGCGATAAGCATCGATTTTAGAGGCACGCATTGCACGGACTTGCTTTTCATCCACACTACGCCCAGTTTGCTCACTGATATTGGCATAACCTACCGCCGTCAACCATTCATCAGCGCGCATGGTTTGTAATGGCTGGCAACCCACCATCATGATAGTCACTAGAAGTAATAGCCATTTTTTCATTGGTTTCTCCTATGGACGCAAGATAACAGTATACGGCTGCTTAATCGTAGGGTCAGAGCGAATTAACACACCATCTTGTGTACGGATACTGTTGAGCGTATCAAGATCACGACCAATACGATCAGCAGGTAAAAAGCCTTGTGCGGTAGCAACCACAACACGAGACTGCATTCCCACAACACGAGCATTGACTAATACACCGCCTTCTTGACGAAGCATTGTCCCTGTCAGTATGTATTGGATTTCTTGCTCTTGAGCGAGGTCTTTCCAGTCACGACTGAAAGCAAAATCACCTTGCTGCGTTACCTGAATCGAGCCTGTGGTTTTGAAATCAACCACTTTAAATCCTCGACGCTGAAACTGATGGATAAATCCTTCAGAAACCGAGTTACCCAACCAGTTAGTCGCGTCCATACTTTGCAGGTCCACAAACGATGTTACAGCAATAGGAGTGCGAGCAGAAACACTAGTATTGGACACCATCAAATCTTCTGTCATGCTTTCAACAAAGAAGTCCAACGTGTGACGTGGGCTCTCCATTAGCATAAACTGTGAACCATTGTATGGCTCTTTACCGTTATAAATCGGGGCGTAGGCACAAGCAGTTAACAAAACTGCTGGCACTATCGAAAGCCATTTTTTCATTCTCTTATCTCCAGATATACTGAGGCAATCTTGATTCCAAACTTCAGATTAAAAAACTTGGAACACTCTTTGCTTTTCAAAACTTGTTACACTTTCAAAACGCACTGCCTACATCAGCTAAGATTTTAAAAGCAAAATTTATACCCAACTGGTAAATAACAATGAAAAAAATTATTTCTGCTTTATTTTCAATATGTTGCACCATTACCTTTTCTCAAGCCGTTAATGCTGCTTGGTATGAAGTGACCGGATCGTCAGCCATTGTTTCCTCAGAGGAAGTCGCTCGCCTCAATGCATTGGAAGATGCCATCTATAAGGCGGTAAACTTTGCCGGGGCAGACATCGGTAGTATCAGTAACTTGCGACCACTGCTGGAATCAGACCGTAAAGAGTACCAGTTTACTAACCATGAAGTACGCTATGTGTTAGTTGAAGAGAATAAAACACGTCGGGGAGTGATGTATGTTAAAGCTCGAATTGATATTTATCCTTCGGCAACAGGTTGCCACGTTAGCCAATATAAGAAAACGTTTTTAGTGGGTAACATTGATCTTGCATCGCCACAACAGGCGGTTATGGGGCAAATTTACAGTGTGGGAGATGATTTTGCACAGGTACTCAACCGCCAACTCGATCAAGAATCTCGCAGTTTTGTGTCGGTTGGCACCACAGATTATGCAATTGAAAAACAGCACCCAGAACGCTTAACCATGATTGCAGAGGACACGGGGGCACAGTACATTTTGGGGGGAACCATCACAGATTTAACTGCCACGATAGAGCAAAAATTACTCGCCGATGATGTGATTAACCGTCAATTTGCTATGCAAATCCAAGTGTTTGATGGCAAAACAGGCCAAGAAGTCATGACTAGGCATTATAGAGAAGTCGCTAAATGGCCCTTCGCCAAAACCAGTCAGATAGATACGCGCAGTGCACGTTTTTGGGCTTCAACCTTTGGCAGCATGATGCTGCGTGTCAGCCGAAATATCATGCTCGATCTTGAATCGGAGCTTTCATGTAAAATAACTCTCCCCGAAGTTGTGGCTAAATATGGTAATACCATCACGATAGATTTAGGACGTATTCATGGCGTTAAAACCGGTGACCAATTGCAGTTGTGGCATACAGGTTCATTCATTGATCAGAAAGGGCTACCACGAAATAAAGTGACTCAAAGTGATATTACCCTTACGGTTACTCGCGTCTATGAAAATGAAGCAGAGCTGAGTGTTGATCAAGAAAATCTCGCCTCTAGCATACAAATTGGCGATGTTATGCACAAACAGCTTTAATTTTCGTTTTAACTAGTTAACTTCACAAAATTATTGAGTAAACTAGCCCTCCTTGCTCCCGTAGCTCAGTAGGATAGAGCGGCCCCCTCCTAAGGGGCAGGCCACAGGTTCGACTCCTGTCGGGAGCGCCATTTTGATAAAGCCTCAACACCCAACCGGTATTGAGGCTTTTTTTTCTGACGAAAAATTGACCTAATATTGATTTGAGCCACTACTATTCATATACAGTGATTACTGTAAGTTCTATGTCAAATAATCTAGAATTAGTATTAACAGATTTATCGATAGATAAGATCATGAAAAAGAGCAATCTAATCACGAATACTGGTCACCGCTTTATCTCTAAAGCAAAGACCGCCTATAAAATTCATATCCATACGCCGGATGATACGGTGCTGCACCGTTCTGTCGGCTATATCCGTATTGGTGAGAAAAAAGGGCTTAAAAAGGCGATAAAGCTGCGTAATGAATTAGGTTCAGAGATGTGGGGCAAACATTGGCGTCGTCTGCTCAAAGATCCCTATTTGATGACTCGCCTACCACACAGTTTAGAACCTAAAATTATATACAAACCCAGACCAACGCTCGATAACCCGGAAGCTCGGGATCCTTGTTATATCGCGGCTTGGAGACACTATGATGAAAAAGGTAACTGTATATTTCAAAGCGTCGTTTGTTCGATCAACAAGCATGGCAAGCTTGCCGCTTATACCAAGACGAAAAAGGCGCTATTAGAGGCTTATAAAGAAGACTTGGATATTCTTATCTACATGGGCCGATTGAATAGTATTGATTTGAAATAACGTGGCGTGATACCGGAGCGGTTAGAGGCTCAAATCCATTGTTTTACAAGAAGAAAGCCCGCGTTTTTCACGGGCTTTCTCTATTTTCTAATACTTAAGCGTTATTATTTCACTTCATAATCAAAGCTTGGAATAACGATATCAACACGACGATTTTGCTTTCGACCTTCTACTGTATCGTTCGATGCGATTGGGCTATTTTCCCCTTCACCTTTTACGGTAAGACGGTTCGCATCCACACCTTTAGCAATCACAACATCAGCAACAACTTGTGCGCGTTTTTCTGATAGTTTCTGGTTGTAAGCCGCAGCGCCAGTTGAGTCAGTGTGACCAATAATTTCAGCATCGGCTTGTGGGTAAGCTTGTAAATATTTCACTAGTTTATCAAGCTGGTTAGTACTCTCTGCTGTTAGCTTAGTACTGTTATGGGCAAAGCTACTGCTGTCCAAACGTTGAAATGGCACATGCTTAACAACTGTTTCAGGTTCTTGGGGAATAACGACAGGCTCAACCACTGGCTGTGCAACTTCTTCAACAAACACCTCTTGCACGATGACTGGCGCAGGTTCTGCTTTACTTCCACCAAATTTATACGAAACACCTAAGGTAGCCGAGTTACCTGCCGCTCGGACAAGATCGTTATTAATATCGGTGAGGCTTTGATATTCCAAACGTAAAGTGACGTTATTATCGGTGTTGAACTCAATACCAGCGGCACCTAAATATGAGTAATCATCTTTATTGCCATAATCAACATAAGCACCGCCGACTTTAGCATATAAGGCAATGGCATCAGTCAAAGGAAGGCTGACTTTCGGTGCGAGTGTAATGGCCGTTACTTTTTCATCATTCAGCCCCGCACCACTAAATTTGCCCAAGTAATCGTAACCTGCCTCTAATGAAAGCCAATTAAACGCTTGGTAACCAAGGTAAGCACCGACGGTAGAAGATTCATCTTCACACACATCTCCAGCACGACAAGCGTCATCAAGCCAAGATTTACCAACTTTAGCACCTACGTATACTTCAGCCATTGCGGCAGAAGATGCAAAAACAAGCGCCATTGAAACTGCTGCTGCTAACTTTTTCATACTTTTTCCTTTCCTATTTATCGTTATCATAATGCGGTTGCGGTACCCAAAAACGGTTTACTTTTCGCCTACACACATACCTGCATAACTCGGAACCACTATACTGTATGTAAAGAAAGCTTAAATAGCGCATTAGTTTATTCTCTGTCATCGTTTTGTGAAATATTGTCAGTGCTCTACACCAAAGGATTTAACAAAGCCGATATAAAGAAAAACCGCAGCATAAGCTGCGGTTCAAAGCGTTGTTCGTATGATTGACTTATTGAGCGTTCGCTTCACGCTCAACAATAAAGGCCAATGCCATATTGATACGAGCAATGACACGCTCTTTGCCGATCAGTTGCATAACAGCATCAACCGATGGCGATTGACCACCGCCAGTGACAGCAACGCGCAGCGGCATGCCTATTTTACCCATACCGATTTCAAGCTCTTCACACACTTGAGCGATGACAGCGTGCAGGTTTTCCGTTGTCCAGTCACTCAATGCTTCTAATTTGCTTAAAGCAAGTGCTAGCGGCTCTTTCGCCACACCGCGCAAGTGTTTTTTCGCCGCATCAGCATCAAACTCAGCAAAATCTTCAAAGAAGTAACGAGATTGAGCAGCAAGTTCAACCAAGGTATTGCAGCGTTCACCAACCAGTTTAACGATCTCAGCTAATGCTGGGCCGTTGTCTTTACTTATGCCTTGTTGCTCAAAGTGCCATTCAAGGTGTTTTGCAACATATTCAGGCTCTGATGTTTTAATGTAGTGATTGTTCAGCCACAACAACTTATCAGTATTAAATGCAGATGCCGATTTGCTAATAGCATTTAAACTGAAGAACTGAATCATCTCTTCACGCGAGAAAATTTCTTGGTCGCCATGAGACCAACCTAGACGAACTAAATAGTTATTCAGTGCTTCAGGCAGATAACCTTCATCGCGATACTGCATCACAGAAACAGCGCCATGACGTTTAGATAGCTTCGCGCCGTCGTCACCTAAGATCATTGCGCAGTGCGCAAACACAGGTACAGGAGCACCTAACGCTTCGTAAATGTTGATTTGACGAGGTGTGTTGTTGATGTGATCTTCGCCACGAACGACATGAGTAATCCCCATATCCCAGTCATCCACCACCACACAGAAGTTATAGGTGGGTGAGCCATCGGTACGGCGAATGATCAGATCATCCATCTGGCTGTTGGAGATTTCGATACGACCGCGGATCTGGTCGTCAAAAATTACGCTGCCTTCTTTAGGATTACGGAAACGGATAACACACGGATCCCCTTCTTTTGCGGCGTCGTTAACCGCTTTGATTTTTGGGTGATCAGCATCGTAGCGCGGCATCTCTTTGTTCGCTTCTTGCTCGGCACGAACTTCATCTAACAGCTCTTTAGAGGCGTAACATTTGTAGGCTTTATCTTCAGCAAGCAGCTTATCGACAACTTCATTATAACGATCAAAATGTTTAGTTTGGAAATATGGGCCTTCATCCCAATTCAAACCTAGCCAAGTCATACCTTCAAGAATCGCGTCTACGGCTTCTTGCGTCGAGCGCTCTAGGTCGGTGTCTTCAATACGCAAAACAAACTCACCACCTTGGCTTTTTGCATAAAGCCAAGAGTAAAGCGCAGTACGCGCACCACCAACGTGAAGATAGCCTGTCGGGCTAGGAGCAAAACGAGTTTTAACCGTCATTTGATTTCCTTAGGGATAAAAAGACAGCGGAGAACATGTCCACTGCAAGTACCAGGATAAAAAGTGGCGACATTTTACCACTGACGGCTAAATCTACAATCCTCGATTGCCTTTCGTTTTTCTGCGCTCAAGAATAACGCTTAAAATTCGCTTAACTTTCCTTTAGTGGAACTTGACCTTACCCTAAAGGTAAGGTTTATGCTTCTAGCTATTGAGTTGGTTTACGGGGAATTTATCAATGAAACGCTTTCAATTGCCTTTATCAGGGCTGAAATGCATGGGTTGCGCGAAGAAACTTGAGCAGCATCTCAAGCAAGAATTTGAGGTACAAATCCACCAGCTGTCACCCACATTCATCGAACTGAGCACTTCGGCCTCTTTAAGTGAACTCATCGCCGCTATCGAATCCTTAGGCTATCAAGCCTTGCTCAGCACGAACAGCGATCCTCTGCCCTCATCGCAACCCACAACCTTGGTTAGCGATACACAGCTACTCGCACAAGAGACAGAAGCCTCAATAACGGGTTTGGTTAGTACCCACTTACTGATCCAAGGAATGACTTGCGCAAGCTGTGTCTCTTCGGTGGAAAAAGCACTTCTAAGCGTTAACGGTGTACAAAAAGCGCAAATCAATTTAGCGGAACAAAGCGCCTTAGTGCTCTCGCAAGCGGATATCGCTGACCTTGAACGGCAATTGCTCAATGCCATTACTCATGCAGGCTACCGTGCAGAGCGAGTCGATGACCCTGCCCAACAACAAGAAAAACAAAAACAGCAATCACTTGATTTACAAAAGCAACATAAAACCAATGCATTACTCGGTTTAATAATGGGTATTCCGTTAATGCTCTGGGGCCTTCTTGGTGGCAGCATGATGATTGTGACCACTCAGCAGCAAATATACTGGGGCGTTATCGGCATTGTGTGCTTAGCCCTATTGGCCACCGCTGGCCGCCACTTTTTTAGCCATGCTTGGCTTGCGTTAACCCATAGGCGCGCCACCATGGATAGCTTAGTTGCCCTAGGAACCGGAGCGGCTTGGGCCTATTCAATGTTGGTAGTGATTTACCCAACTTGGTTTCCCGTCGCCTCGCGTCATGTTTATTTTGAAGCCAGCGCGATGATTATCGGTTTGATTTCACTGGGCCACTACATTGAGGCGAAAGCCAAAGCAAAGACAACCCAATCCTTGCAAGCCTTAATTAACTTGCAGCCACAACAAGCAACACGCATCACGGCGCAAGGCGATCAACAGATTGCAGTTGAATTAGTACAACTTGGTATGCAACTGCGCATAAAACCGGGAGAAAAAGTGCCGATAGACGGCAAAGTCATCAGCGGTGAATCTTATGTTGATGAATCCATGCTCACTGGCGAGCCGATCCCCGTCCTAAAAGTGGCAGGCGATGCCATTGCGGCAGGTACCATCAATCATGATGGCAGCTTAGTCATCGAAGCCACCGGCGTAGGGGCGCAAACCATGCTCTCGCGCATCATCCAAATGGTGCGTCAGGCGCAAAGCAGTAAACCAGCCATCGCCAAACTGGCAGATCAGATATCCGCTATTTTTGTACCGACAGTGGTTATGATTGCCCTGTTTTCCGCTCTGATTTGGTACTTTGTAGGCCCTGAACCTAAGGCCAGTTATATGCTAGTGGTTGCGACAACAGTATTGATCATTGCCTGCCCTTGTGCCTTGGGTCTAGCTACTCCACTCTCGGTTACAGTAGGAGTTGGCAAAGCCGCTGAAATGGGTATTTTGATCAGAGATGCCAATGTATTGCAATCGGCAAGCAAAATCACCACTGTAGTATTTGATAAGACAGGTACGCTCACTCAAGGCAAGCCAACCGTTCAGAACTTAGTCACGTGGGGAATTGAAGATAGCAAATTGTTAACCCTTGTTTACGCTTTGGAACTGCGCTCTGAACATCCTCTTGGCAAGGCTATCTGCCATTATGCGCAACCGCTGGTATCAACCAGCGCCGAAGTCGAGCAATTTACCAACCTAAGAGGCAAAGGGCTAATGGCAAATATTGGCGGTGATTCCGTCGTCGTTGCCTCTTTATCGCACCTTGAATCACTGGGCGTTCCTCTTACTCAAGCACAAACGGCCATTGAACACTACGCAGAACAAGCTTGGACGCCAGTCGCGGTTGCCATTAACGGTGAACTCAAAGGTCTCATCGCTATTGCTGATCCAATCAAACCTAATGCTGCACAAGCTATCAGCACACTGAACAAAATGAACATTCGTACCGTGATGCTAACTGGAGATAACCAAAGCGTGGCCACTGCAATAGCAAAACAACTGGGCATACAGCAAGTGATGGCTCAAGTACTTCCGGATCAAAAAGCACAAAAAATCGTGCAGTTACAAGAGAAAGGCCAAATCGTCGCCATGGTCGGTGATGGTATTAATGATGCGCCAGCCCTTGCGCAAGCCGATATTGGTATCGCAATGGGCAGTGGCAGTGATGTCGCAATAGAGAGTGCGCAAATGACATTGCTCAACTCCTCACCGCTTGCCGTAGTCAATGCTATCGCTCTTTCTAAAGCAACGGTAAAAAACATGAAGCAGAACCTATTGGGCGCGTTTATTTATAACACCTTCGGCATTCCCATTGCCGCTGGCGTGCTTTATCCCGCTTTTGGCTTTTTACTCAGCCCTGTAGTTGCAGGAGCGGCAATGGCTTTGTCCTCAATCACAGTCGTGAGCAACGCTAACCGCTTACGTCTATTTAAATCCCCTTTTCACTCTTAGAGGTTAGATAAAAATGAAAATGATCACAGCCGCTATGCTTAGCACCTTGTCTCTTATGAGCTACTCCGCATTCGCCACGGTGACCGAGGTGACCAATTACAAATCCCCTTATTGTGGCTGCTGTACTGAGTGGTCCACTCACATGCAACAAGCAGGATTTAAGGTTAACGAGCAATTGCAAGAAGATATGACGGCGATAAAACAACAATTGGGCATTACACCCAAGCTCGCCTCTTGCCATACAGCCGTTATCGACGGCTATGTTTTCGAAGGTCACATTCCAGCCACAGACATTCAAGCCTTTCTCGCTAATCCACCGAAAAATGCCAAAGGGTTAGCCGCGCCCGGCATGCCAATCGGTTCTCCAGGTATGGAATCTGGTGATAAGAAAGAAGCCTATTCGGTTTTTGCTTTTAACGAGCAAGGTCAGGTGTTTGAATTTGCTCACCACGAAGGTAATTGATTTTATGTAATAAAGCCTCCGACAGATGCGGAGGCTTTCATTTGGGTGCATTGATATGGCTACGAGTTATTTAACACTAGTTACTCGGCTGACTCGCTCGCCTGAAGCAGAGATAGAACGGATCCAGACCTCACCGGACACCTTCGGTTGTTCGATGCTCGAGTAAGTAAGCCATTGTTGACCATCTAATGAGTATTGCAGCTCAACGCCTGGGAATGACGAATTCATCGACAATTTACCCGCTTCAATCTTAGCTCCGGGAATTGGCAGGCGATAATCAATGCCAGCTTTTTCCAGTTTCGCCAGCTCACGTTGCCCAACAATATTAGCAAAACGAGTCCAATCTTGATTCAGTGCAGACTTATTGACTAAGTTCGTTTGCTGAGAGTATTCAACCCCTACTTTATAGTCGTTTTCCCACTCCGCTTTATGCCAAGCACGTTCAGCGGCAGCCAACACTCGAGGGAAAACCATATACTCATACTGCTCATCATTACGAACCGTTTCTGACCACAATTGAGCTGACAAGCCGTAGAATGGTTTCGACGTCACCTCTCCTTTACCGACAAAACCATTACCATCACGATCTAATGAAGTTTCAGCGTTTTGCGGCATATTTTCCGGTGCAAAACCAAACATTTTGCGCGTATCGGTCGCACGGGTGGCCCAGTAATAACCGCGCTCTTTAGGATCCGCTTCATAAGGCATATCCATGTAGACATAATCAGGGTTAGAAACAATTACGTCGTAACCTTGTTTTGCCCATTCATAAACAGAGCTTGTACCGCCCCAATAGAGGACATCCCAAAAGTTCACACGTGTATTGCGCGTGGCAAAAGCGGATTCTCCCTCGCTGTATTTCAAGCCATCTTGCCATGCTTGGAAATTCTCAATCCCTTTATCGGCGACAATTTCCGACACTTGCTCAGCAAAATAACTCGGTAAATGAGCAAAGTCACTTACTACTCCTTGGCTGACTAATGCTTGGCACTGTGGCGATTTCGCAAATGGTTTATCTTGTTGTGAAAGATCTAAGTTACCTTTCCAACTGACTTTTTCCGTCGCATTAATATCTTGGAAACCCGCGCCTAATTTGATGTTTTTCGCCTCATCGCCACCAAAATGCCAAGTCGATAAAGGCATGCCCGCATCACTGTGCATCAAGGCCACTTCAGTGATCACCTTATCCACAAAACGTTTAGACGAGTCTAAACAAGGGTTAATAAAACTCTGCTTATCATAAAACTGAACCGTCGTAACATTGGAGCTGTCTTGAGGATCCATCAAGCGATACTGGCTAGCCTGTTCGGTTTTCCCCTCTTGGCTCAAACGATCAAAACGAGCCTCCATTGAAACAACCGCAGAGCGAGCATGGGCTGGCATATCAATTTCAGGGATCACTTCAATATTGCGCGCTTTAGCGTGCTTGAGGATTTCAATGTAATCGGCTCGACTAAAATAACCCGAGCCAAAGTTATCAGAATTTGGACCGGAGCCAAGCTGTGGCAGCAAGCAGTTTTTCTCATCTAAATCAAAGCAGCGCTGCCCACCAATGTCGGTCAATTCAGGTAAGCCCGGAATTTCTAAACGCCAACCTTCATCATCGGTCAAATGAAGATGTAATTTATTCATCTTATAAGCCGCCATTTGATCTAACGTGGCCAAAATCGCTTGCTTAGAATGGAAGTTACGTGCGACATCCACCATCACACCACGGTAATCAAAACGTGGAGCATCTTTGATGTGGATCACCGGCAGCGCTGTGACATTCTGGCTATCCACTAAACCCAAAATAGATTGAACGGCGTAGAAAGCTCCCGCCTCATCAAATGCACGAATAGAGATAGCATTCGGTGCAATATCCAACTCATAAGCACCCGATGTCGCCATCTGGTCAGAAAATTCGCTCGGTGTAATCGCAACACCAACCGCCAACTCTCCATCAAGCTTCAGCCCAATCGTTTTAGCACGCGCCTGCAATGCTGAAAACTGATCCGTCGCAAAGTCCTTCACATCAAGCTTAAGGCCGCGAGTAATATCAACAACACCTTGACCAAGCGTTGTTTTTAGAGGCGTTGGTAACAGAGCCGTTGATACATCTTGCAGTGATACATCGCTATTTCTCTCAAATCGGCTGATGGCCGTGGCAAACACATTATTATCGCTGGTGGTGCGTTTGATATTGTCGCCCTCAAGCCCACGCACAAATGACGACGTGTCCTCTGTGTTGAGAGATACAATAAGTTTAGGCTCTGTATTAGGTGCCGCAACGAATGCACGCGGCATAAAGTCCGTTTCAAACAACTGCCAATATTCAGCGACCAGAGGCAAAACAACCTCTTCGCCCGCAGCAAAACCATCAAATATATCAGTAGGTTCAAGCTTATGTAAATCACCCGTTAAACGGGTAATTTTGAATTGATCATTTTCAACATCCAGAATCAGTCGAATACTGTGGAAATAGATAGCCCACTGCTTTGAATTCACGGCTTCACCTTGGTTAACCAAGGTCATGTTCACTTTATTACACGATGCCCATTCTGCTTCGAGAACCTGACATGCCAATCCTTCATCTGCCCCGTGATTCGTTAATACGGTGTAATGAATATCCAAATTTTCCGCCAGCGCATCGACTACTTTCTGCTCTGGTGATTGCAACAAAGAGCAACCTGATAATGTGGCGATAACCGAAACAGCAATCAAACTAGGTTTCAACATTTGACTCACCCTACCTTTAAAATAAAAACCCAATATCCTGTTTAAAGGACTCAAAACAGCAACAAGCATAAAGGCTTGTGACCTAAGGCATTCACCATACAAGGAGTTATTTCTAAGCGTAAAATAATTAGCTACACGAAGTGATCCAGTTCAAATCCTCTAAAATACAATCAAAACAAAACCATTTAAAATCAATAGATTAAACTTGACGTCAAAACCGTAATTTATTATTTGACGAGTTTAACTTGAGAAAGATCACATAAAAATGCATAACAAAAATGAATTTATGAATAGAGATCACTACTCACTACAAGGCGAGAAGTTCATTAAAGGGATTTGACAGGTTAAATCGTGATATAGGTCATAAATTGTAATGACTCATCAAACGTCAAAATGCGCTAAAGTGACGTTTTTTACACATCCTAATGCTATTTATTATCGTGGAATATTGACTGCTATTTTCAATAGTTGAATTTGCTCGGAGAAGGGTGAACAGTGAAAGAGCCAGATAGTGAAAGAGGCGAACCCCTTTCTCTTTGGTAACGAAAACTTACCACTTCCAAATGCAACAAAGCCCCGCATTACTGCGAGGCCTTTAATGTGGTCGGTGAAGAGCCAGATAGTGAAAGAGGCGAACCCCCTTCTCTTTGGTAACGAAAACTTACCACTTCCAAATGCAACAAAGCCCCGCATTACTGCGAGGCTTTTAATGTGGTCGGTGAAGAGCCAGATAGTGAAAGAGGCGAACCCTTTTCTCTTTGGTAACGAAAAAACTCACCGCTTCCAGATATAACAAAGCCCCGCATTACTGCGAGGCTTTTAAGTATGGTCGGTGAAGAGGGATTCGAACCCCCGACCCTCTGGTCCCAAACCAGATGCGCTACCAAGCTGCGCTATTCACCGAAATTTTTGCTCTGCACTTAGCAAGCAGTTCCGAGCTTTTTGCCTAGAACGGATGCGTATATTACTCATCTAAAACTAAGACGCAAGCCTTTAATCTTATTTCCATCAAATAACAAACTCATTGGCTAAATCACCATCAAATACACATAAAAACGTGACTAATTACACACCAATAGAAACATCAAGTTAACCTATGCAACATAATTGATCCAGATCAGTGTCAGCAAACAGAGCAAACTTTAACTTGGCTGTGTCTTCGAAACTTTGGAGGAAACATGGACTTTTGGCTTGATCTCCTATTTGGTAATGCTGTGGGACTATCTTCAATGATAGTAATCTTTGGTGCTTTTGGTCTTATGCTGTTTTATGGCGGTTTCTTCATTTATAAAGTGATGAATGACAAATCTCCTCACTAGATCGCTTAGCACCTATTGAAAAATAGTGTGACGCTATGCACCGGGGTGGATTATCTGTCTGCTCCGGTTTTTTATCGCGTTAATAACTCTATCTTCTTGATGAATGGCATCATTCGCTACTCAAGAACGGTTCGATAAGAACACCTGTCTCAAAATAGTTTCCATTTTCTCATGCAAATAAAAGCATTCCCTCAGCATATAAATAAAGACGTCAATGCCGTCTATATCTTGTTGAGGAAAAGTGATGGGGAAAGGCTGGAAACCATGAGTGTCATTAAAAACGCCTTGGTTAATTAATATTAACTGCTAAAATATCGCAACGTTACTAGGCAACACTCAGAGTGTTGCTTTCTTTTTATTCACCGCCGTTGGGAAACGTAAGAGCAACCTATGTCACAACAAGCCACCATCCGTTTAAACAAATACATCAGTGAAACTGGTTTTTGTTCTCGTCGAGAGGCCGATAAGTTAATTGAACAAGGCCGAGTAACCATCAATGGACTATTGCCGGAAATGGGCACTAAAGTCACGCCGAACGATGAGGTGTGTATTGATGGTAATCCATTAAAATCAAAAGAAAAACCGATATACATTGCCCTTAACAAACCGACTGGAATCACCTGCACAACAGAGCGCGATATTCCAGGTAACATTGTTGATTTTATTGGCCACCACAAACGTATTTTCCCGATAGGTCGATTAGACAAACCATCTGATGGACTGATCTTTCTGACTAACGATGGTGACATAGTCAATAAGATATTACGTGCTGGTAATAACCATGAAAAAGAGTACGTCGTCCGAGTAGATAGACCCATCACCGACGAATTTCTACATAAGATGGCCTCTGGTGTGGAAATTCTTGATACGGTGACACTGCCTTGCAAAGTAACCCAAGAAACGAAGTTCTCCTTTAGAATTGTGTTAACACAAGGGTTAAACCGTCAAATTCGTCGTATGTGTGAGGCCTTAGGTTACGAAGTGTTTAAACTACGCCGAGTTCGTATTATGAACATCAGCCTAGACGGCATCCCTAATGGTGAATGGCGTTATTTAAGCGACGAGGAAGTCGCTGAAATATTAGCAATGTGTGAGAGTTCTTGCGGTACGGAAGGCGCGTCCAAGCTTGATGTGACGGGTAAGCGTATTCGCAAAGCTACCGATGCAAAACTATTTGATAGTCGTGAGCAAAATCAAACCTCGACGGCACGCAGAAATCAAAAGCCCAAAACGTTCCAAGGGCGCAATGCCGATGAATTTCGCCATGCTCCAAATACAAAAAGAGCACCGCGCCGACCCACAAATTCATCACAAGGTGCGCCAGCTAATGGCCACAGAAAAAGCAGTACGTTAAGCCTTAAAAAATAATCATCGAACAATGCGTTAATTCTGTTGAGCAATAAAATGACCGTAATGACGCATCACTGAAGCAACGATAAAAAACCGAAGCAACTATAAAAAAGGAGAAACTTTCGTTTCTCCTTTAAGACAGTATAAAATTAACGCTTATTTCGTACCAAAAATCTTATCACCAGCATCGCCAAGACCAGGAACGATATAACCTTTATCATTCAATTTCTCATCAATTGCCGCCGTATAGAGCTCAACATCAGGGTGCGCTTTTTCTAACGCCGCGATGCCTTCAGGCGCTGCAACTAAAACGAGAATTTTAAATTGGTTACAGCCGCGCTCCTTGAGCAAATCGATCGTCGCAATCATGGAACCGCCAGTTGCCAGCATTGGGTCAACCACAAGCGCAATTCGCTCCTCAATATTAGAAGCGAGTTTGTTGAAATAAGGGACAGGCTCAAGCGTTTCTTCATCACGATAGATGCCAACAACACTAATCCGCGCACTTGGAATGTGCTCCAAAACGCCGTCCATCATGCCAAGACCAGCACGCAAAATAGGTACTACCGTTACTTTTTTACCTTTGACTTGATCAATTTCAACTGGGCCATTCCAGCCTTCAATCGTCACTTTTTCTGTTTCAAAGTCTGAGGTTGCTTCATAAGTTAGTAGGCTACCCACTTCTGTAGCTAACTCACGAAAACGCTTAGTGCTGATATCCCCTTCCCTCATTAACCCAAGTTTATGCTTAACTAGAGGGTGTTTAACTTCAACAACTTTCATTTTCATCTCCGACGACATTTAAACAAACCTTCGAATTGTACACACTTTTTATGCTAATTTCAGTGCCAATTATAAACAAAAAAACTGACGCAAACGTTTTCCTTTTTGTTTTAAGCCCTGTTAGAATAGCGCCGTTTTCATATCCAACTTATGACCGAGGACTTCCCCGTGAGCGGTAATAACACTTCTCTTAGTTACAAAGATGCTGGCGTAGATATTGATGCAGGCAATGCACTTGTTGAACGAATTAAAGGCGCCGTCAAACGCACTCGTCGCCCTGAAGTTATGGGTGGCATTGGTGGTTTTGGCGCGCTTTGCGAGCTACCAACCAAATATAAACATCCTGTTTTAGTCTCTGGCACCGATGGAGTTGGCACAAAACTTCGCCTCGCATTGGATATGAATAAGCACGACACCATTGGCATTGACTTGGTTGCAATGTGTGTTAACGATTTGATTGTTCAAGGTGCTGAACCGCTTTTCTTTCTGGACTACTACGCCACGGGCAAATTGGATGTAGATACAGCTGCTGATGTGGTGTCGGGTATTGCCGATGGTTGTGTGCAAGCAGGTTGCGCTTTGATCGGTGGTGAAACTGCTGAAATGCCGGGTATGTACGAAGGTGAAGATTACGATGTCGCTGGCTTTTGTGTCGGTGTGGTTGAAAAAGAAGAGATCATCGATGGCTCAAAAGTAGCAGCAGGTGATGCTCTGATTGCGGTTGGCTCTAGCGGCCCTCACTCAAACGGCTATTCATTAGTTCGCAAGATCCTCGAAGTATCAGGTGCCGACAAAAATGAAGACTTGGCTGGCAAAACGATTGGTGAGCACTTACTGACACCAACCAAAATTTACATCAAATCAGCGCTTAAAATGATCGCCGAGCACGATATTCACGCCATTTCACACATTACTGGCGGTGGTTTCTGGGAAAATATTCCTCGCGTTCTTCCGCAAGGGACGAAAGCGGTGATTGACGGCAATAGCTGGGAATGGCCAATTATTTTCCAATGGCTGCAAGAAAAAGGGAATGTAACCACTCACGAAATGTACCGCACATTTAACTGTGGTGTAGGACTGATTGTTGCGCTTCCAATGGATCAAGCACAAGCGGCCGTTCAATTACTGCAAGCGGAAGGCGAAAATGCGTGGGTTATCGGTCATATTGCTGAAGCTCAACTCGATGAAGAGCAAGTAGAGATCAAATAACTGATGAAAAGTATTGTTGTTTTAGTTTCAGGAAATGGCACCAACTTACAGGCTATCCTTGATGCGTGTGAAACGAAAATTAAAGATGGCAAAGTAACGGCTGTTTTTTCAAACAAAGCAACTGCTTATGGCTTAGAACGAGCTAAAAAAGCAGGTGCGGCGGCGGTGCATATTGACCCAAATGCCTTTGACACGCGAGATGCGTTTGATGCGGTATTGATGGAGCAAATTGACCAATACGCGCCTGACTTAATCATTCTTGCTGGCTACATGCGTATTCTGAGTGGTGAGTTTGTGCGTCACTATTTAGGACGGATGCTCAATATTCATCCTTCTTTACTTCCTAAATATCCTGGGTTGAATACCTACCAACGCGCGATTCACGCGGGTGATGAAGAGCACGGCACCAGTGTGCATTTTGTGACTGAACAACTTGATGGTGGCCCAGTCATTCTACAAGCAAAAGTGCCTATTTTTGATGAAGATACCGTTGAGATTTTGACTCAACGTGTCCAAGCTCAAGAGTATCGAATTTACCCACTAGTGGCACAATGGTTCGTTGAAGGACGCTTGGAAATGCGTGAAGGTAAAGCCTATTTAGATGGCCAATTACTTGGCATGCATGGTTATGCTTTCGATGAATAAATCGTATCTCTAAATAGTGCGAAAAAGGTTGCCTCAACAGCAACCTTTTTTATTGTCATCTCAAATACAATTCAAACAGCAGTAAATAGAACAAGCTTAAGAATAAAAACCTTAAATAGGTGCTTGGCAGCCTGGCTTTGCCGCGGCAAACGGAATGTCAGCTAAGGACTGCGCATTGCCATCAACGTATTCGCCATAATGGAAAATCGCATATTCGCCTGGCTTCATTCGTTGCCAAGTTTCATTTCCCGTCAGTGGCTGAGTCGCAATCACTGACACAACATCATCAGGCGTTGTTTCTTCTTGGAAGTTAATCTCGACATCTTCATCAAGTAAACTTGCTTTCCCAAAGGGGGCGCGTCGAGTAATCCAGTACAGATGATTCGTGCAATAGGTCACCACAAACTCACCGTCAGAAAGTAGCATATTAAACACACCTTGCTGCTTAAGTTGATCGCAACACTTCGCAACGAATTGAAACATGCTGAGCATATCTTGAGGCGGTTCAGGATAACGCGCTTCTAACTGCTTTAACAACCAACAGAAAGCTTGCTCGCTATCGGTTTCACCAACAGGGCGATAGCGCCCAGTTTCTAGCTGCTGGTGATCCGCCAATTGTCCATTGTGAGCGAACGTCCAATATCTCCCCCACAATTCTCGAGTGAATGGGTGAGTATTTTCCAAATTCACCCCACCCCGATTTGCTTGACGAATATGGCTAACCACTGCCCGACTTTTTATAGGGTAACTCTGCACAAGCTCTGCAATTTTTGACTGAAAGCTAGGGTTAGGATCTTTAAAGGTACGAAACCCCTTCCCTTCATAGAAAGTGATTCCCCAACCATCACGATGCGGCCCCGTGTTGCCGCCACGCTGAATCAACCCAGTAAAACTAAAGCAAATATCAGTCGGCACATTGGCACTCATACCGAGCAATTCACACATGGTTTAATGCACTCCCTTTTGCAACCACAAACACATTAAAAGAAAAGAACGGTGTTGAACTTCTTACGCCATCTCTTTTTCAATCAGTTGGATAACAATGTGGATGATCTTGATATGGATTTCTTGGATACGATCCGCGTAGCCGAAGTGCGGGACACGAATCTCGATATCCGCTAAACCTGCCATTTTCCCACCGTCTTTACCGGTCAGTGCAATGGTCTTCATCCCTTTGGCTTGGGCCGCTTCAATCGCTTTCAAAATGTTCCCTGAATTACCAGAAGTCGATAGGCCAAACAGGACATCGCCTTTTGAACCCACCGCTTCCACATAGCGAGAGAATACAAAATCGTAACCAAAATCATTGCTAACGCAAGACAAATGGCTTGGATCTGAAATAGCAATACCAGGATAACCCGGACGATTCTCGCGATAGCGCCCCGTTAGCTCTTCAGCAAAGTGCATTGCATCACAGTGGGAACCGCCATTACCGCAAGAGAGCACTTTTCCGCCTTGCTTAAATGAGTCGGCAATCAGTTTTGCGGCGGCCTCAATTTGAGCGATGTTATGCTCATCATTAAGAAATTTGTTTAGCACGTCAGCCGCTTCGGTCAATTCACTTTTAATTAAATCCTGGTACATAGATATATTCTCTTTTTAATCTGTTTACCGATAGGCTCCATCAATCAAGAGCCAGTAACAGGCTTGAGTTTACCCAAACCATCCTTTCTGTCGATAGTTCGACTTCAAGAATTGTTGTTTTCTCCCGCTTCCTACTCCAGAAAGCCCTCTATGGGTTGTTTATTTTGAGGTTTTGCCCTACATGGATCACTTTTTGAACAATACAAGGTTTTACATTTCGTTAATAATTTGATTACACTTAGCACTGGTTAGACCACTTACACAAACGAGACGACTAACAACACTTCCCAATGCACTGAGAAAAATCAGCCGCAATGGCGTGAATACAGTCTCAAAGGAATGAAATTATGGACATCTTGCTCTCTATACTTGGTTTTCTCACCGTGTTCGGTGTGTGCCTCTACCACCGAATGTCACTTTTTAGCGCATTAGTTGCGCTAACGGTAACCATGGTGGTTCTTACCCTGCTGGATTACACCGGGGTGATTGGATGGTTGCTGTATTTAGCGGCTATCGCTTTATTAGCCGTTCCC
This sequence comes from Vibrio sp. V09_P4A23P171, assembly GCF_963875615.1. Lineage (NCBI taxonomy): Bacteria > Pseudomonadati > Pseudomonadota > Gammaproteobacteria > Vibrionales > Vibrionaceae > Vibrio > Vibrio sp. V09_P4A23P171. The sequence continues at coordinate 38,031 of NZ_CAWNMR010000011.1, forward strand.
TCTATCCGTCAAAGCGTGATTAGCGAAAAAGCATTAACACTGTTCAAAAAAGTGCTGCCAGCAATGTCACAAACCGAAAAAGAGGCATTAGATGCAGGAACCGTTTGGTGGGAAGCTGAACTGTTTAAAGGCAAACCGAACTGGAACAAACTACACAAAATTGCAGCGCCGACATTAAGTGCACAAGAGCAAGCCTTTATTGATGGACCAGTCAACGAAGTGTGTGCCATGGTTAGCGATTATCAAGTTACGCATGAATTAGCCGACTTACCTCCTGAGGTTTGGCAATATTTAAAAGATCATAAATTCTTCGCCATGATCATTAAAAAACAATACGGCGGCTTGGAATTTTCAGCTTATGCACAATCCATTGTGCTACAAAAGCTAACGGGTGTATCTGGAGTGCTTTCATCCACCGTTGGTGTACCGAACTCTTTAGGCCCGGGCGAACTTTTACAACATTATGGTACTGAAGATCAGAAAAACCATTACCTGCCACGTTTAGCGGAAGGTAAAGAGATTCCCTGCTTTGCATTAACCAGCCCAGAAGCAGGTTCCGATGCAGGTTCAATTCCTGATTTTGGCGTGGTATGTAAAGGGAAATGGGAAGGAAAAGAAGTGTTAGGGATGCGCCTAACGTGGAACAAGCGCTACATCACGCTCGCCCCGGTTGCAACCGTATTAGGCCTAGCATTCAAACTGCGCGATCCTGACGGCTTACTTGGGGATAAAACAGAGCTTGGCATCACTTGTGCGCTCATCCCAACCCACTTAAAAGGAGTTGAAATTGGCAATCGCCACATGCCATTGAACGTTCCATTCCAAAATGGTCCGACACGTGCTAACGACTTATTTGTGCCGCTTGATTTCATTATTGGCGGACCAAGCATGGCAGGGCAAGGCTGGCGCATGCTTGTAGAGTGTTTATCGGTTGGACGTGGCATTACGTTACCTTCTAACTCGACGGGCGGAATTAAAACTGCGGCGCTAGCAACAGGAGCTTACGCTCGGATTCGTCGTCAATTTAAGCAACCAATTGGCCATATGGAAGGTGTCGAAGAGCCATTAGCACGTTTAGGTGGTAACGCTTATGTGATGGATGCGGCGAGCAATTTAACCGTAGCTGGTATTGATCTGGGCGAAAAACCCTCGGTCATTTCCGCTATAGTCAAATACCACTGTACCCACCGTGGTCAACGCAGCATTATTGATGCAATGGATATCGTGGGCGGGAAAGGCATTTGTATTGGTCCTGCTAACTTTTTAGCTCGCAGCTACCAAGGTGCACCGATTGCCGTAACCGTCGAAGGGGCCAATATTCTGACTCGCTCAATGATCATCTTTGGTCAAGGCGCTATCCGTTGTCATCCTTATGTTTTAGAAGAAATGAACGCCGCTTATTCACAAGATTCTGATGCCGTTGAGAAATTTGACGCCGCTCTTGCAGGTCACGTCAGCTTCACCATGAGTAATCTTGTGCGCAGTATTTGGTTTGGTGTTACCGATGGTTTTGGTTCATCTGCACCGACTAATGATGCAACCAAACGCTACTATCAACAACTAAACCGTTACAGCGCTAACTTAGCACTGCTTTCTGATATTTCGATGGCTGTATTGGGAGGCTCTCTCAAACGTAAAGAGCGTTTGTCAGCACGCCTTGGCGATATTTTGAGCCAACTCTACCTCAGTTCTGCCACACTTAAGCGTTTTGAAAATGATGGTCGTCCCGTGGAGGATCTTCCTTTGGTTCATTGGGGTCTGCAAGACAGTTTGAAGCAGACGGAAGTCGCCATTGATGAATTCTTAGCCAACTTCCCGAATAAAGCGATTGGTAAGGTACTTCGTATATTGTTGATGCCGATTGGTCGAGTACGCAAAGCACCTAGTGATAAATTAGATAGCCAAGTTGCGCAGATCCTGCAAACACCGAGTGAAACTCGTTCACGCATTGGTCGCAACCAATATCTCGCCCCAACGGCGCATAATGCGGCGGGTAAGATTGAACAAGCACTGGACATCATTTTACGTGCAGAGCCTTTGTTCGATAAAGTGTGCAGCGTCACCAATCAACGCCGTCCATTTTTGCGTTTAGATGAAGTGGCTGCCATTGGCTTACAACAAAAAATTCTAACCGAACAAGAAGCACAGCTATTAACGGAAGCTGAGGCTCATCGTTTGTATACCATTAATGTCGATGATTTTGCGCCACAGGAACTGGCCGCAAAGCCTCAATATCCGGCAATGAATGATGTTGCGTAAGTCAATCTATTGAATGTCAAAGGGCGTTTTAAACGCCCTTTTTTATGACTGGAATACAGAATCAAGAGGTTGCCAACTCGGCAACATCCCTTGTTATTTCTTCGGCATATTCAACTGTAATTCGGGTTGCAACGCCTTTTTCGCTTTAATCTTACGCATCACAAACCACGCCAAAAGCCCAATCAATATCGCACCAATATTACCAATCACGATGAACATAATACTGCGGCTCGTTGCTTCCTCTCTCATCTGAATAATCAACTGCTCTTGTTCAAGCTTACGCTGCTGGATTTCTTCTTCAATCTGTAAGCGGCGAGTCTCCTCAATGTTGACATCATCAACCACGCTGTAAGTATGCTCAGCAAGCGGGAAGTAAAGTGGACGCTGGCTGGCAAGCTCTGTCGCATACAACTTTCCAGACCAACGATAGTTACCGTTGTCTCCATTGTATGGAATTTCTAAACTTAACTTTAGCGCCTCTTTTTCTGACTGCCCCTCAGTAATAAAGATATCATCATAAATATTCGCATGTTCGACATGGGCAACGATGGAGCCTGGGGCTATCATTCCTTGCTCACCCGAAAAAACAATTTGATGTGGCGCACCATCAACACGAGATTGGATAAAGGTGGTTGAGACTGGAGCTGGGTAAACCAGCACCTCTTGCTCTTGGGCGCGTAAAAACACGCCGTTGCCAGAGGTGATCCTAACGCGATACTTACCCGGCATTGGAGTGATAGGCAGCGCTACAGTAAAAATGCCATCACCTGGCTGTTCATCTAAACCACGTCCATCATCGGCAAATTCACCAATCACTTCCGGTAATGGACGCGCTTCTTTAATAAGATCTTCTTCATTTTCAACGTATTTAGTAAAGGTTACTTTTAAGTTGACTCTATCGAGAAAGTCTCTCAACAATAAAGGCTTACCGTCGGAGGTTAATCGCGCGGTAAATTTTATCACTTCACCAAGGTATAAGCGCGTAGGAAACAGATCAGTATCAAGTTGCAGATGAGAAATAAGCTTGATGCTATTTTGTGAGGAAACCTTGCCTATGGCCTGCCAAGGGCCAGGCATTGGCTTATCAATTGAAATAATATCCATTGTGGGTTCTTGATACCAACGCACATTATCGCTATGTTGCCAAGCGTAATATTTCTTACCATCAGGCCGCACAAGCACCACGGGTTGGGATGACTTTTCGCGATACACAACAAAAGTAATTTGTGAAATGGTTGGATCCACACGGAAACGATTGTCGAGCAGCGACATCGAGGAGGAATTCACCGCAAAAACGCCTGTACTCCACATCAGCGCAATCACTGCTGCCATTATCCTCAACATATTTTCTCCTACTGACGCCAAAGGCAGCTTCCGCTCTTTTCGACTAGATCCAATCTTTCTTGGTGTGCTTGTAATTCATCGGCACAAGCCTGCAAAACCTTTAGCTTTTTCCGACCTGCGACAGCTCGTTTTATTGACTCTCCTCCCACACTGCCATCACTGCGCGTTCCGGCACTGAACTGTAACGAGGTTTGCCCGCCAGTCATCAGCAGATAAACGTCCGCTAATATCTCCGCATCGAGCAATGCACCGTGCAAGGTACGATGTGAGTTATCGATACCATAACGATCACAAAGTATATCCAAATTGTTGCGTTTGCCGGGGAAAATACGCTTTGCCATAGCAAGCGTATCGGTCACTTTGCAATACTGCTCCGTCTTACCGATTTTAGCGTCGAGCTTGCGAAACTCGTAATCCATAAAACCGACGTCGAAGGGAGCGTTGTGCGCCACCAGCTCAGCCCCCTTGATGAAATCTAAAAACTCTTGATGCACATCGCGATATTGCGGTTTGTCCATCAAAAACTCATCGGTAATACCGTGGATTTCGATCGCTTCTAACTGAATCTCACGATCGGGTTTCAGGTAGACATGGAAGTGGCGGCCTGTCAGCTTGCGGTTGATAATTTCAACGGCACCGATTTCAACAATGCGGTGTCCTTCATAGTGAGGGCCGCCTTCACGGTTCATACCCGTGGTTTCCGTATCGAGAACGACGATACGTTGGGATTGGGAATTGCTGCTAGTATTCATAAGGATATGTATGTCAGACTATGCCAATAATGTGCGTAACCTAATAGTATCAAATCATGACAAAACAGGTGGAAATTTTCACTGATGGATCTTGCTTAGGTAATCCTGGCCCGGGTGGTTATGGGGTTGTCCTTCGTTACAAAGAAACCGAAAAAACGTTAGCCAAAGGCTACCGACTCACCACTAACAACCGAATGGAAATGTTAGCGGCAGTGGTTGCACTGCAAACACTGAAAGAGCCATGTAATGTTATTCTCACCACAGACAGCCAATACGTTCGTCAAGGTATTACTCAGTGGATCCACAACTGGAAAAAACGCGGTTGGAAAACATCGGATAAAAAACCAGTGAAGAATGCCGATTTATGGCAAGCACTTGATAAAGAAAGCGCCCGCCACACCATTGACTGGCGCTGGGTGAAAGGCCATGCGGGTCATCGTGAAAATGAAATGTGCGATGAATTAGCACGCAATGCAGCAGAAAACCCAACCGAAGACGATATTGGGTATCAAGCATCCGAATAAGGGTCACAGGCCTTATCTTGGTTCTGAGTTGATAAACGGTAGTTCAGGCTAACTGGCGAAAGACGCCGTTTAAAACGCCAATGAGGTTTAATCGGTTTCAAGGGATAAGTACGTTTGCGCGCTACGATGAAATACAGGCTACCAAATGGAGCGGCCCAGTCGCCAATACCATTTTCCAACCACGCCCACATGGGTTGATATTTTTGCATCGGGAAAAGGGCATATTGGTCACAGTCAATCACTTGATAGTTCAAGACACTCAGCCAATCCTTAATCCGGTTAGCGGTAAACATACGACCGCTCCAAGGTAAGTTATGTTTTCGCCAAGGCATCAAACTTGCGATCCCCGTAAAACTGATTGGATTAAACCCCGTAATAATGATGTAGCCATCATCCATCATCACGCGATCAACTTCGCGTAAGATACGGTGCGGATCGCCACAATAATCCAGTTGGTGCGCTAAAATAGCCACATCAAAACTCTTTTCGAGAAAAGGCAGTTCGTAGCTATCGGCAATCACCGTATGGAGTGGGTTTTCAATATCAAGATGAACTTGGTGTTGAATATTGCAGTTGCAACTGGCAAGCTCACAGCTCAAACCACCGAGCTTAAGCATATGATAGCCAAATAATTTAGAGCACCATTCATCAAGCCGAGTCTGAATAGAATCACTAACCCACTGGCCATTTTTAAGTTGGGACCAAGAATGAGGCTTATCTAATTTTTTTTCGCTACGCGCTGGCTTCATCGATAACCTATTTCACCTCGGTGATTGGAGATACTCATGTTACAGATCAAAAGCATACCCGCATTTAATGATAATTACATCTGGCTGATCCAAAATAGCGATCAGCGTTGTGCTGTGGTCGATCCCGGTGATGCAGCACCAGTGCTTGAGTACCTCTCGAAGCATCAATTAACGCTCGAAGCAATATTAATTACCCACCATCACCATGATCACATTGGTGGTGTTGCAGAACTGGTTCGCCAGTTTCCCAGCATTAACGTTGTTGGTCCCGCTCATGAACCTATTCCTACCTTAACGCACGCGGTTGAAGCTGGCGATCAGCTAGAACTATTCGATGAAATCTTTATGGTGCTTGATCTCGCAGGACACACAAAAGGTCACATTGGCTATGTCGGTGACAATAAACTGTTTTGTGGCGATGTACTGTTCTCCGCAGGGTGTGGCCGTGTTTTTGAGGGCACAATGGAGCAAATGTTTACGTCACTGTGTAAACTTGCCGCATTGCCAGAAGAGACTGAGGTCTATTGCGCGCACGAATATACCGCAAGTAACGTCGCATTTGCTTTAGCCGTTGAGCCCGATAATGACCAACTTCAACAGTATCGAGATACCGTCAACCGGCTCCGAGCCCAGCAGAAATCGACATTACCGACCACGATCCGCCAAGAAAAATGGATCAATCCATTTTTGCGGACCCAGCAAGAGAGTGTGATGAAATCAGTCGCGAATCGTACTCAACAAACCGATCCTCTATCAATTTTTACCGCGTTACGTGAGTGGAAGAACGAATTTTGACGATTTGCTGCTTGTCATAGCAATAAAGTGCCAAGTATTATCAGCAGCCATTAAGTCAAAGGGCTGAGATAGATGCGATTTCAATTTAGCTGGGTGATGGTGCTCTTGTTAGCGGGGTGCCAAATCACTCAGCCAACAGACCAAACAACAGCGCCAAATGCCAAAGAGGCAAATAGCCCTCAGATTCAGACACAAAAAGAGATGGCTAAACAAAAGTCGTCATCTGCAAAAAAGACAACGCCGAAAGTGATCACGCCACAAGAGCAAGCGGACGTATGGCAGCGCATCGCAATGCAGTTGTCGATGGATATCCCAGATCATAAATCAGTGAATTATTATCGAACTTGGTATCTTAAACACCCAAATCACCTACAAACTGTTGCCGAGCGAGCAAAGCCATTTCTTTACCTTATCACTGAGAAAATTGAGCAGCGCGGCTTACCACTTGAGTTAGCACTCTTACCCATTGTTGAAAGCTCGTTTGATGCCTTTGCCTACTCACACGGTAGCGCTGCGGGGCTGTGGCAATTTGTGCCGAGCACGGGAGAGATGTATGGCCTAGAGCAAAATTTTTGGTATGACGGAAGACGAGATGTAGACGCCGCCACCGATGCTGCTTTGGATTATCTCACTGCATTAAATAAGCGTTTTGATGGTGATTGGAGCCATGCGATTGCCGCCTATAATAGCGGTGGTGGGCGGATCTCTAGCGCGATTCGTAAAAATCACAAGGCTGGTAAACCAACCGACTTTTTCTCACTCGACTTACCCGATGAAACCACAGGCTACGTCCCTAAATTACTCGCACTGGCCGATATTGTTGCCAATCAAGAAAAATATGGCATTGAAATCCCAGCGATCGCTAACAAACCAGTGCTAACGTTAGTCGACCCTCAAGAACAGCTTGATCTTGCCATTGCCGCCAATTACGCCGGAATGAGCGTGAAAGAGTTGCAAAGTTACAACCCAGCTTACAATCAATGGGCGACCTCGCCAACGGGACCTCATCAACTGCTTATCCCAGTAGATAAAGTGGAACGCTTTGCTCAGAAAGTTGAAGAGAATCGCGGTAAGGGGATGAAGTTAGTACGCTACAAGGTAAAATCCGGCGATAGCTTGAGTGTGATTGCTCAACAGCACAATACCACCAGCAAAGTGATTCAGACGGCCAACAATCTCAATGGCAACGTCATTCGCGTTGGGCAGTATTTAATGATCCCAACATCCGTAAAAGACGAAAAAGCATACGCACTCAGTGCCAGTAACCGCTTAGCAAAAACGCAAGCGATGGCCCGTGGTCAGTATAAGCTGTCTCATACGGTAGCCAAAGGTGATAGCTTATGGAGCATTGCCAAACAGCACAATGTTTCCCATCAGTCCTTAGCAAAATGGAACGGTATGGGGCCAAGAGACACGTTGAAGATTGGCCAAAAACTGGTCATTTGGAAAAATAGCAGTGAGGGTGCCATCATTCGCACCGTCTTTTATCAAGTGCGTAGCGGCGATACACTCAGCGCCATCGCTAATAAGTTTAAAGTCAAAAGCCTCGACATTGTAAAATGGAACGAGCTTGCAAACCAAAAGTACTTAAAGCCGGGTCAAAAACTCAAGCTCTACGTCGATGTCACTAAGGTCAGTGTATGAATCCTTCCAGTAACCCGTTAATCATGTTGGTGGATATTTTCCGTTCCCCCACGTCTTGTTTTTTAGCCCTTTATCAACGCGGCATGTGGGGTTGGCAACCTTATCTCTTTTTAATCCTGAGTCCCTTTCTATTTTGGGGGGCTTATTTTGACGTGGTTAACCTTGAATGGTTAAAAGCTGGGCTCTCGGCGCAGTTGGCTATGATCAATCCCGCTCAGCTTGAAATGTTAGATGCCAACACCTTGATGGCCAGCGAAATTATCAGCGATGTGGTAGGCCGCACGCTAACGATTTTCATGTTGGCATTGTGGTTCAATTTGGCGACCAAGCAGAGCCAACATCAGCACGGTTTCTGGCGTTGGTTTGCCGCAAGTGCTGTCATCACTTTCCCAGCCGTGTTGGGCGATCTCGCCAGTTACGCGAGCTTATTACTCAAACATGGCCACGTGATGACTTACGCTGCTGATCTTAACAGTTTAAATGGCCTAATTAAGTTGCCACTGACTAATGATTGGTCTCAATTTGCCAGCTCCTTCCCACTACTTTTGCCTTGGTACATCGTACTTGGCTACGCGGCGGTGGGCGCATGGACAGAGCTTGAACGCGGCCAAGCTCTGGTGATTTCGGCGCTGCCTTGGATTGGCTATTACCTGATTTGGGCGCTGTACATCGCCATCAGTTAGAAAGTGGTTATAAACTAAAACTCGCCAATAGTGGGTTATGATCAGAAGCGTCCGTTACGGGCGCTTTTGCATTGAGCAGTGTTAAACCGCGATAAAAAAGATGATCAAGCACCAAGCCCGTCACAAACTGAACACGGTGATCGGGTTCGAACAACACTTCCTTCAAACCCACACGATTTAATGCAGTGGTTAATGTGTCCATTCTTGCTTGACTCCAGCTATTAAAATCACCACCGACAATCACCGGCCCTTGATGTGTTTTTAATTGAACGAGTAACGCTTCCAGCTGATTGGTATACTCTTGCGTTCCATAGGTAAAGTTCACTGCATGCAGGTTTACAACCGCCAGAGTCTGACCATCACTTAAACGATACAGGGCGTAAATCGCCGATTTGGGTAAGCGCAACCAAGGCTCTAATTCGGTGTAAGCACACGCTAATACTGGCATCTGCCTGCCAAGATTTAACACTCCGGCTGATTCACCAAAAACACGAAAAGCATCCGCTTGCGTCCCCCCCCACTGCTTTTGGCTGATCCACTCTTTCAATGACAAGGTCATGCTCGCTTCTTGTAGCAACACCAATTGGGCATCTTGGCTGAATTTATCCAGCTCACTTTGCCATGTTGCTCTATTTTGTTTATAGATATTCCAAACCAGTACATTAAGCTGACCACGCACATCAATTGCGCGAGCGTTTGGATTATCGTAACAAATCAGTGGAGATGAAGCGTTTTTCCCATCAATAGTCAACAATTGCGGCGTTGAAGGAATAGTAAAAATAGAGAAAAAACTAATCACAGCCGCGGTAATCAGCAACAGCGGCAAAACAAGCAGATATTTTCTTTTCATAACGTTCAACAAAATTGGTAGGGATGTATTAATAAAGAGACAAAAAAGGAGCCATTGGCTCCCTTCTTCTCGGTGTACGGCTAAATAGCGTCTTCGTCTTCTTCACCGGTACGAATTCGTACCACTCGTTCAATATTAGTAATGAAAATTTTACCATCACCAATTTTTCCCGTTTGCGCCGTCTCAATAATGGTGTCAACGCAGCGATCAGCGACATCGTCAGTCACTACAATTTCAAGCTTCACTTTAGGTAAGAAATCCACCATGTACTCAGCGCCACGGTACAATTCAGTATGCCCTTTCTGACGACCAAATCCTTTTACTTCAGAAACAGTCATACCCGTGATCCCGACTTCAGCTAACGCTTCGCGGACGTCATCAAGTTTAAATGGCTTAATAATGGCTTCGATTTTTTTCATGTTCATCCCTTACACTTTCGTCAATTGGTGGCATTATCTGCTAGCAAAAAAAAACAATCAATAAAAAGCCCAAGCAACGCCTGGGCTGATTGAAACCCGTTCACTGCCATTTACTTAAGACTTGCGAAATAGGCCGCTAAGTTTTCAATATCGGCATCACTGAGCATTGCCGCTTGCGCTTGCATTACGACGGCTAAACCACCATTACGCTCTTTATTCTTGTAGGCTTTAACTGATGAGATAAGGTATTGCTCATTTTGCCCTTTTAGATTTGGATATCCCGGAATAAGGGCAATCCCGTCTGCGCCGTGACACGCCGCGCAGATAGCCGCTTTGGCTTGCCCTGCGGCTGGGTCCCCAGCAAACGCGCTTCCCGCTAACAACGTTAAACCCATAACTATTCCAATCGCGACTTTTTTCATTGCTCCACCTTTATGTCCATATTCATGGTATGTTTTATACGAATTTTGCATGAAAAGCGTTCATTTGTCCCAGATGAGTTCACAATCTTGCCCACTGAAGTCACGATCAACAAATAAATTTGCAATCGCAACCACTTGATTCCGATGCATCAATATTGGCGTTCTTCGTCGTAACCAACTGGGCACGCCATACTCTTGGAACAATTTTTTTAGCTTTCGACTTCCCACTCGTCCGACAGGGCATGCTGCCAGCCCTTCAGGATTAAACGTAACGCTTAATTGATGGCAATTATCAGGCAAGGCTATTTCCTTGCTACCACCATGAGACGATAACCTCAGATTTCCTAGTCCATCAGGCAAGGTTAATGATTGATCGGGCACGATCATCGCCTGCCAATCTGAAATGTCTTGATAAGTTTGGATGCAATATAGCTTTTGGTCAAAGCGGCGGATCTCACTTTGCCCTAGTTTAAGACGAGGATTCGCATCAATACGCGCAGACGCCACTTGTTGCCAAATCATCGCTAAATGTTCTTGAGTCGGCATTGGCTCCCCCAATTGAGCAAGCCACATTCTTAGCAATTGATAGCGTGCTAATTCGCTGCGATGAGAAAGCGCGGTAATTGATAAACTACCATCAGGCATTTTTGCCTCTTGCATTGCCTCTTGTAGCAGCTCTTCAAGCAACACCTGCTGCTGAGCACACAATGTCGCACTACGAGCAACCGCTTGGTGAATATGCGGCCAGCGCTGCGTAAGAACTGGCGTGATGTGATGGCGGATAAAATTACGATCAAAACGGGTATCTTGGTTGCTTTCGTCCTCGACCCAATCCAAATTCTGGGTTACGGCAAAGCTTTCGATCTGTACGCGAGTCGCCGCAAGCAAAGGACGGACGATTTTCCCCGCTCCAAATGGCATCGCTTGTGCCATCGAAGAGAGTCCTTTGGGTCCACTACCACGCTTTAACGCGAGCAAAAATGTCTCGATCTGATCATCGCTATGCTGTCCAGTTAGTAACAAATCGTCAGTGTTAATGTATTTCGCTAAAACTTGGTAACGCGCCGTACGCGCCAATGACTCCACACTTTCACCGCTAGCGGTATCGAGTTGCACCCGTTCAATAAAAAAAGGGATCGCGGCGTGTTGGGCCCAGCGCCGGCACTGTTTGGCCCACGCATCTGCATGTTGACTTAATCCATGATGAACATAAACAGCGCAGCACTCACAGGAGGTTTCGTCACGATATTGCGCCAATAGTTCAAGCATCACCCGCGAGTCCATGCCACCACTAAAACCCAAGACTAATTGGCTGCTTGCTAAGCGATGACGATTGATAACGTGTGAAAATAGCGAATAAAGTTCAGACATGGGTTTTCAGTGCTAAGAGGAATTGATGCCAGTTTACCTTGAAACGCGCCAAGCAAACCAGCCTTGAAATCGGGCAGATAAAAAAGGGCTGGACAGAATCCAACCCTTTTTATTTATTGTCCGATCTGCTGTTTAGCAGTAGCCGTAGTTCATCAAACGTTGATAACGACGAGCCAATAATGCTTCTTCATTCAGCGGCTCTAAATCAGCAAGCTGTTTTAGCAGTGTTGCTTTCATATTGGCGGCCATTTGTATTGGATCGCGATGCGCGCCACCTAATGGTTCTTCGATAATTTCATCAATCAGCTCAAGCTCTTTTAAGCGAGGAGCGACTAAGCCCATCGCTTCAGCCGCTTGCGGTGCTTTATCTGAATCTCGCCACAAGATTGAAGCGCATCCTTCTGGCGAAATTACCGCATAAGTGGAATATTGCAGCATGTTCACGTAGTCACCCACGCCAATCGCCAAAGCACCACCAGAGCCACCTTCACCAACAACATTGCAAATTACAGGCACTTTCAAGCCTGACATCACTTTTAGGTTTGTAGCAATCGCTTCAGATTGGCCACGTTCTTCAGCGCCAACACCAGGATAAGCACCTGCGGTATCAATGAAGGTAATAATAGGCATGCCAAAACGTTCAGCCATTTTCATTAAACGCAGTGCTTTACGATAACCTTCTGGTTTTGGCATTCCGAAGTTACGTCTTACTTTTTCTCTCGTTTCACGTCCTTTTTGGTGACCAATCACCATCACCGGACGTCCCTCTAAACGAGCAATGCCGCCGACAATCGCTTTGTCATCAGCAAAAGCGCGATCACCAGCCAACTCGTCAAACTCAGTGAAGACATGGTTGATGTAATCAAGCGTGTAAGGGCGTTGTGGATGGCGTGCCAATTGAGCTACTTGCCATGCCCCTAAATCACCAAAGATTTTCTTCTTAAGCTCTAAGCTTTTCTTTTCTAGCTGTTCGATCTCTTTGTCGAGATCAACGGACTTATCACCACCATGGCGAGACACGTCGCGTAGCGCCTGAATTTTAGCCTCAAGTTCAGCAATTGGTTTTTCAAATTCTAGAAAATTTAGGCTCATCTACCGATCCTTTTATACTCAGCGTTCAACATATTTGACGCCAAATTTTAGTTAAATTCGAGTTCTACCTGATCTTTGCCAAGTAGCTGTTTCAATTCGTCTAACAATGTATCACTTGGGGTTACACGCCACTGCGTACCAAGAGTGAGTCGCACTCTCGCCTCTGCGCGTTGGTAGTATACATTGACAGGTATAGTCCCTGCTCGGTGAGGCTCTAAGATCTGACTAAAGCGCTCAAAAAACTGGCTGTCTATCTGTGATTGTTCAATCGATATCGACAAGCCACGGGCATATTTTTCACGCGCACTGCCCAAGTCCATGACTTCGCGCGCCGACATTTTAAGGCCACCATTGAAGTCATCAAAGCTGACCTGTCCAGAAATCACTAAAATTCTATCTTTTTCTAACAGCTCTGCATACCGCTCTAACGCATCAGAGAATAACATCACTTCCATACGTCCTGAACGATCATCTAACGTCATGATGCCAATCCGCGTGCCACGCTTGGTGGTCATGACTTTAGCAGCAATCACTAACCCCGCTAAAGTGACGGATTGATCGCGTCGCGTTGGCGTGGCATCTTTTAGTCGACAACTGGTGTACTTCGCAAGTTCCTTAATATGTGCGTTTATTGGATGCCCGGTCAAATAAAGGCCTAATGTATCGCGCTCACCTTCAAGCCAAACTTTCTCAGGCCACTCGGGGACTTGCGTATATTTATGTTCTACTTCTTCTGGCGCATCAGTCAATACACCAAACATATCAACCTGACCAAAGGCTTCAGCTTGGTGGAATTGGCTGGCCGCTTTCACAGCATCATTTAATGAGGCCATCATTGCAGCACGGTGTGGGCCTAAACGATCCAAAGCACCCGCATAAATAAGCTTTTCAATCACACGCTTATTGACTTTTTTCAGATCAATTCTGGCGCAAAAATCAAACAAATCTTTAAAATGGCCGCCTGCTGTGCGCGCTTCTAAAATCGCTTCAATCGGCCCTTCACCCACACCTTTGATCGCGCCAATACCATAGACAATCGCGCCATTTTCATCGACGTTAAAGCGGTACAAGCCGGCGTTAATATCCGGTGGTAACACTTTAAGATTCATGCGTAAACATTCATCCACTAAGCCAACCACCTTTTCGGTGTTGTCCATGTCGGCCGTCATTACTGCCGCCATAAATTCGGCTGGGTAGTGGGTTTTTAACCATAAGGTTTGATAAGAAACCAGAGCATAAGCCGCAGAGTGCGATTTGTTAAACCCGTAACCGGCGAATTTTTCTACTAAGTCGAAGATTTTCATCGACAATTCGCCATCCACGCCGTTTTTTATCGAACCTTCTTCAAAAATCGCCCGCTGCTTGGCCATCTCTTCTGGCTTTTTCTTACCCATCGCACGGCGCAGCATATCCGCGCCGCCTAGTGTGTATCCGGCTAGGACTTGGGCGATCTGCATCACTTGCTCTTGGTACAAGATGATGCCGTAGGTTGGGTCTAGAATTTCTTTTAATGACTCATGTTGCCATTTTTCATCTGGGTAGGAGATCGCCTCTCGGCCATGTTTACGGTCGATAAAGTTATCCACCATACCCGATTGCAAAGGCCCTGGGCGAAACAGGGCCACTAGTGCAATGATATCTTCGAAGCAGTCTGGCTGGAGACGTTTGATCAGATCTTTCATGCCGCGCGATTCTAACTGGAATACCGCGGTGGTTTCAGAATTTTGCAATACACGAAATGAAACTGGGTCTTCTAACGGGATAGCTTCAATACGAACGGGCTCTTTGCCTTCTCGTTGTAAGCGCGGGTTAATCAGCCCTAGTGCCCAATCGATAATGGTTAAGGTACGTAGACCTAAGAAGTCAAACTTGACTAAGCCTGCGGTTTCAACATCGTTCTTATCAAATTGAGTAACGGGGAAATGCCCTTCAGCATCCGCATAAATCGGCGAAAAGTCGGTAATTGTGGTTGGGGAGATCACTACCCCACCCGCATGCTTACCAGCGTTACGCGTGCAACCTTCTAGAATTCGGCACTTATCAATCAGCTCTTTGACGTCTTCGTCATTGTTGTACAGCTCAGGTAACGCGGGTTCAGCCTTAAACGCCTTTTCGAGTGTCATTCCTGGATCTAGTGGAATAAGCTTTGAAATGCGGTCGACAAATCCAAACGGATGACCAAGCACGCGTCCCACGTCACGAATGACCGCTTTGGCAGCCATAGTACCAAAGGTGATGATCTGTGATACCGCATCACGACCATACATTTCAGCAACGTGATCAATAACTTGGTCACGTTTATCCATACAGAAATCGACGTCAAAATCAGGCATTGAGACCCGTTCTGGGTTCAAAAAACGTTCGAAAAGTAAATCATATTGTAGTGGATCTAAATCGGTAATTTTGAGCGCGTAAGCCACCAATGAACCCGCACCCGATCCGCGCCCCGGTCCCACCGGAATATCGTTATCTTTTGACCACTGGATGAACTCCATCACAATCAAGAAATAACCGGGGAACCCCATGTTATTAATCACTTCGAGCTCAATTTGCAGCCGTTCATCATATTCAGGGCGACGTTGTGCGCGAACCTCAGGATCGGGGAACAGAAATTCAAGACGCTCTTCAAGGCCTTCTTGTGATTTCATCACCAAGTATTCGGTTTCTTTCATTCCTTCCGTTGGAAAGGCGGGCAAGAAATATTCCCCCAAACGGACGGTAACATTACACCGTTTGGCAATCTCAACACTGTTTTGCAGCGCTTCAGGAATGTCGGCAAACAGCTCACACATTTCCGCTTCGGTGCGCAAATATTGCTGTGGGCTGTAATTTTTTGGCCGACGAGGATCTTCCATGGTGTAGCCATCATGAATCGCTACTCGAATTTCATGCGCTTCAAAAAACTCTTCGCTGAGAAACACCACTTCATTGGTTGCAACGACGGGCAGATCGTTATTTTCAGCCAATTCTAGAGCAAAGTGCAGATAGCTCTCTTCGTCGGCTCGCCCTGTGCGAGTCAATTCAAGGTAAAAACGATCGACAAAATGAGTTTGATAAAACTCGACACATTTATCGACTAATGCCTGATTACCTTTAAGCAGTGCTTTGCCTATTTCACCACTTTTTCCACCCGAAAGCACAATCAAGCCTTCGGCATATTTCACTAGCCACGCTTTATCAATCACAGGTAGGTGTTGCACATGACCGCGTAGATAAGCATCGGAGATCAGTAAGGTCAGATTTTTGTAACCAACATTATCACTCGCTAGAACCGTCAGCTTGGTGAGCTCATCACCAAACTCCTCGGATTGCATGACAAAATCTGCACCGATAATCGGCTTTACCCCACAGTTATGAGCGGTACCATAAAATTTGACCAAACCACATAAGTTCGTGAAGTCAGTCAACGCTACGGCAGGCATCCCCATCTCGGCCACTTTTTTCACAAGCGGTGGCACTTTGGACAAGCCATCGATCATAGAAAAGTCGCTGTGGACACGGAGGTGGACAAACTTTGGTTCTGGCATGCAATAAAATCCTAGATGCTAGGTTTGGTACAAGATTTGGCGGTTATTCTACGCGAATCTGCTCGTGGCTGACACCCGCAATTAGTCAATTCCCAGCACGCGTTTCACTGGCTTAAAGCTTTTACGGTGCTCTGCGATGACGCCATGCTGTTCGATCGCGGCAAAATGCGCTTTAGTTGGATAGCCCTTATGTTGAGCAAAGCCAAATTGTGGGTACAATTTATCGAGCGCTTCCATCTCTTTATCGCGTACCACTTTAGCAATGATTGAGGCGGCGCTGATTTGCGCCACACGCATATCACCCTTGACGACTGCGATACCATGCATCGGTAATTGTGGGACACGGTTGCCATCAATTAAAGCCAAATCAGGTTGAATCGCTAGACCTGCAATCGCGCGTTGCATCGCCACCATAGTCGCTTGAAGAATATTAAGCTCATCAATTTCAGCTGGTGAACAGCGGCCAACAGACCAAGCGAGCGCCTTTTGTTGAATTTCAGGAAAAAGCGCTAGGCGTTTTTTTTCTGATAACTTTTTCGAGTCTGCTAAACCTTCAATCGGATTATTCGGATCCAAGATTACTGCGGCAGTCACTACGTCGCCCACTAATGGACCTCGACCAACTTCATCCACTCCTGCAATCAAAACATAGCCCTTAGGGTATTCAAAAGGAGTCAGTGTTTGTTCTGCCATCTTGTCTATTTTCCTCTCGTTATTTTTCAATCGCTCTTAATCGTTAATGGTTAATCAAGCTTAAAACCGCTTTGGCAGCTTGTTGATCGGCGCCTTTGCGGATCCAGTGATGCATTTCAGTAAAACGTTCAATTAAAGAGGAATTATCACGGCTAAGCATGCTATCGACCGCAGGAAACAGATGTTGCGGGTCGCATTCATCAAGAATGAACTCAGGAACCAGTTCTTCTCCGGCTAAAATATTGGGCAGTGAAACAAATTCGGTTATCGCAAGCTTCTGAACCAACCATCCGGTAAGCCAGTTCACTTTGTATCCCACCACCATCGGCCGTTTGAGCAACATGCATTCCAGTGCGACTGTGCCAGAGGCAAGCAGCACAGCATCTGCAGCCGTGATGACATTACGCGCGGTGTCTTCAATAATAACAAAATCGAGCTCTGGGGCGATCTCCTGCCAAATGGTTTCAAACTGCTGTTTACGTTTGGGATTGACGGCAGCTACCACAAAACCAATATCAGGGTATTTCTGTTTGATTTGTCGACATGTTTCAATAAATGGCTTGGCAATTAAACCGACTTCTCCCCCTCGGCTACCGGGTAGCACAGCCAGCCACTGTTTATCTGTCTCTAATTTCAACAGTTCACGAGCGGCGATTTTATCGGGTTGCAGTGGAATGGCATCGGCCAGTGTATGGCCGACAAATTCGCACGCAACCTGATACTTGTCGTAAAACGCTTTTTCAAACGGAAGAAATGCCAACACTAAATCGGTCGCCGCATCGATTTTAAAAATACGTTTGGGACGCCATGCCCATACAGATGGGCTCACGTAGTGGACGGTTTTGATGCCCGCTTTTTTGAGATCAAGCTCTAGTCGTAAATTAAAATCTGGTGCATCAATACCAACAAACACATCCGGCGGATTGGCTTTAAAATACTTCACCAACTGCGCTTTAACTTTCAGTAAACGCGGTAAGCGGCCAAGCACCTCAACCAGACCCATCACGGCTAGCTCTTCCATATCAAATAAAGATTCACAACCTTGAGCAATCATTTTAGGGCCGCCAATACCGACAAATTGTGCATTGGGGTATTGCTGCTTGATGGCTTGAATGAAGCCTTCTCCTAATATATCGCCAGAAAGCTCTCCGGCAACAATACCGATTCTTAGGGGATTTTCATGTGAGTGCATATCGTTTCCTAACAGAATCCGCTCAGCCGTTATGCGGCGTCAAAAAGACAAAAGATCGCTAAACAAGTAGCGATCTTCGGATATTAATCAAAACTCAGTGGCGAACTAACGAATAATGCCACGCTCAGTTTTTTCTAGTAAATCAGTAAAACGCTGAATCGATGGGTACTCTTTCGCCATCTCAACCAATATAGGTAAGACCTCTGCTTGCGTTTTACCTGATCGGTAAATCTCTTTATACGCTTTTTGTAGCGCGCGAATTTCGGCTTTTTCAAAACCATTTCGCTTCAAACCAACAAGGTTAAGGCCAAATGGTGAAGCATGGTTACCTTGTGCTAACACGTAAGCAGGGACATCTTGCACCACTGCAGAACAACCACCGATATAGGCATAAGCACCAACACTACAAAAAGGATGAATCGCCGACAACGCCATAACACCAGCATAGTCACCGACCGTCACATGGCCGCCAAGAATTGCGTTGTTACCAATGTGCGTATGATTACCAACAATCACATCGTGCGCAATATGGGCATTCACACACAATAGGTTGTCGTTGCCAACAACTGTTTGTGTTTTATCTTGCATAGTACCACGGTGAATTTGCACCGCTTCACGAATAACATTGCGATCACCAATGACAACTCGCGTATCTTCACCACCATACTTCTTATCTTGGTTCTCTTCGCCAATGACGGCGTGAGGGAAAATACGGTTCTCTTCACCAATGACGGTGTTTCCTTTGATGACCACATGCGACATCACTTCCGTACCTTGGCCAATGCTTACCCCAGAGGTGATGTAAGTAAATGGACCAACAGTGACGTTAGCTCCGATGATAGCGCCATCTTCAACCACCGCACTTGGGTGGATTTGTGCAGTTTCATGAATCATATTAAAACTCTCTACGAGCACATTTCATTTCAGCTGAACACACAACCTCACCATCAACTTTCGCTACGCCATTAAACAACGCAATACCACGACGCTCTTTAATGAACTGCACTTCGATGATCAGTTGGTCGCCAGGACCTACAGGTTTACGAAACTTCGCATTATCAATACTAGCAAAGTAATACAATTCGTTATCTTTCGGTGCACCAAAGGTTTTGAATGCTAGTAGGCCCGTTGCTTGTGCCATTGCTTCTAAAATCAGCACACCTGGAAAAATAGGTAACTGCGGAAAATGACCAGTGAACTGAGGTTCATTAACTGACACATTTTTCAAGCCAACAAGGTATTTGCCTTCTTCAAAGTCAATTACACGGTCAATCAACAGAAATGGGTAACGGTGAGGAAGCAGCCTCTGAATTTCAGTGATGTGCATCGTTTTCGTTTCAGTCGTCAAAGTCATATTCCTATACAGTAAAACTTTCAAAAATTATTTGGCATTATAGACGAAAAAGACTCGCAATTGGCGAGCCTAATCGGGAAAAAGTAGAATTAGGATTCCGCTTCCTGCTCTAAGTACTTTTCAAGTGCTTTAAGTCGCTTGTGCATATCTTCGATACGGTGAACGCGAGCGGCAGTTTTACGCCATTCTTTGTTCGGTTGCAACGGAATACCAGAAGAGAACATGCCTTTCTCGGTGATGCTGCGCATCACCATCCCCATGCCAGTAATAGTGACCCCATCGACAATCTCGATATGGCCATTGATCACCGCACCGCCACCAATAATGCAATATTTGCCTATGTGGGTGCTGCCAGCAATGATGGTACCGCCAGCAATTGCAGTGCCATAGCCAATACAGACGTTATGTGCAATCTGTAATTGGTTATCGAGAATGACGTTATCTTCAATAATCGTGTCATCTAATGCGCCACGATCAATTGTCGTGCAGGCACCGATTTCAACTCGATTACCGATCCGGACTGTGCCAATTTGCGGAATTTTAATCCACTCACCTTTCTCATTGGCATAGCCAAAACCATCAGAACCAATCACGGCACCTGACTGAATAAGGCACGCCGAGCCAATTTCCACTTCGTGGTAAACGCTGACATTTGCCCACAACTGGGTGTTAGCGCCAATTTTAGCGTTTTTACCGATGAAACAGCCAGCACCAATGGAGACGTTATCGCCCAGTTGCACGCCCGTCTCAATGACCGCGTTTGCACCAATAGAAACGTTCTGCCCTAGCTGGGCATCCGGTGCAACAACCGCAGAAGAGCTGATATCACTCGCAGGTCGCGGTGTCGTGTCCAGCGCTTGCGCCACCTTTGCAAAAGCAACGTATGGATCAGCGACGACCAATACATTGGTTGTACACAATTCACGTTCACTAGCCTTGACCATAATCACCGTTGCGCGGCATTGACCAAGGTGTTTGTTATATTTGGGATTAGAGAGGAAAGTTACGTAACCTTCCTGCGCCTTATCCATAGGTGCGACAGCGGAAACTGTCGCAGAGCCATCACCAAACAGCTCTCCCCCGGTGATGGTTGCCAATTCGGCTAAAGTCAGTTTTGCCATAATAATATTATTTTAGTTGTTTAATTACTTTCTCTGATAGGTTGTAGTCCGGCTTACCATATTGCATAGCTTGCACGTCAACAACGATGTCATAACCTTCTTTTTCCGCAACTTTCTTCACAGCGTCTTGAATCACCATGAAGAGTTTTTGCTTCTCTTCACTCTCACGACGCGCTGAGGCTTGCTCTAACGCTTGCGCTTTGATTTTGTACTTGCTGTCTAATTGACCAATTTCAATACGCAGCTTCTCGATCTCATCTTGACCTAGCAGTTCGCCATCACGTTTAAGTTTTTCAATTTTGGTTTTTGCTTCAGCTTGAATTGACTGTAGCTCTGCCCCTTTATCTTTAAACTCTTCTTGTAATTTTTGCAGCACAACTTCTCGTTGAGGTAATGCTTGGAATACTTGCGCGGTATTAATGTAACCTACTTTCTGCGCCGCCTCAGCGGCTTGCGCAAAAAATGATGAACTCAGTACAACTAGGCCCAATCCTGCCGCTTGAATCGCTTTTTTCAAAATACTTTCCTCTAATTAGAATGTTCTGCCGATCGTGAAAGTGAAGAACTCTTCATTATCACCTTCATAAATTTTAATAGGTTTGGCAATTGAAAATACCAATGGCCCCATAGGTGACATCCACTGTAGTGCCGCACCATAAGAGGAACGGTAATTCATTGGATCTGAGTAATCGTAATAATACTGATCACCATAACCGAGTTTCCCATCTTTGTAATCGAACTCGGTATCCCAAACGCTGGCCATATCGAAGAAGATGCTGGTGCGAATTTGGCTACGAGTTTCATCAGAGGCAAATGGCGTCGGTACAATCAGCTCTACGCTGGCCAGCGCGACCGCGTTACCACCGACAGAGTCATCTGTTGCGCTATAGCAGCGGTTGTTGCCACCATTATTGCCATTACAGCCTGTCGCATCGTTATAAATCGCTTTCGGTCCAGCCGAGTTAGATCCAAAACCACGCAAAGTGGTAAAACCACCTGCATAATAGTTTTCATAGAATGGGAACAAGTTATCGTTACCATCCGTTTTCCCGTAACCATTACCATACCCTAAGCGTCCTCTTAGCAAGAGTGAAAACTCATGTTTTTTGGTTAATGGGAAATACTGGCGGACATCGTACTGCGCTTTGAAATACTTTACGTCTGAGCCCGGCACGGTCATCTTGTAGAAAGCGCGTTGGTGATTCCCCGCCGTTGGGAAAATGGTTCGGTTTAAATTATTGCGCGTCCATGAGATGTTGACGTCAAAGTCATTGGTGATCAAACTGCCATCATCGCTACGATTACTCGCTTGAGACTGTAAGAACTGACTAACTTGCACATACTCATCGATATTACCGATCTTGTTGTGCGTGTAACCGATACCGAGGTCAAAACGGTTTAATTCGTCAAATGGGAAACCCCACGTTAAACTTGTGCCGTAGCTTTCATTGGTATAATCAACAATACCAGCTTCAGAAGCCTCAAACTGGTTATAGAAAATCTTACCACCCAAACTGACACCATCAAGGTTCCAGTAGGGATCACGGTAATCTAAACTGATGTTCTTTTGATAGTCGTTCATCATGGCATTGATGCCAACTCGATTACCTGAACCAATGAAGTTGTCTTGTTGTAAACCAACCTGAAAACTCACGCCTGATTCTGTACCATAACCGACACCAAAGTTAACACTACCTGAGTTGGCCTCTTTCACGTTGTACACCAGATCGACTTGGTCTTCACTACCAGGTACACGTACGGTTTGCACATCCACTGTTTCAAAGAAGCCAAGACGGTTCAAACGGCTCTTACCCGTATCAATCGCTTTAGAGCTCAGCCAACTGCCTTCCATTTGACGCATTTCGCGGCGCAAAACTTCATCTTTGGTTGAGTTATTACCGACAAAGCGAATATCACGGACATAGATACGCTTACCCGCTTCCACATGAACAACCAAGGAAACTTCTTGCGTTTCATCATTAAATTCTGGGATGGTTCGAACTTGAGGATAAGCATAGCCAGCTTCACCCAATACTCGTTTTACATCTTCTTCAAGCTTGGTCACCAGTGAGCCGTTATAGGTTTCCTCGGCTTCAAACGGGATCAAAGCGGTAAATTCAGCCTCTTTGCCAATCAGCTCTCCGCGGAATTTAACGTCTTTGATTTTATAAGGCTGACCTTCGCTAATGCCTAAAGTGATATAAACGCCTTTTTTATCAGGAGAAATAGCAACTTGTGTGGAATCGACTTGAAACTTTAAGTAGCCACGGTCGAGGTAGAAAGAGCGCAAAGCTTCAATATCAGCGGCTAAGACCTGCTTTTGGTATTTATCATCAGAGAGGAAATTCCACCACGCCACATCGACATTCAAATTGAAGCGTGACAGTAAATCTTGGTCACTAAACACTTCATTGCCAATAAAGTTGATTTGCTGGATTTTCGCAGAAACCCCTTCACTGAACACAAATTTAAGGTCAGCACGGTTGCGAGGTAAAGGTGTCACCACCGCTTTTACGGTCGCGTTGTACTTACCCACGCTGTAGTAAAAATCTTCCAACCCCTTTTCAATGTTGCTCAAGGTCGTACGATCAAGCGCCTCACCGATGCGGATATTGGATGCATCAAGATTCTGCTGCAACTGCTCTTCTTTGATCGCTTTATTTCCAGAGAAGGAAACACTTGCAATGGTTGGACGTTCTTTAACCTGAACGATCAGAACGTTGTTGTCTCGTAATACTTTGATGTCTTCAAAGTTGCCCGAAGTGTAAAGTGCTTTGATAATATCCGCGACATCTTGTGCATCAACGGTATCGCCAATTCGAACGGGCATTTTAAGCAATGCAGCGCCGAGCGCAACGCGTTGAAGCCCTTCAATTTGAATATCCTGCACTACGAAATTCTCGGCACTATGTGCTGAGAGGCTGGTTGCCAATAGTGTCGCGAAAAGGATCTGTTTCATTGCCATATTTATTCTTGTTATTCCTTGCTACAACTTCTGCCTAATGGTTACAAATCACAGGCGACTAAAATCATTAAATATTGCCACAGCCATCAAAGAAAAGATGATCGCCCCACCAATTCGGTATCCCATTTCTTGAATCTTCTCTGGGACAGGACGACGAATAACGGCTTCAATTGCAAAAAACAGTAAGTGTCCGCCATCTAACATTGGCAGTGGTACTAGATTGATAATGCCTAAGTTGACACTAATCAGAGCCAGAAAACCCAAGAAATAGACCAAACCATAGTCAGCGGTGGTTCCAGCTCCTTTGGCAATCGAAATCGGCCCACTCAGATTATTCAACCCCACATCACCGACCACCAGTTTTTTCAACATGCTGACGGTTAAGTTGATCACTTGCTGTGTTTTTTCAACCGCTTTTCCGACTGATTCAAATACACCATATTGCAGCTCAAATCGATAACTTTCCGGCCATTCTGCGACTTTAGGAGCGATTCCGGCAAAACCTATCGTTTTGCCTTGCGGTAACTCACGAACGTCAGGCGTAAGCTCGATAGTCAAGCGTTGTTCATCACGCACAACAACCAATGAAACTGGCTGATTGGGATGGCTTTGTATCAACTCCACAACTTGCTGCCAATAGTTTATCTTCGCACCGTTGGCTTCGATCAAGGTGTCGCCAACTTCTAACCCAGCCTTCTCTCCGGCGCTGCCTTGAGAAACATTGGTTAGCGTCAGCGATATTTCAGGGACAAATGGTTTAAAACCCAAAGCTCCCATAGCAGACTCTGTTTCTGGGTTAAAGTTCCAAGAACGGATATCTAATGTTTTGATTTCATCCACACCAATTTCATTATTGGTTCCGACGGTGAGCGTTAATTGTTCATCACCAATATGGCTAATCAGCCCCATATTGACCGATTCCCAATCTAAGGTATTCACTCCTGAGACTGCTTTGATCTGCATTCCTGACTCTAAACCCGCTTGAGCGGCGATCGATTGCGGGGCAATTTCGCCAATCACAGGTTTTACCGCTGGGACGCCAATTAAGAACACGAGCCAATAGGCAAAAATGGCGAAGAAAAAGTTAAAAGCAGGCCCAGCACTCACGACAGCGACACGTTTCCACAATGGTTTTTGGTCAAAAGCTAAGGGTTTTAATTCAGCTGGAACATCATCAACACGGCTATCGAGCATTTTAACGTAGCCGCCGAGAGGAATAATTGAGAGGTTGTACTCGGTGCCATCTTTGGCTACTCGGCTCCAAAGTGATTTACCAAAGCCAATGGAAAATTTTTCGACTTTAATTCCGCAGCGACGTGCTACCCAAAAATGACCAAATTCATGCACAGCAACCAATATACCTAACGCAATGATGAAAGAGACGAAATTCCACAAAATACCACTCATAATAAATGCTCTTGTATGATTTGCTGGGCAATAGTGCGCGCCATTCTATCGAGCTCTAACAAGCTTTCCAAGTCATAGCAATGTAACCGAGTATGTGCTGCACACACTTTTGACAATACACGTTCATTAACTTGTGCGATATCGGTAAAACGAATTTGCTTATTTAAAAAAGCTTCAACGGCTATTTCGTTGGCTGCATTTAAAGAGGTGGTGGCATGTTGCCCTTGATAGCAAGCATCAATCGCCAATCCCAAACAAGGATAACGCTCGTAGTCCACATCCATAAAACTCAAATTACTTAATTTGGTAAAATCCAGTGCCGGAACACCCGCAGTAATGCGTTCTGGATAAGAGAGAGTTAAAGCAATTGGCGTGGACATATCGGGTTCCCCCATTTGCGCAAGCACCGAACCATCGCGGTACTGCACCATAGAGTGGATCACCGATTGTGGGTGGATTAACACTTTCAATTGCTGTTTCGATGCATTAAACAGCCACTTAGCTTCAATATATTCCAAACCTTTGTTCATCATAGTGGCGGAATCAACCGAAATTTTCGGCCCCATCGACCAGTTAGGATGAGCAATAGCTTGCTGTGGTGAAACATCTGCTAACGTGGATAAATCACTGTAGCGAAAAGGGCCGCCAGAACCCGTGAGCAGAATATGTTGCACACCATGTTCTTGTAAATCACAGCGACCCAAAGAGCCTTGAATTTCAGGGGGTAAGCATTGAAAAATCGCGTTATGTTCGCTATCGACAGGGAGCAATTCCGCACCGTGTTTTTCGACCGCATCAATAAACAATTGGCCAGACATCACCAAGGCTTCTTTGTTTGCCAACAAAACACGCTTGCCCGCCTTTACCGCGGCCATGGTTGGTAACAAACCTGCTGCACCAACAATCGCCGCCATCACCGTATCCACCTCATCTAATGCGGCGACGTGGCACATGGCGTCTTCACCAAATAATACGGTTGTTTTTAAGTTCAGTGACTGCAATTGAGCTAAAAGCTCATCCGCCGCCTTTGGGTTTGCCATTACCGCATAAACTGGCTGCCAACGCTGGCATAGCTCACGCATTTTATTGACATTATTTCCCGCGGCTAAAGCCACAACGGAAAAGTGTTCGGGATTTTGAGCCACGACTTTTAATGTGCTTGCCCCAATTGAACCTGTGGCCCCGAGAATCGTTAACTTACGCATAGCAACAACCGTGAATTAAGATTGAGGTAAGACAGCTTAACCCAAGCATTAGAAAATGAAATACAGTAGAGCAAAAACAGGAAATGCAGCCGTCAGGCTATCGATACGATCCAAAACGCCGCCATGCCCAGGAATAATATTACTGCTGTCTTTAATTCCTGAAACGCGCTTAAACATACTTTCGACCAGATCACCGAGCACAGAGATAATCACAGTCGCTAATGTAATACCGACCATCGACAGCGTGTTTGTAAACCGAATATCAAACCAATCAGCAGTAAACCACGCCACAATCAATGCCGTAATAATGCCACCAATCAACCCTTCAATGGTTTTATTTGGACTGACTGCTGGTGCCATTTTGTGCTTACCAAAACTTTTGCCCGCAAAATAAGCGCCACTGTCTGCAGCCCAAACAATTAAGCAGACAAATAGCACCAACTTAGCACCGTGGTATGGCTCACTCAAAAAGGCTTCTGCGCGTAAAAAAAGTACGCTCCAGAAAAAAGGAAGTAGCGTAAGCACACCAAAGAGGTGCCTAAGTAAATTGGATTTTTCCCACCATGGGCGGGATTTAGGATAGGTAATGGCTAAAAAGCTAGAAAAAAGCCACCAAGCCACCCCAATACTTAATATCACATAGTGATTCGAGTTCATGCTGGCTAGGCTAACGGCATCAGGGGAAATCAGTAGGTAACTTGCTCCACCAATGATAATGGCAGGTAACAGCGCCAGATACCTAGATGTCGAATCGATAAACTGCGTCCATTCCCATACACCGACGAGCGCCACAAGGGCCAAAACGGCCATAAATAGAGGGAGTGGCAGTTCAAAAATGCCCAGCATCACCAGTGGAGCTAATATGAGCGCCGTGATAATTCGTTGCTTCAAACTAATGGATCCTTTATTTCTGTTCCATCAATGCCTTAACCTGTTCCCCTGTGCAGCCAAAACGGCGTTCACGGTTAACAAACCAAGTCACTGCTTCAATTAAACTTTCTTCACCAAACTCAGGCCAGTAAATCGGCGTAAAGTACATCTCTGCATAGGCCAATTGCCACAACATAAAATTACTAATACGACATTCACCGCTGGTACGAATGAGCAAATCCACTTCAGGAATATCAGACATCGTTAGCGACTGTGTAATCAGCGTCTCGTCAATCTGATCAGGAGAAAGCTCACCGCTCGCCACTTTGACCGCGATAGAGCGCATTGCTTCTGTGATATCCCATTTTCCGCCATAGTTTGCGGCGATATTAACGACCATGCCACTGTTTGATGAGGTTAACTCTTCTGCCTGAGCTATTTTTGTTTGTAAGCGTGAGCTAAAACGTGTTTTATCACCAATGACTCTAAGACGCAGATTGTTCTTATGCAGCTTTTTTACTTCTGTGGATAGCACAGTAATAAATAACTCCATCAACACGCCTACTTCAGCTTCCGGACGCCGCCAATTTTCACTGCTAAAGGCAAACAAAGTAACGGCTTTAATACCCAATTTCGCTGCAGTAGAAATCGTTCTTCGGACCGCTGCTACACCATTCTTATGACCAAATACACGAGGTTTACCTTGTGCTTTAGCCCAACGGCCATTTCCGTCCATAATGATTGCGATGTGTTGGGGTAATACATCAGATGAGAGGGATGAGTTTTGCATAAGAAATTAATTGATTACCAAACTGATAGGGCAAAATAGCATAAAAAAACGCTGCACTGTGAGCACAGCGTTTTAGAAAGGCTAAAAAGAGCGAATTAAACTTCCATTAACTCTTTTTCTTTTGCAGCAAGAACTTCATCAATTCTCTTAATCGCTACATCGGTAAGTTTTTGAATCTCTTCTTGCGCTTTATGATCTTCGTCTTCAGAGATTTCTTTATCTTTCAGTAGAGCTTTTAAGTCGCCATTGGCATCACGACGAATGTTGCGAACCGCAACGCGACCACCTTCGGCTTCACCACGAACAATTTTCACCAAATTACGACGACGTTCTTCGGTCAGTGGTGGCAGTGGTACACGAATAACCGTACCTGCAGACATTGGGTTTAGACCCAAATCAGACATCAAAATCGCTTTTTCAACTTTTGGCGTCAACTCTTTATCAAAAACAGTGATCGCGAGAGTACGTGCATCTTCAGCTACAACGTTAGCGATTTGATTCAGCGGTGTCGAAGCACCATAGTAATCGACAGAAATGCCGGAGAGTAAACTTGGGTGAGCGCGACCAGTACGTACCTTAGAAAGGTTGTTTTTCAGGGCATCTACGCTCTTATCCATACGCTCTTGAGCGTCTTTCTTGATTTCGTTAATCACAAATATCACCTACTTGTTTTTTTGTTTTGGAGTGATTAGTCAGCGGTGCTAATTAGTGTACCTTCCGCTTCACCCATTACCACGCGACGTAGTGCGCCCGGTTTGTTCATATTAAATACGCGGATTGGCATTTTATGGTCACGCGCTAGCGTAAACGCGGCCAAGTCCATCACTTTTAGCTCTTTTTCAAGCACGGTTGTATAAGACAGCTTATCATACAGTTCTGCGTCTGGGTTTGCCACTGGGTCTGCACTAAATACGCCATCTACTTTTGTCGCTTTTAGAACCACATCCGCTTCAATTTCAATACCGCGCAAACAGGCAGCAGAATCGGTTGTGAAGAATGGGTTACCAGTACCCGCTGAGAAGATCACAACACGGCCTTGACGTAGTTGGCTGATAGCATCGGCCCAATTGTAATCGTCACACACACCTTTAAGAGGAATGGCAGACATCACGCGCGCATTCACATAAGCACGGTGCAAAGCATCACGCATTGCCAAACCATTCATTACGGTTGCCAGCATTCCCATGTGGTCGCCCACAACACGGTTCATGCCCGCTTCAGCAAGACCTGCGCCACGGAATAAGTTACCGCCGCCGATGACAACACCCACTTGAACACCCAGTTCAACCAGTTCTTTTACTTCCTGTGCCATGCGATCTAACACCGCAGGATCAATACCAAAACCTTCTTCGCCTTGTAGCGCTTCACCGCTAAGTTTTAACAGGATACGTTGATAGGCTGGTTTAGGGTTCGTAGTCATGGAGCTTACCTTCCAAATAGAGAGTTGTTAATTAACAGTCATGATTTAAAACTGAATACTGAATTCTAAATCATCACAATTAGTCTCAATATGCCATTCGTAAAAAGACCGCAGCCTTGGCTACGGTCTCTTTTTAGGCAAAATCGCTAGGATTAACCTTTTTGAACCATTGCAACTTCTTCAGCGAAGCTAAGTTCTTGAGCTTTCTCAATACCTTCACCAACTTCTAGACGTACGAAGTTAGTAACGGTTGCGCCTTTAGCTTTCAGCATTGCACCAACAGTTTGAGAAGGATCCATGATGAACGCTTGACCAGTAAGTGATACTTCACCTGTGAACTTAGTCATGCGGCCTTCAACCATTTTCTCAGCAATTGCTGCTGGCTTGCCAGATTGCATTGCGA
Organism: Vibrio sp. V09_P4A23P171; assembly: GCF_963875615.1. NCBI lineage: Bacteria > Pseudomonadati > Pseudomonadota > Gammaproteobacteria > Vibrionales > Vibrionaceae > Vibrio > Vibrio sp. V09_P4A23P171. Next base: position 67,882 of record NZ_CAWNMR010000011.1, read on the forward strand.
TTTCGATTTGGATTTCACGCTCTTTAGCCACAACTTCTGCTGGTACATCTTCAGGGTTCACGTACTCAGGTTTTGCAGCAGCAACGTGCATTGCTACGTGTTTGATGGTCTCTTCATCCGCTTCACCAGCAACCACAACACCGATACGGTCGCCATGGCGGTATGAACCTACTTTAGCGCCTTCGATGTAATGAACGCGACGGATAGTGATGTTTTCACCAATTTTAGCAACAAGAGCAATACGTGCTTCTTCAAATTTAGCTTGAAGTGCTGCGATATCTAGACGCTCAGCAAGTGCAACCGCTAGAACTTCGTTAGCAAACGCTAGGAAGCTTGAATCTTTTGCTACGAAATCAGTTTGGCAGTTCACTTCTAGAAGTGCTGCAAAACCATCAGCTTCTTTAATTAGGATAGTACCTTCAGCTGCGATGTTACCTGCTTTTTTCGCTGCTTTAGCTGCGCCGCTTTTGCGCATGTTTTCAATTGCTAGTTCGATGTCAGCGTTTGCTTCTACAAGCGCTTTTTTACATTCCATCATACCTGCGCCAGTACGCTCGCGCAGTTCTTTTACTAGAGCAGCAGTTACAGTTGCCATTCTCTATTCCTCAGTTGATTCTGGTGGTAAAAATCAGGGGCCGATTGTTTGGCCCCTGATGCTAACTATAACTTGTTCAATGCATCAATCGTGTGACACATATAATCAAGTGTGACTCAGAGCCGCTATTATTCTGCTTCTACGAAACCGTCTTTTGCAGCAGCAAGTGCAGCTGCATCTTTGTTACGACCTTCGTTAACCGTTTCTGCAACAGCATTTAGGTAAAGCTGGATTGCACGGATTGCGTCGTCGTTACCAGGGATAATGTAGTCAACGCCATCTGGGTTAGAGTTAGTATCAACAACAGCGTAAACTGGGATACCTAGGTTGTTTGCTTCTTTAACTGCAATGTGCTCGTGATCTGCATCGATAACGAATAGTGCGTCAGGTAGACCGCCCATATCTTTGATACCACCAAGAGATTTCTCTAGCTTCTCCATTTCACGAGTACGCATTAGAGCTTCTTTCTTAGTTAGCTTATCAAAAGTGCCATCTGTTGCTTGAATTTCAAGCTCTTTTAGACGCTTGATTGACTGACGAACAGTTTTCCAGTTAGTTAGCATGCCGCCCAACCAGCGGTTGTTAACGTAGAATTGGTTGCTTGCGATAGCCGCTTCTTTAACAGCTTCAGATGCTGCGCGTTTAGTACCAACGAAAAGAACTTTACCTTTTTTCTCGCCAACTTTTTGTAGCTCAGCTAGAGCTTCGTTGAACATAGGAACAGTTTTTTCTAAGTTGATGATGTGAACACGGCTACGAGCACCAAAAATGAATGGCTTCATTTTTGGGTTCCAGTAACGAGTCTGGTGACCGAAGTGAACACCAGCTTTTAGCATGTCGCGCATTGATACAGTTGCCATTTAAAAATCCTCTATGGGGTTAGGCCTCCACATTCCCCATGTATCCGACCCCTAACATCTATTCGGTTGTTGCCGATAGTTTTATTGTTGGAGCACCCCGGAACACGTGTCGGAATGTGTGTGATTTAAAGATAATGTGTTTAGAAAGGAAGGTGGGCTTCGTCATTTCAGAAGAAAACGCACTTCGATTCCGGCGCGCTTTATACCATATTTAGCCCTTCTCTGGCTAGAAAAAAATACGACACATCATGGCCTAGGTAAGCTGTAGTTATGCAAACAATTCTTACTTACCGACAGGGATCCCTTGCGATTCATCCATGCACTGCTAGAATAACGCCCATTCGCACAGTTAAGTGCTTAAGAATTAATGCATAGAGAAAGCCGATGTCTGTAAAAATCAAAACTGCTGAAGAAATAGCCAAAATGCGCGTCGCGGGTAAACTGGCTGCCGATGTCCTTGAGATGATTGAACCGCATGTAAAAGTGGGCATCACCACTGAAGAACTTGACCAGATCTGCCACAAGTACATCACTGAAGTACAGCAAGCTATTCCAGCACCATTGAATTACCACGGTTTTCCTAAATCGATCTGTACCTCTATTAATCACATTGTTTGTCACGGTATACCGGCAACTCAAGATACGCAGTATGGGCAATTACAGCGTCCAGCGGTACTGAAAGAGGGTGATATTCTGAACATTGATATCACAGTCATTAAAGATGGCTACCACGGCGATACATCAAAGATGTTCTTTGTCGGTGAAGTGTCGCCAGCAGATAAGCGCCTATGTCTTGTTGCGCAAGAGTGTCTTTATATCGGCATGAAGAAGGTCAAACCCGGAGTTCAATTGGGTGAGATTGGTACTGCGATCGAAAAACACATTAAAACCAATAATAAAAATAACCCACGCCTTAAATTTTCGATTGTGAAAGATTATTGCGGCCACGGTATTGGCGCTCAATTTCATGAAGAACCGCAAGTGGTTCACTATAAAAACGGCGACAGAACCGTACTGCGTGAAGGGATGATTTTCACTATCGAGCCAATGATTAATGCAGGTAAATTTGGGTGCCGCCTTGATGATGAAGACAATTGGACGGTTTACACCGCCGATGGCAAAAACTCAGCGCAGTGGGAACACACCATTTTGGTTACCGCCACTGGCTGTGAAGTGCTGACGCTGCGTGAAGAAGAAACCATTCCACGTCTGATGCATAACGCCTAATTACATCGAACCAAAACCTTATCAATTAATATCCCTCTTGCAGGGATATTTTTTTATCTGCAGTGATTTGATACAGTCAGTCTACGTTGTGACATATCACTAGCATGGATTGCCGTTATGCCTTTTCAGTCTCCCCTCACCTTTACTGACACACAACTCACTATCGGCGAGCTTAAACAACAACTTGAACAGTTCACTCAGTATCAGAAACATCAATTTTTGCACCACCATCCGGTCAACGACCTGGTATTAGGCCGCTCTGAATATATGGACCAACTGCTCTACAGGTTATGGGAACATTATTCATTTTCGCAGGTTCCAGACATCAGTTTAGTGGCCGTCGGAGGCTATGGCCGCGGTGAACTTCATCCTCTTTCGGACATCGATATTCTGGTCGTCTCCAATCATACTTTACCCGCTGAACTCGGCAGTAAAATTAGCGAATTCATTACCCTGTTGTGGGATTTGCGTTTAGAAGTGGGCCATGCCGTGCGTACCGTGCAGCAGTGTGCTGAAATTGGCCGTGAAGATTTAACCGTCGCAACAAACTTACAAGAAGCTCGGCTATTATGTGGTAGCGAAGAGACATTTTATAAACTCAAGATGTTGATTCATTCCGAATCGTTTTGGCCAAGCGAAACCTTTTACCGCGCCAAAATTCAAGAGCAACGCGACCGACACGCTCGTTACCATGACACCACTTATAACCTTGAACCCGATATCAAATCGACTCCTGGAGGCTTAAGGGACATTCATACTTTAAGCTGGGTGGCTAGACGCCACTTTGGTGCAACATCACTGCTTGAAATGAGCCGTTTTGGTTTTTTAACTGATGCTGAATATCGTGAGCTAGTAGAGTGCCAAGACTTTTTATGGCGCGTGCGCTTTGCGCTGCACATTGAATTAAAACGCTATGACAATCGGCTTATTTTTGCTCATCAAGCTCAAGTGGCAGAACATCTGGGCTTTACTGGTGAAGGGAATCGCGCAGTCGAGATGATGATGAAAGAGTTCTACCGTACGCTACGTCGTGTTGCGGAACTCAACAAAATGCTCCTGCGTCTGTTTGATCAAGCCATACTCAATAACGGCGAAGAAGCCGTGGCAGAAATTTTAGATGATGATTTTCAACGTCGTGGCAACTTAATAGAAGCTCGTAAACCCGCGCTTTTCCAAGCTCGCCCTGAAACGATCTTAGATATGTTTATTCATATCGCCAATGATTCCAGCATCGAAAGCGTCGCACCCACAACCATGCGCCAGTTGCGTACAGCCAGAAGGCGGCTCAATAAATTCCTGCACACCATTCCCGAAGCGCGTGAAAAATTCATGGCATTGGTACGTCACCCTAACGCACTACATCGTGCGTTCAGCCTGATGCATAAATTAGGCGTGCTCGCCGCTTATCTTCCCCAATGGAGCCAAATTGTTGGACAAATGCAGTTCGACCTATTCCATGTTTATACGGTTGATGAACACAGCATTCGTCTTCTCAAACACATCAATACCTTTAGCTACGCACAAAATCACGATAAACACCCCATCTGTTGCGAAGTTTACCCACGCCTCCAGAAAAAGGAGATGCTGATTCTGGCCGCTATTTTTCACGACATTGCCAAAGGGCGTGGCGGCGATCACTCTGAAATCGGTGCGGTAGAAGCCTATGATTTTTGTATTGAACACGGTTTATCAAAGCCTGAAGCAAAATTAGTCTCTTGGCTGGTACAAAACCACCTCTTGATGTCGGTAACGGCGCAAAGACGCGACATTTACGACCCAGATGTCATTACCGAATTTGCCAAAAAAGTGCGCGATGAAGAGTATCTCGAACATCTTGTTTGCCTGACTGTCGCCGACATCTGCGCTACTAACCCTGAGCTTTGGAACAGTTGGAAACGCACCTTGCTGGCAGAGCTATATCACTCAACACAGCGGGCACTTAGGCGTGGGCTTGAAAACCCGGTAGATGTGCGCGATCGCATTCGCCACAACCAACAAATGGCATCCGCATTGCTTCGTAAAGAAGGCTACAGCGCACGCGAAATTGAAGTGCTTTGGCAACGCTTTAAAGCGGATTACTTTTTGCGTCACACTCACAAGCAGATCGCTTGGCATTGTGAGCACCTACTCAAACATAGCGACCCAAGCCAACCGCTGATCCTAATGAGCAAAAAAGCCACTCGTGGCGGCACTGAATTGTTTGTTTACACTAAAGATCAACCCGCCCTCTTTGCGACTGTGGTTGCTGAACTGGACCGTCGAAATCTCAATGTTCATGATGCGCAGATCATGTCGAGTAAAGATGGCTACGTCCTTGATACCTTCATGGTACTGGATCAAAACGGCCATGCAATTGACGAAGAGTGTCACCCATCGTTGATCAAACACCTACTCAGTGGGCTAGAAACGGGTTGGCAGAACAAACTGAAATTGCGCCGCACGCCACGTAACTTGCAACATTTTAAAGTCAAAACTAAAGTCGATTTTTTACCCACCAAAAGCAATAAACGAACCTTAATGGAATTAGTCGCACTTGATACTCCGGGACTGCTAGCAACGGTCGGAGCCACATTTGCTGACTTAAACATTAACCTGCATGGCGCAAAAATCACCACCATTGGCGAACGAGCAGAAGACTTGTTTATTCTCACCGGTTCACAAGGCGGAAAATTGAGTGAAGAAGAAGAGTGCACGTTACGTGAAATGCTGATTAAAAATGTTTCTGAACTCGCGCCAAATTAAACGGAAAAGGAAAGCGATCTGGTCCACAACTTGAACCATTGATATCACGATGAACTATCTCGGGCGAGCATGGACTGCTACATTGAAATGGTTCATTGATGTGTCACAAAATACAATAGAGGTTGCCTATGTATCCCTACCTCACCGGTTTAGGCATTCAAGATCCTAAACAGATTGAGCGCTATTCACTTCGTCAAGAAGCCCATAAAGATGTGTTGAAGATTTACTTTCATAAGCAGAAAGGCGAGCTGTTCGCTAAAAGCGTGAAATTTAAATACCCTCGACAAGTAAAAAATGTATTGGTCGATAGCGGCAGCCATCAATACAAAGAGGTGACGGAGATCAACCGTAATTTAACCTTGGTGATTGATGAACTAAATAAAATCACTAAGCCGGTTCCTATGAGTGATCTCGATCTGAAGCAAAAAATATTGACTGACTTGCGCCATTTGGAAAAAGTGGTCACGAGCAAAATCGCTGAAATTGAAGCTGACTTAGAGAAGCTAAAATAGTCTCAAGACGGTAAAGTAACTTTAGATACCCAGAGCATCGAATAACCCTGTTTCAGATAACTCTTCACTGACAAAAAAGGTTCCCAAAGGAACCTTTTTGTTGCTAAGTCTAAGCCGTCAATCAATATTGAACGCTGACCATGTTATAACCAACCCGCCCAAAAGCCGACCCAATACAGCGCAATCGCGGATACAACACCTGCCACGATATCATCGAGCATAATCCCCAGACCACCATGCACTCGTTTATCTAACCAACTAATCGGCCACGGTTTGAGCATATCGAAAAAGCGAAACAGCACGAATCCAGCCACCAGCCATTTCCAATCTAAACTGGGCAATTCAAACAGTGGCACGACTAGCATTGTTATCCAAAAACCGGCAAATTCATCCCACACAATCGAACCGTGGTCATGCACTTTCATGTCGTCAGAAGTCACTTGGCAAATTTTCACGCCCACCAAGCAAGCCAGCACAACCACAGCACAATATACAGTGAGAGGGAGCTGTACTAACAGTAAATAAAAAGGCACTGAGGCAAGCGTTCCCATTGTGCCGGGCACGATAGGCGATAGGCCACTGCCAAAACCCGTGGCCAAAAGATGCCAAGGGTTCTTTAATGAGATTAATGCGATAGGGTTTGTCATCCGTTCACCTTAAAATGATCATAGCCGCTTAACTGCCAATTGAGTTTTTTTCCTTGATGCTGAAGCTCAAAAATACCCTGCGGGCGAATTTGGCCAATGCAACTCACCTTACAACCGCAATGAGCAAGCGCACTTTCGATGGAACCTCGGTTATGCTCTGGAACAGTGAAACACAACTCATACTCTTCACCGCTGGTTAGTGCATATTGCTGTGCTATTTGTCTCTCGCCCACAAACTGCAACAGCTCTTGCGAAATAGGCAACGCACCGACATCTAAACTCACCCCAACATTTGAACGATGCAAAATATGCTTGAGATCAGACACCAAACCATCGGAAATATCAATTGCAGAAGAAGCCAAATGAAGCAATGCTTGGCCAGCAAGAATTCTTGGCGTTGAGAGATAGTGACGCTTTTCAAGCTCTTGGGCAAAAGGTTTATGGCGTAAGCTTGGGTCAAGAATCACATCGAGCCCTGCTTGGCTATCACCAAGCTCGCCAGTGACGTAAACCCAATCTCCCACTTTGGCTCCACTGCGCAGCAGCGCCAATTCTTGTGGCACAAAACCTTGTACTGTCAAGGTAATGCTCAGTGGTCCTTTGGTTGTATCTCCACCAATTAGCTGAATATTGTAGTAATTCGCAAGTTCGAAAAAAGCATCACAAAAGGGTTTTAGCCATGCTTCATCGACACTGGGTAGAGTGAGTGCGAGCGATACCCAAGCAGGCGTTGCCCCCATCGCAGCCAAATCACTGATGTTAGATGACAATGCTTTATGAGCCACCCAAGCCGGATTCGCATCGGTTAAAAAATGAGTGCCTGCGACTAAGGTGTCGGTACTAATGGCGATCCGAACATTTTCTGGTGCTTTGACTAATGCACAATCATCTCCTAGAGCAAGAGAGACATCTTTACGTTGTGACTGACGGTTAGAGAAATAGGTATCGATTAAATTGAATTCACCGAACATAAAAAATTCCCTGCCCTGAGTTTTTATTATGTACATCATTTCTCATCGCTTAGGGCTTTCGCGGAGAAAGATCCGTCATAAAAAAGGTCAGCGAATGCTGACCTTTTATTTTAAAACGACTTATTATTTTTTGCGTACATGTGGGGCGGCTTTATCAAGCACGCCATTCACAAACTTATGGCTATCTTCAGCAGCAAATACTTTTGCTAACTCAATCGCCTCATTGATGACCACTTTATATGGCACATCATCGCGACGAGTCATTTCGTACATGGCTAAACGAAGTAACGCCAATTCCATCATGTCTAAGTCTTGCATTGGACGAGACACGAAAGGACGCAATTTGCTATCTAGCTCTGTGTGGCTTAGCACTACACCCGTGAGTAGATCACGGAAATATGCAACGTCGGTTTCTGGAGCCGCTAACGCTGGCTCAGCAGCATGATGCTCTTCTTCATCATACTTACCACCCGAGAGGAATTGCTCTTCGATAGTGGCAACATTTTCTTTTGTAATTTGCCAAGAATAAATTGCTTGTAGCGCAAATTGACGTGCATTACGACGTGCGGCTGGTTTCACACTGGCCCCCATTAGGAATCGATTTCTGAAAGAACGTTAATCATCTCAAGCGCGCTTAGTGCAGCTTCTGCACCTTTGTTACCAGCCTTGGTTCCCGCGCGTTCAATGGCTTGATCGATGGTATCAACAGTTAGAACACCAAATGCTACTGGAAGGCTGTATTCCAGAGACACTTGCGCCAAACCTTTATTGCATTCACTGCACACATAATCAAAGTGTGGCGTACCACCACGAATCACAGTGCCAAGAGACACGATAGCGTCGTATTTACCCGTTTTTGCTACGCGTTGAGCAGTAAGAGGTAATTCGACAGCACCAGGGCAGCGAACAACAGTAATATTGTCATCGCTAACTTGTCCGTGACGCTTTAAAGTATCGATTGCACCAGAAAGCAGGCTTTCGTTAATAAAACTGTTGAAACGAGAAATAACGATAGCAATTTTTGCATTTGGTGCGGGGAAACCACCCTCGATCACTTTCATAAGCCTTCCTTTAACTATATACACAAGTGAGAATCGCCGGATTCTAGCACAATTTTGTGAGCAATATCTAATGGAAATTCGGCTTAGACGGCAAACCAAGCGGCTAATCAGCGAAATAATAAAGGAAGCGTTGGGCTTCCTTTATTGGTTTTATTACGGTGTATTTTTAAATGTGACCTTAGGTTCTAAGCGCTAAAACGAGATGACATTATTGGCAAACATACTCAGTCACATTCAAGCCGAAACCGCCTAAAGCGTGATACTTTTTATTGGCTGAAGAGAGTAAACGCATATCACGAACACCTAAATCCGCCAGAATTTGTGAACCAATCCCCACACGGCGTGAAGTGCCTTGTTTTTTCGCTAAAGTAGGCGCTTGGCCTTTGTCTTGTTGCTCAAACATTTTAACGCGGTGGATCAATAAGTCGCTCGACTCTTCATTACCTAAAATGACCAATACGCCGCCATCTTGGCCGATACGCTGCATCGCTTTATCTAAAGTCCAACTGCGTTCAGCATTGCGATCACTGCGCAGCAAATCGGTAAAGGTATCGTGCAGATGAACTCGCACCAATGGCGCTTGACCATCCAATGTGCCTTTTTGCAATGCGTAGTGGATCTGATTATCAATCACGTCGCGGTAAGTGATCAGTTCAAATTCACCGTATTCTGTCGGCAACTTGCACTGTGCAACACGCTCAATGGTCGTCTCAGTATTGTTACGGTATTCAATCAGATCAGCAATCGTACCGAGTTTTAAACCATGTTGCTCGGCAAACACTTCAAGATCAGGGCGACGCGCCATGGTGCCATCATCATTTAAAATTTCGACGATCACAGAGGCGGGCTCTAATCCCGCAAGGCGCGCTAAATCACAACCGGCTTCCGTGTGTCCAGCGCGAGTTAAAACGCCCCCCTCTTGCGCAGCCAGTGGGAAAATGTGCCCAGGTTGCACTAAGTCTGAAGCTTTCGCCTCTTTCGCCACCGCAGCTTGTACCGTCACGGCGCGATCGGCCGCTGAAATGCCGGTGGTTACGCCTTCGGCCGCTTCAATCGAGACGGTAAAATTGGTGGTGTATTGAGCATTATTATCCTGCACCATAGGAGCCAAGCCTAAACGCTGACAACGAGCTTTAGTCATGGTTAAGCAGATCAGGCCACGACCAAATTTAGCCATAAAATTAATCGCTTCAGGAGTAACGTGCTCGGCGGCCATGATCAAGTCACCTTCGTTCTCACGATCTTCGTCATCCATTAAGATGACCATTTTCCCAAGGCGAATATCTTCAATGATCTCTTGCGGGGTACTTATTGGCATACTCTATTTTCCTATCGCTGAACTATTTTCCGCACAGTCCCTGACTTAGATTTATCCACGACCGTGGAGGCATGGGACAATACGCGGTTTACGCAAAACCATTTTGTTGTAAAAATGCTAAGCTAATTTTCGACTCTGGTGTCTCTTCATCTTGCTGGTTTTGCAGCAAACGCTCCATATAACGCGCGAGCACATCCACTTCCAAATTCACTTTACGCCCAACATGAAATGCATCAATGGTCGTTTCGGCAGAAGTGTGAGGCACTATGGTCAGCTTAAAGGCATTCTTTCTTAAATCATTCACAGTGAGGCTGATACCATCTACTGTAATTGAGCCTTTTTCAGCCACGTATTTATTCAATGCCGGTGGGATCGCTACCCAAAACTCTATCGAACGACCAACGGGATTACGTTCAATGATTTCACCAACACCGTCAACGTGCCCAGAAACAATGTGTCCACCAAAACGAGTGGTGGGCAACATGGCTTTTTCTAGGTTGACCTTGTCACCAACTTGATAGTGAGCAAACCCGGTTTTGTTGAGCGTTTCTAGTGAGAGATCCGCTGTATATTGAGTGCTGTTATAATCTACCACGGTCAAACAGACACCATTTGTGGCAATACTGTCACCAAGTTTGACATCGCTCATATCAAGATGACCGACTTTCACGGTCACACTGATGTCTTCACCTTTGGGTGTAATCGCGGCAAGTGTACCTACCGCCTCGATAATTCCTGTAAACATGCTATTTATCTTTTATTTTAGGTACGGCAATGATCCGAATATCCGGCCCAACTTGTCGTACATCTTTGATGATTAACTCTAGCGTATCCGCCATGGAAGATAGCCCCAAAGCACCAAATAGCCCCCGACCATCACTACCCATGATTTTAGGCGCTAAGTACAAAATGATCTCATCGACCAATTGGGCTTGGATCAGTGAACGAGCCAGTGTGGCACCAGCTTCTACCCAGAGATGATTCATTTGTGACTGCTCAGCTAAATAAGCTAAGGTATCCGCTAACTCAAATTGTGTCTGGTTGCTATTGAGCAATGACGTATGTTCAGTGCCAAGCACCAATACTTCACCGGAATGTTGATACAGCTTTAGACCATCATGGAGTTGGTTTTGCCTGTCAAGAATGACTCGCACTGGTTGGCGTAACTGATGTTGTGGGTAGTTCACTTGCACTGATGGAGGCAGTTCATCCCAACGCACAGTCAATGAAGCATCATCTTCAATCACTGTTTTGCTGGTCGATAAAATCCCACCCGCTTTGGCGCGAAATTTTTGCACATCTCGCCGCGCGGCCGCTGAAGTGATCCATTGACTCTGACCATTATTGAGTGCTGTTTGTCCATCAAGACTTGCGGCCATTTTCAATTGGACAAAGGGCATCCCACTTGTCATGCGTTTAATAAAACCCGGATTGAGCGCGATGGCATCCGCTTCTAACAAACCGACTTCGACTTCAATCCCAGCGTCACGCAGCATTTGAATACCACGCCCAGCGACTTGAGGATTCGGATCTTGCATTGCGCAAATCACTTTCGCCACTTTGGCGTTAATCAAGCCTTCAGCGCAAGGCGGTGTACGGCCATGATGCGAGCAAGGCTCTAAAGTGACATAAGCAGTAGCACCTTGCGCTTGCTCGTTTGCCATGCGTAAGGCGTGCACTTCGGCATGCGGCTCACCAGCACGAACATGAAAACCTTCACCAACAATCTGCTCTCCTTGAGTGATCACGCAGCCGACATTGGGGTTAGGTTGAGTGGTAAAAACGCCACCTTTGGCAAGCTCAATGGCTCGCGACATCATTTGATAATCAAAAGGAGTAAACATAAGCGATTAATCTTCCAGCTTCGCGATTTCTTCACCAAACTCACGAATATCTTCAAAACTGCGATACACGGAGGCAAAGCGGATGTAAGCGACTTTATCGAGTACTTTGAGCTGCTCCATCACCAAGTTACCAATCATTTTACTTGGGACTTCTCGCTCACCAGTAGCTCGCAACTGAGATTTAATCATACTGATTGCAAGCTCAATCGCATCGGCGCTGACGGGGCGTTTTTCTAATGCTCGCTGTATACCACCGACCATTTTATCTTCGTTAAACGGTTCACGATTTCCATTTGATTTGATGACTCTTGGCATCAAGAGCTCGGCCGATTCAAACGTGGTAAAACGTTCATTACATGCCAAACATTGACGGCGACGGCGCACTTGATGGCCATCAGCGACAAGACGAGAATCAATCACTTTGGTATCGTTCTCTGAACAAAAAGGACAATGCATATCACCTCCATAGCAATGAGCATCAGTGTACCGGAATTAGTACGCAAGTTGAACGCAAAAGGGGCATCAGCCCCTTTTCAATCTCTATTTTGTTAACAACCACACTTTGCGTTATCCATAACGAAAAGAACTCAACGACGTGATAAGTAATTGGCTTTGCCAACCCACTTGTAACTGGTCAACTCTTCTAAGCCCATCGGCCCGCGAGCGTGCAATTTTTGGGTCGAAACGGCCACTTCAGCGCCTAAACCAAATTGAGCTCCATCAGTAAAACGCGTCGAAGCATTGACATACACTGCAGCAGAGCCCGCTGAATTAATAAACAGCTCTGCATTAAATAGGTCATTTGTCATGATCGCATCCGAATGGCTTGCATTGTGTTCACGCATATGTTCAATCGCTTGCTGCACGTCATCGACCACTTTGACGCCCAAAGTGTAACTTAGCCATTCGGTGTCAAAATCGCCCTCAACGGCCTCTCTCAACTGTTTTGCATGACTCATGCAGGCTTGGGCTTTTGGCTCGACAACGAAGGTCACTTGATCATTAAGTCGTAGCACCAGTTTTGCCAAAAATTCACTCGCAATCGCTTGATGAACCAGCAAAGTATCCAGTGCGTTGCACGCAGAAGGGCGCTGAATTTTGGCGTTTTCAATTACCTCGACTGATTTATCCAGATCCGCGGATTGGTCAACAAAAATATGGCTAATGCCAAAACCACCAATAATCACCGGAATCGTGCTGTTTTCTTTGCACATTTTATGTAGGCTAGCGCCGCCGCGCGGAATGATCATATCAACATATTCATCCAGCTTGAGCATCTGTGAAACCAGTTCGCGATCCGGTTTTTCGATATACTGCACCGCAGCCGCTGGTAGTTGTGCTTTTTCTAGCGCCGATTGAATAACGTTGACTAGCGCCATATTGGAGAAAAAGGTCTCTTTCCCTCCCCGTAAAATACTGGCGTTACCCGTTTTTAAACACAATGCCGCAATATCAATGGTCACATTCGGACGCGCTTCATAAATAACGCCCACCACACCTAACGGTACTCGGCGGCGAGACAATGACAATCCGTTTTCAAGCACTCGGCTATCGATTTCACTACCGACAGGGTCATTGAGATTAATCACATTACGCACGTCATTAGCAATGGCTTGCAGGCGCGATTCATTGAGCAATAAGCGATCAAGCATGGCATCGTTCAACCCGGCTTCTCGGGCCAGTTCGATATCTTGAGCATTCGCTTTTAAAATCACGGCGCTCTGCGCCTCCAGTTCATCGGCAATGATCGCTAATGCATTGTTTTTTTGTGTCGTTGAAACGGTAGCGAGCTGGAAAGCGGCCTGTTTGGCGGCTTTACCCATTATGGTTAAATCCACTTTCTTTTCCTTACTATTCTTGGATCACAACAAGATCATCGCGATGAATTACTTCTGAGCCATAATCGTAACCTAAAATGCCTCCGATATCTTTGCTGTGTTTGCCCGCGATTTTGGCTAAATCTTGACTGGAATAAGCGGCGATGCCACGGGCAATTAATACGCCTTGTTTATCGGTTACTCGCGCCACTTCACCACGTGCAAAAGTACCACTGACATTCACTACCCCTTTCGCTAATAAGCTACTGCCATTCGCGACTACAGCGTTGACGGCTCCGCCATCAATGACAATGTCACCAGAAGCGGCAGGACCCGCTAAAATCCAGCGTTTGCGGTTTTCTAACGCTTCGGTACATGGCAAGAAACGGGTGCCTTGTGGCGCATCACTTAAAGAGTCAAAAATAACGTTGCTGGCACGCCCTGCGGCGATAATGACTTCAATCCCTGCACGACGAGCAATATCAGCGGCCTGAAGCTTAGTTGCCATACCTCCGGTGCCAAGCGTGGTACCACTACCCCCAGCGATTTTACGCAAGGTATCATCAATGGTTTTGACTTCTTTAATCAGTTCAGCGTTAGGATCTTTACGCGGGTCCGCGGTGAAGAGCCCTTTTTGGTCAGTCAGCAGCAATAGTTTATCGGCACCACATAAGATACCAACCAAGGCTGATAAATTGTCGTTGTCGCCCACTTTGATTTCACTGGTTGCCACTGCATCATTTTCGTTGACCACAGGAATAATATCGTGCTCGACCAAAGCATTAATGGTATCTCGCGCATTCAAAAAACGCTCACGATCTTCTAGATCGGCACGAGTCAGTAGCATTTGACCTATTTTAATCCCATAGATGGCAAAAAGAGATTCCCATGCTTGAATCAGTTGACTCTGCCCAACCGCAGCAAGCAACTGTTTGCTAGCCATTGCGTTGGGGAGTGCGGGGTAACCTAAGTGTTCTCGACCAGCGGCAATTGCGCCCGACGATACAATCACCACTGAGTGGCCTTGCTTTTTCAGTTCAGCACATTGACGGACAAGCTCAACCATATGAGCTCTATCTAACGCCAAAGTACCACCGGTTAATACACTGGTTCCTAGCTTCACAACGATTGTTTGAAGTTGCACCGCTTTTCCGCTTTGTTGATTCGTTGTCATGATTTCTTCTGAAATGGAAAACACATAAGAGCTGATGTTTTAGCAATCAAAGCAATAATTCACAAGTAGAAAAGGTGCTAAAAAGCACCTTTTTCATCACGAGGGTAAGGGGATAACGAAAATCAGACGAATTCAGCGGAATCTTGTGCAATCTCAACACTCAATTCAAAGCGCTCATAGAGACTCGCTACCAGTTTGGCATGAAACTCTTCTTGGGTACGTTTGACTTCAGAAAATACGGATTTAGGAATCGCGTCGGCATCCCACGCGCCAGCTAAGTTGTAACGTCCTGTATGATACTTAGCCTCAAACCCTGATTCTTTCTTAGTAAGTTCCAGCCACCAGCCCCAAAACTCTCGTTTCTCTGGGGATTTTTTGTCATTAACGCAAGACGCAAGGCAATCAAATAAGTAGTGATCCTCACGACATTGGCCTTCTCGTAAATAAGGTCCAATAGCTTTTAAAGCAGACAATAAGCGATAATGAGTCGGGGTGTGGGTCATTTCTGACATATTGACTCTCCATTTCAATGTTAAGAACGATCATTATTTTTATTAATCATATGCTTGTTACCGCATACCAATATCATGCTTAACTAATTTAGTAGAAAAGTCACCTAAATAGCTCATCTTCTAACCACTTTATCGCTAAATCGAGGGATTGCTCATATCCTTGTGTAATTGTTTTGCTTTTTATCTGTTTCGCTTTGCCATATTCACTAAAAATTGCAACTAATTGATTATCTGAATAGGGTGAAATGGGATCACCTTCTAATCCTAAAGCCAAAATCGGAACTTTAGTTCGCCTACTGGTTAAAAAACCTTGCACTTTCAGTGACCACGCTCGCATCAACCCAGCAAGGCTATTAATATCCACCACGTCTTTACCTAAACGAGACGCCAGCACATCAATATACATTTTGGGCATTTTTTTCAATTTTTCTGGCGAAGCTAAAATATCGTGGATAGGTGCGCCTAATGAAACACAAGCCTTGATTTTATCTTGCTCTAGAAAAGAGAGCCTGATCATGGAGTTACCACCAAATCGAAATCCAACAAGCCCCACTTTTCGATGATCAACCCAAGGCAAGCTTTCCAGTTCATTGAGTACGGCTTGATGCAGACATGAAGAATCTTCAGTTAAAGGCCAATGGGAGCTATGACCGATAGAGGGCATATCAATGGTTAACATCGCAATATCTCTAGGCGCGAGATAATCTCTAAACAAACGCCACATATCCGTCTGCAAACTGTCTAAACCGGCGCTAACCAAAACGACCGGATGAGGCCTATCGGTATTGGGCAAATGCAAATTAGCGACTATTTTTTTGTTCTTATAAGGTACTTCAATCTGCTTAATCACATAACGAGTCAATTTGGCCGCTTCGTTATAAGCGCTGTTTGACAGTATCTGTGCCTGTAAGGATAAATTATCATTTTTTAGATGCGGATAACCAGCAATGCTAAAGCAGAGCGACGCGGAAAAAAGTTCATTGGCCGCCTCTTCGTCTTGCTTGTCATTAGCGCGCTTTTGGTGACGCATACCCAGCTTAGTCCACTCGTATGCCCAGTTACCACTGTGATAGCCCATAACCGTATCTAACCAATCCGCTTCGGTTCGCGAATGTTTCGAAGAGGCAATGCGGGCGAGAACTTCTTCTTGCTCTACTGGATCAACACCTTGCCATATCCACTGTAAACGCCTGAGATTTCGATACCAAACGTACCCTTCTTGCTGTTTTTTTAGGTCCAAAATTTCTTGGCTGCTTGGCATATAACGGGTCAATGCCGAGGTTTCTTGGGCTTGCTTGTATTTCTGGAACAAGGTTTCAGAAAGGTTTTGGCTGTTAGATTCAGACATAAGTCGATTCAATTGAGAGCGGTGCTCTAATAGTAATAAAAAAAATGGCCCGATAAAGGGCCATTTTCAAATAAACGCAAAGAAAAACATTACTTTTGTTTACGGTTAATCGGTTCTGCGTATTGAATCGTCATATCCCATGGCTGCTCAATCCACGTATCTTGAGCAATATCCACAACGTAATCATCTAACAAGCTTACGCCAGAAGGCTTCGCACACACCGCAATCAATTTCGCTTTAGGATACATTTCACGTAGCTTACGTGCGGTATCACCACTATCGACCAAATCTTCAACAATTAAGAAACCTTCGCCGTCACCTTCAGGTGCTTTGATCACTGTCATGTCACGCTGATGATCATGATCGTAACTTGAAATGCAAATCGTATCGACATGGCGAATACCTAATTCACGCGCCAATATGGCACCAGGAACCAGACCACCACGGCTCACCGCCCAAATACCTTTCCATTGCTCTGCAGGCATCTGTTTTTCTGCCAATTGACGACAGTAAGTCTGCATGTTGTCCCAAGTGATAACGAATTTATTGCTCATTGTTGTAAACCTAATTATTTAAATAATCTGTGTCGTTCATTACATTGCAGAGGCGATATACTTAAAGATGAAGATGGCTGACATCACCCACACACTCATCGATACACTGCGCCCTTTGCCACTAAATAGTTTGATAGCCGCATAAGCAATGAAACCAAGAGAAATACCTTCTGCGATAGAGAATGTCAGCGGCATTAATAAACAGGTAACGACGACAGGAGCCGCTTCTGTTAAATCGCGCCAATCAATACTGACCAAACCAGAAAGCATCAAAATTGCCACGTAAAATAATGCACCAGACGTAGCGTACGCAGGGATCATTCCAGCTAATGGCGAGAAGAATAATGCAAGTAAGAACAAAATGCCAACAACGACTGCAGTCAGCCCTGTGCGCCCGCCAGCAGCAACACCCGCCACACTTTCAATATAAGAGGTTGTGTTTGATGTACCTAGCAGGGCACCGACTGACGTAGCAGTAGAATCGGCAAGCAATGCTTTATTTAGACGTGGGATTTTACCATCTTTGCCAATCAAATCTGCCTTTTGCGCCACACCAACTAAGGTGCCAGCCGTGTCAAATAGATCGACAAACAGAAACGCAAACACCACTGAGATCATACCCACTTCAAAAACGGCGGAGAAATCAAGCTGCAAAAAAGTTGGCGCAATACTTGGTGGTGCCGACATAATGCCATGCCACTGAACGTCACCAAACACTAAACCAAGGCCAGTAACCGCAAGAATCGCGATCATTACAGCACCCTTTAAACCACGATGAACCAAAGCAATCGTCAGGAAGAAACCTATCGCACCGAGTACAGCAGGAAGAGAAGTAATTGCGCCGACAGAAACCAAAGTTGCAGGGTTATCAACCACAATGCCTGCATTTTTCAGGGCAATAAAGGCAAGAAAAAGTCCAATACCGGCCGAGATCCCCGTTCGTAATGACATCGGAATCGAACCGATGATCCACTCACGGATTTTAAAGATACTAAGAAAAATGAACAGCACACCAGAAACGAATACCGCCGCCAGCGCAACTTGCCATGTATATCCCATGCCGAGCACAACGGCGTAAGTAAAAAATGCGTTTAACCCCATACCCGGAGCCTGTGCGATTGGGTAGTTGGCAACAAAGCCCATGATGAAACAGCCAATAGCCGCCGCAAGACACGTAGCAACAAATACTGCACCACGGTCCATGCCGGCATCCGCTAAGATCGCAGGGTTAACAAAGATAATGTATGCCATCGTGAGAAATGTCGTTATTCCTGCGATAACCTCAGTGCGCACGTTTGTGCCATATTCACTAAGTTTAAATAGCCTTTCGAGCATGATCGAGTCCTATAAGGGTAAAAAGTAAACGGTTGCGTAATCGATTGGCTGTGGATTATAGAGAGATCAGATCACAAATTCCAGATAGAATTAAGACTGTAATATGCTTTTATTAATGGCTTATGAACCTAGTCGCGCTTCATTTCTTCAAAAAGAAAAAGCGGATTTCCATATCGTATTGCCATTGAGCCGTAAAGGAAGTGCTGAACATTGAGATAAAAAAACGCCACCTCATCTGAGGTGGCGGCGAATCATTTTAGCCAAACTGACTACAAAAAAATTCCAATATCTAGGGGGTGAACATACAGTTCAAATAACATGCTTAAAGTCTTAATAACCAAAGCTTGTTGGGTAAGCAAAGTTGCCAGTGTAAACAGACTTGTTTGTCCAGAACATTGCAGATGGTAAACCTTTCATAACTATCACCTTATAAAATCAATTGAACATAAATTTGATTTCTCGGTTCCATGGAGGCGATAAACGGACTCATCCTTTGAGCATTTTTTCTTCGCTTTCGAAGTTGGTTACAAATATACCACCAAGAAATTAAATTACAATATTTAGCGTGATAAAAATCACATAATTTTATTTTAATGATCTACATCAACAGATTTAGGTAATTAAATTACACAAATATCAGCAAAAAATGATTATTAGGCGGTAAGAGGAAGAATCTCATCGCCGATTGTGTCATCTCTTCTATACGCTACAGTCGATTTAATGTGACACCAATAAAACAATTCTCAAGCGGTGAGGCTACTCGCTGATTGTCGAGAGTGGTATGCTGTCCACCACTACAAGTCATGCTCAGATCTAGTCGATATCGCTACCAAAGAAACATTTCGCCTGTTCATGATCTGGCAAGCTCGAATAAAAGGAGTATTCCGTGTCTGAGTTCTATTCTGAAATCAGTAAATTGTCATCGGCACCCGTATGGCAATTTTTCGATAAAATCTGTTCCATTCCTCACCCATCTAAGCATGAAGAAGCCTTAGCCCAACACATCATCCAGTGGGCGACAGAGCAGGGTTTAGCGGTACGCCGAGATCCAACCGGCAACGTTTTCATAAAAAAACCAGCGACAGCTGGCATGGAACATAAGAAAGGTGTGGTTCTACAAGCTCATATTGATATGGTGCCGCAAAAAAACGAAGACACGCAGCACGACTTTGCTAAGGACCCTATCCAACCGTATATCGATGGCGAATGGGTAACGGCCAAAGGAACCACTTTAGGTGCCGATAACGGCATGGGTATGGCAGCATGTTTGGCTGTTCTTGCGTCAAAAGAGCTCAAGCACGGTCCTATTGAGGTGTTACTGACGATTGATGAAGAAGCGGGTATGACTGGTGCTTTCGGCCTTGAAGCGGGTTGGTTAGAAGGAGAGATCCTGCTCAATACTGATTCAGAACAAGAGGGCGAAGTATATATGGGCTGTGCTGGTGGTATTGATGGCGCAATGACTTTTAATATCCAACGACAAGCCATGCCTGCTGGTTACGTAACACATCAATTGATTTTGAAAGGGTTAAAAGGAGGTCACTCTGGGTGTGACGTCCATACTGGCCGTGGGAATGCTAACAAGCTACTGGCTCGCTTTCTTGCTAGTCACGCACAAGAACTTGATTTACGTTTGATCGAGTTTCGCGGTGGTAGCCTACGTAACGCCATTCCTCGAGAAGCGTTTGTCACCGTGGCCATTCCTGCCGAAAATGGGGTAAAACTGGATGAGCTATTTAGCTCCTATACCCAGCTAGTGAAAGAAGAGCTTGGACGCGTCGAAACGGGAATCGTCACTTTCAATAACCTGCAAGAAAATGCAGAAAATGTCTTCGCTCTTGTTGATCAACAACGTTTTATTGCCGCATTAAACGCGTGTCCAAACGGTGTGATCCGGATGAGCGATGAAATTGAAGGCGTGGTTGAAACCTCATTGAATGTCGGTGTGATTACCACACAAGAAAACTCTGTGACTGTGTTATGCCTTATTCGTTCTCTAATTGATTCAGGTCGCCAACAGGTTGAAAGCATGCTCAAATCCGTTGCTGAGCTAGCGAATGCGGAAATTGCCTTTACTGGTGCTTATCCGGGCTGGAAACCAGATGCCGATTCAGAGATCATGGCTATTTTCAGAGACATGTACCAAGGTATTTACGGTCATAAACCGAATATCATGGTGATCCATGCTGGTCTAGAATGTGGTCTTTTCAAAAAACCTTACCCAGAAATGGATATGGTTTCGTTTGGCCCAACCATTAAATTCCCTCACTCACCGGATGAGAAAGTGAAGATCGACACAGTCGACCTTTTCTGGGAGCAAATGGTTGCCCTACTAGAGCATATTCCAGCGAAAGCTTAACCCACTCTGATGTCGAATTCTTCAACCAGCGTGTAATAGCAAGTTGATGAATATCTTGCTTTGGCAGCGGAATTCGGCATCAATCCTTACCTCTTTTTCTATCAATTAATTTTATCGATAAGGCAAATTAATTTCATTAGCGCACATTTTTTGTGACTGCTAGAGTTCGCCCCCTTGAAGTTCCTAGAGTTATTCACCACACTCTCTTCAAGCGATAACACCATTTAAAAGTTGTATCGGGGATGCGGCTACTCCTTAGCGGCGTCTTACATTCTCCAAAAATATTGAAACTGCGATGAAAGAAAAAATGATTGTCGGATGGCGAGAAACTCTTAGCCTTCCAGGGTTAGGTATTGAGCAAATTAATGCCAAAGTCGATACCGGAGCCCGCACGTCGTGCTTACACGCATTTAAGGTAGAGAGCTTCACCAAGGAAGAGACTCTTTGGGTTCGCTTTTGGATCCACCCTGTGCAGCGCAATAATGACAAGGTCACAGTGTGCGAAGCTAAAGTCATTGATGAACGAATCGTCCGTGATTCCGGTGGCCATGAAGAGTCACGTTACGTTATTCAATCAGACGTCAGTTTGGGCGGCCAAACTTGGCCCATTGAAATAACGTTAACCAATCGCGAAAATATGGGTTTTCGTATGCTATTAGGTCGCACCGCAATGCACCGTCGAATTTTAGTTAATCCAACTAAATCGTTTTTAATCGCTTTCGAGGAGAGCAAATAATGAAAATTGGTATTCTGTCACGTAATGCTTCGTTGTATTCAACCAAGCGTCTGATTGAAGCGTGTAAAAGCCGTGGCCACCAAGTCAAAGTGATTGATGGGCTGCGTTGCTATATGAATATCAATTCTGAAAAACCCGAAATTCACTTTAAAGGTGAAGAGTTAGCGGGTTTTGATGCAGTCATTCCTCGTATTGGTGCATCCGTTACGTTTTACGGTACTGCGGTATTACGCCAATTTGAAATGATGGGGGTTTATCCTGTCAATGAATCTGTGGCTATTAGCCGTTCCAGAGATAAACTTCGCTCAATGCAGCTATTGTCTCGTCGCGGCATTGGTATGCCAATTACTGGTTTCGCCAGCAAACCCGATGATGTCAAAGACTTACTCGACATGGTCGGAGGAGCACCGGTAGTAATTAAATTACTTGAAGGAACTCAAGGCATCGGTGTAGTGTTAGCGGAAACACGCAAAGCAGCAGAAAGTGTGATCGAAGCGTTCATGGGCTTGAAAGCCAATATCATGGTGCAAGAGTACATCAAAGAGGCTGGTGGCGCCGATATTCGCTGTTTCGTTATTGGCGACAAAGTTATCGCAGCCATGAAACGGCAAGGTGCCGATGGTGAGTTTCGCTCTAACCTACACCGCGGCGGAACGGCCTCTTTGGTAAAAATCACCCCTCTAGAACGTAAGACGGCTATCGATGCGGCGAAGATTATGGGTCTCAATGTTGCGGGTGTGGATCTTTTGCGATCGGAACGTGGCCCATTAGTGATGGAAGTCAATTCATCGCCAGGTCTTGAAGGTATTGAAGCCGCTACTGGTAAAGATATCGCCGGGTTGATTGTCGAATTTATTGAAAAAAATGCGGCAACGAAAGGGACAAAAACACGTGGCAAAGGTTAGGAAAAACACAGCATTTCATTTCCTGGGGGATTCAGTTCCCCCAGGAACGCGCAAGGCAATGGAGCTAGAAGCGGCTAAGCTTTATACACACTCGCCACTCTCTATCCCTATCGAAATCATTAATGGAATATCCACTGGCCCAACCTTAATGGTCAATGCCGCCATCCATGGTGATGAACTGAACGGCGTTGAAATAGTCCGTCAACTGATCAACTCCATTGACCCGCAAAAACTAAAAGGGACACTGATTGTTGTCCCCATCGTCAATGCCTTTGGCTTTATTCATAAATCTCGCTACCTTCCTGATCGACGCGATCTCAATCGCTGCTTCCCTGGAAGTGAAACTGGCTCCCTCGCCTCTCGCATTGCACATACTTTCTTTTCCCAAGTAGCTTTACGTTGTGATTACATCATTGACCTGCATACTGGTGCTATTCATCGCACGAATTTGCCACAAATCCGCGCCGATCTCACTAATCCTGAAACCTTGCGTATTGCCCAAGCATTTGCAACCCCAGTGATCATCGACTCTCCACTGCGTAATGGCTCGCTCAGAAGTGAAGCGGAGAAATCAGGCATCACAGTATTAACTTATGAAGCAGGTGAAGCGCTAAAATTTGAACCTATTGCCATCAATGCGGGTATTGTCGGTGTGAAACGCACCATGCAAGCCATTGGTATGATGCGCAAAAGTCGCAAGGCCGTACCGACATCGATCATCGCAAAATCAACCAGTTGGCTCAGAGCCGAAAGCGATGGCATCTTGCGCACTGTAGTGACGCTTGGTGACAAGGTCGAAAAAGGACAAGTGCTTGCCTATATCAACTCACCGCTTGGTCATGTCGAAGTCGAATTAAGAGCCAATAAGGGTGGTATTGTGATTGGCCAACAAACTCTGCCTCTTGTTAATGAAGGAGATGCCGTATTCCATCTCGCCTACTTCTCGCAAAGCGATGAGATGGTTGAGCAAGTCGTGGGCGATTTTATTGAAGAGGTCGCAGACAGCGATTTAGAACCTCTGACCACGGGACACTTGATGCCACCGTCGATGGTCTAAATAGTCGATAACTCTAAACAATAGAGACACATAAGTTCAATAATAAAGCCCTTATTCAAAGGGCTTTATGCTGTTTAAGTGTGGGTGGGAGGAAGAAAGTAATTCATTAACCGAACGAAGCCCAAATCACCGTAGCCACTAATACAGGGCAGACAAATTTCACGTACCAAGGCCAGATTTTACCAAACCAACCCAATTGGAACTCAGGGAAACCTTGTTCTAACTCTTTGACCTTCGCGTGACGACGCCATACCCAACCGCCAAATAGGCAGAACATCAGCGCTGCTGTCGGCTGCAAATATTGCGTCGCAACCGTTGCCACTAAGCCAAATAGCGCACCAAAATTATAAACAATAACGACACTGACTAGCGCAATTAACGCGCCTAATACCCAGCTTGTTGGTGCGCGTTTCGTATTAAAACGCTCGCTGACTAAGGCTACAGGGCATTCCAGCATAGAGATAGAAGAGGTTAACGCGGCGATCGTCAGTAAAGTGAAAAATACGATAGCAAACACCTGCCCCATCCAACCAAGGCTATCAAACATCAATGGCAACACGGTAAAAACGAGCGTATCTGAATTTAGTAAAGAACCGTCAGCGGCATAGATTTCCACACCTTTATGCATCGCAACAAACATCGCAGGCAACACAACAAGGCCAGCAATGAAAGCCACGGCGGTATCCACTAAAGTCACATTTAGTGCCATCTTCGGCAGGTTTTCTTGCTTGCTCAGATAAGAGCCGTAAATCAGCATCGAGCAGCCACCAATGGTTAATGAGAAGAAACCTTGCCCCATTGCCGCCAGTAAGAGATGTCTGTCAAACACCTTTGAAAAATCAGGGACTAAATAGTGTTGTAAACCTTCCATAGCTCCTGTTTGCATCATGATGTAAACAAACAGCACACCAAACAGTACAAACAATGCAGGCATTAAACGCGTTGACCATTTTTCAATCCCGTCTTTAACACCACCTTGCACGATTAGAATCGTCAAAATATAAAACACTAAGGTTCCGAATAAGTTACGCTCAACACTAAACCCTTTCAACCAAGCTGTGATTTCCACAAAACCCAATAACTCTGTCATCGCACCGAATAAAAAGCAGATTAGCCAGCCCCCGACGATGCTGTAAAACGCCAGTACCGCACTCGGAACACTCAAACCAATCCAACCGACAAAGCCACCGACCATTTTACCTAGTGGATGAGGCGTTAATGAGCGCATGCTATCAACAGGGTTTGCTTGCCCAAAACGGCCTATCGCCATTTCAACCACTAACATAGGGAAGGCAACGACCATGATCATCACCAAATAAACCAATAAGAATGCGCCGCCGCCGTTGCTTGCCGCTTGGGTTGGAAAGCCCCAGATATTACCTAGGCCAACTGCCGCACCCGCCGCCGCAAGAATAAAACCAAGACGTGAACCAAAATGTTCACGAGAATCAGACTGTGTCATACCACTCACACAAATATCAATAGACTAGTTAGCTAGTACAGTAATACAGGCAATCAAATAGAGCAATTACACTGCTTATTAATTAAACAAGCATTGCAAAAATAAACAGAATTTACTGCGTAAAGATTATTGAACAGGCAATGTTAACGGGAGATTAGAGGTGAATTTTTGCACGAGATAACGACCTCTTCCTTGTGCTTTGACTGCATAAAGTGCTCTATCAGCCACATGAAAGAAATCTAGATAGTGATTCAACTGTGGGGTATCAATTTCAACCCCTCCAACGCTGATTGAAAGCGTCTTCTTCGCCGGGGAAAATTGGTGGGTGATGCGCAGCGATTCAACCGATTCGATCAGTCGTTTAGCATAAGCTTGACCATCAATTTCGATGTCGCTCGCCAAAACTACACAAAACTCTTCTCCACCAAAGCGAGCAACCAGTTTTTCACCGCCAAAATCCAATTTTTTTAAGCTAGTCGCAACAGATTTCAATGCTTCATCACCCTCTAAGTGGCCGTAGTGATCATTGAACAATTTAAAATAGTCAATATCGATTAAAAACAATACGATATATCTAAATTGATAATCAACAATATAGCTTTTAAAGACCTTTTCTAAACGACGGCGGTTCGCAATACGTGTGAGTGGATCGTGCTCTGATTGCCATTTTAGTTCACGCCGACTGGTTTCCAGCTCCCATACTATTTGGTTCATCGTACGAGAAAACTCTTTCATTTCCTTCGATATGAAGGAGCGCTCACTAGGCATCTTTCCACCCGATGCTTTAAATTGATCCAGCACTTGATTGGCATCATTGATTGGCTTGACTACTTTATTCGCTACAACTAAGTTCAAGAAAAACATTAGGATAGAGAATGAAGCAAGCCCAGACAGTTCCTGCCATTGAATAAACGGTGGGACTTTAACGGTATGACTTACTTTAATCAACACAGTAAGACGATTGCGATAATCAAGCATTTCAAGGTAAGAGATATTATCTTCATGTGGCGCGGCAACGGTTTGATCATTAAGACTTTTGATCAGCATCACTTCCACATTCACCCCAGTTGCAATCACAAGCTCATTGATAAACTGTCCACTGATCCTTTTTAAAAAAAGTAAATAACCTTTGTCGCATTCCTTTGCGTCACTATTACAAACCCGAGAGGTTGCAACGATAAAAGGTTTGTCGTCTATCACGATAAAACTGAGATTCGGTTTGATGAAATCTTTTGGTGCTTTCATCGCGTCCGCTAAAATATCACCAAAATTATATCGAATCGCATCATAACTGGCTTCATGGCCAGTCTCATAGTCGTAGCGCTGGCCCCAAACTAATTGCACATCTGGATTAAAAATAAAAATACCGTCTAATGACTTGGATTCAAAGGTGTGAGTACCAATACTGTCGCGAATAAAATCATCATTAGGCTTAGCAATAAAATCGGCCATTTCATTCCATGCTGCATAATCAGCCAATGATGCCCCCATGTCCGCTTTTTGCATATTAAGAACAGTTCGAACTCGGTTAACCTCACCTCGTTGCAAGGAAAGAGCATCTTCAACGGCGCGATCATAAGACCACATAAACTTAAATAGCAGATAACACAAAATAAACAGCACAACGAAGGCTATTGAAACTAATGCTGTTAACCATCTCAAACTAAAATTATTAAACAACATCCATACCAGTAAATTAACCTAACATCATAGACACAAATAAAGAGCACCGAATGTGCTCTTTAAGTTTAGATGGTAAAGACTTGATAATCTTTTAATACTGGTATTTTTTGGTGCAGTTGTTGTTCCTGCTCAACCATATCATCAAGAGACTCACAAAAATCACGACTCTCTTTTTGAATTGTGGCGGCGTTTTCTTGAATTCGCTCGGCTAACTTAACTTTTAAGTCCGCCATTGTATCGGTCAATTTTGTGATGTTTAAGCCACCCTCTTCTCTCATTTTCAGTGAAAGGGCACCGAAGGCGCCGGATATAAACTCTTTGTTAAATAAAGCTTTCGCTTTTTCAAAATCATCGGCCCAAGTTTGCGTCATTGATTCAAAAGTCTGCGCAGGGAGAACCAGCTCACCATCTTTGTAATAACGAGATTCAATATTGGCAAAAAAAGTGGCTATGGATTGCTTGGCGCTATCGAAGGCGTTGGGAGATTCAATACTTTTCGCAACATCATCCAAAATATCATTCGCCAACGCTAAGCCATCACTCGCCATCTGTTTTACTTTAGGCAATGAAGCATTCATGCTTTCTCTATACTGCTCAAGGGCCGTTTTCTGCTCACTGTCGAGTTCCATCTTTTCACCACGGATATAGAGATTATTCTGTTTATCTATCAAAACAGTGTCGGTGCTCGTTTTAAGAATTTCAACCTTATCACCATCAAGGTGAACTTCATGGTTCACATCAACTCGGCACTGCGCTGCCCACAAAGGGGAGCTCAACAACATTAAAGTGACTAACACTACTTTTTTCATTGTTTTCTCTCATCGATCGTTTTATGACTAACCATATCAGGTGTGGATATTTGATGAGTTAGTATTTCTCGCTAGCAATATAAATGATTTCAACCTAAAAACCGTCAATTTAATGACATAAATGTTAGTTTGTTTCACTAATTAAAAAAAAACTGAGCTGCTTATTGAGCATTTCTGGCTTTAACATCACCTGTAAACCAAGTAAGCGAATTTCTCGCCCGTTTTGCCGCAACAAAATATTCTCCAAAAGGGTTCGAAAATCATTGAGCTCTAACTGTGGATGAAGATGCTCAATCGTCGTAAGTTGAAAATCGGCAAACTTGACTTTGATCCCTTGTTTGACAATCGAACCATCAACACTCGCTCTGTCTAACCTCGCTTTTATCTCTGGATAGAGATGATGTTCAATCACCTGCCAGCACTCTTCATAACTTGAGATATTTTGACTAAATGTTCTTTCGACACCTAATGATTTGCGCTCCCTCTCTGTCACGACTTCGCGATTATCAATTCCATGACTTTTCTTCCATAGTGAAGCGCCTAATCTGCCAAAGTTACGAAGTAGCTCTCGATAGTCCGTTAGCTTGATATCTTCACACTTATAAAAACCCGCTTGGTGCAACTTTTCCAGACTAACCTTACCGACACCGGGTATTTTCTCTAGCGGCAATGAATCGACCACCTGCTGTACTTTATCGGGTGGTATTACAAATTGACCGTTAGGCTTATTCATATCAGAGGCCACTTTAGCCAAAAATTTTACAGGTGCTACACCTGCAGAGGCGGTCAGTTGGAGTTCGTTGTGAATATCATGGCGAATAGCTTGAGCTATCAATGTTGCGCTTCCTTGACATAACGGTGAATCACTCACATCAAGAAATGCTTCATCTAATGATAACGGCTCAATAATGGAAGTATAACGTTCGAATATCTGTCGGATTTGAATGGAGATAGCTTTGTATACCGACATCCGCCCCGGAACGACCAGCAGATTGGGACATAATTTTAAGGCTTGAGCAGTCGGCATTGCGGAACGAACGCCAAATTTCCTCGCTTCATAATTGCAAGTACTTAACACACCACGCTGCTTTTCATGACCACCAACGGCTAGAGGGCGATGCCTATATTCGGGGTTATCACGCATTTCTACCGCAGCGTAGAAACAATCCATATCAATATGGATAATTTTTTTGATTTTATTTTCCAATTCAAAACCATCAAAAGACTGTATACATAAACAGTATATTCTTGGTTTCTATGGATTGAAATGAATTGCTTTTAAAAATTAAAGAGCCTGCACAAAACAGGCTCTTTAATCGTAGCTCAGGCGATACGATCTTTTTCCCAATGCGCTAACTTTTCAGCTCTTGCTGCGGCCTTAGCTTCGCGTTTTTTACGTGCATCACAAGGCTCTGGGCAATTGCACACTTTTTCAATGCCAACAGCACCTAATCCACCACAACTGCCTTTGACTACTTTCTTTTGAAAGACATAGCCAACCGCCATCGCGGCAATGACACACAGAAATACACTGAATGTAATGAAAAAAGTATTCATAACTTAACTCACTTTTTATTTAGAAATGGCTTAAATGCGCTGGAGGCAATCTCTTCAAAACCTTGTTCTGTTTTCACAATCATGAACACAGGAATATTGTATTGCTCTGCAACCTCAATACCTTTCGTCTCTCCTAGTACCATTAATCCAGTCGCTAGGCCATCTGCCGTCATTGAAGATGCGTCCAAAACGGTAACTGATACCACTTTATTATGGATGGGTTTGCCAGTGATTGGATTGATAATGTGAGAATAACGCACACCATCTTGCTCAAAATAATTGCGGTAATCACCTGAAGTGGCAATTGCCAGATCACCAGGTTCAATGATCTCTTGAGCGGTACGTTCATCAACTGTCGGTTTTTCTATGGCGATTCGCCAAGCTACGCCTTCTCGATTTACGCCTTTTAAGCGCATCTCACCACCGACTTCAACCATGTAATTGGCAATGCCTTGTGATTGAATGTAGTCAGCAACCACGTCGACTCCCCATCCTTTCGCAATAGTTGAAAGGTCCACATAGAGATTAGGAAGATCTTTACTTAACGTAGTGTCGGTTGCGCTAAGATGCTCAATGCCTATATTGGTTTTACGCTCAGCCAATTCTGCATCGCTTGGCACCACATCAGGACGAGCTTCAGGGCCAAAACCCCATAGGTTAACCAAAGGACCAACAGTGACATCCAATGCACCTAAAGTAAGACCGTTAAGACGCAGCGCTTCTTTCACCACGGTTGCGGTTTGAGAAGAAACCGTAAAAGGTTCCGTTCCTTGATATTGATTAAAACGGCTGAGCTCAGAATCTTTACGATAGGTCGACATTTGATCGTTCACTTCTTCCAATAACCGATCAACTTCCTTTTGGAGAGCCTCCGAGCTAGGGATACCTTCAGCTTTCAGGTACTTAATATTGTAAGTCGTGCCCATAGTAGGGCCACTGAGATGAACTTGCTCAACCGATTTTTCACAACCCGCCAAGATGAATAGAGAAGCTAACGCAACAAGCCATTTTTTCACTTGTTTACTCCTAAAAATGAAAGTGAATATAGAAAAGAAGTGGTTATAGAAAAGAAATTCCTACACCTATTTTCTATGTTAACTGAGTTGGAATTCAAAACCACAAGGCAAAACTAAAACTTGAAAAAAACAATGGCTGACTCATCAGAGCCAGCCATGGGTTTTACTTACTTCAGTGAATTAACCACCGAAGTCATCAAGAAGGATGTTCTCATCTTCTACACCAAGGTTCTTCAGCATGCCAATCACAGCCGCATTCATCATCGGTGGACCACACATGTAGTATTCACAATCTTCAGGCGCTTCATGGTCTTTCAGATAGTTTTCATACAATACATTGTGGATGAAACCTGTGTATCCATCCCAGTTATCTTCAGGCATTGGATCAGAAAGCGCACAGTGCCATACGAAATTCGAGTTTTCAGCTGCAAGGCCGTCAAAATCTTCAACGTAGAACATCTCACGCTTAGAGCGCGCACCATACCAATAAGACATCTTACGGGTAGATTTTAAACGCTTAAGCTGATCGAAGATGTGTGAGCGCATTGGAGCCATGCCCGCACCACCACCGATAAAGACCATTTCTGCATCCGTATCTTTGGCAAAGAACTCACCAAATGGACCAGAAATAGTACATTTATCACCTTCTTTCAGTGACCAAATGTAAGAAGACATCTGACCCGGTGGCACATTGGGATTATTAGGCGGCGGCGTAGCAATACGCACGTTTAGCATAATAATACCGAACTCTTCAGGGTAATTCGCCATTGAGTAAGCACGAATAATGTCTTCATCAACTTTTGACTCGTAGCGGAACAGGTTAAATTTATCCCAATCGCCACGATACTCTTCTGGCACGTCAAAATCTGAATATTTGATGTGGTGTGCTGGCGCTTCGATCTGAATGTAACCACCAGCACGGAAAGGCACTGACTCGCCATCAGGGATCTGAAGTTTAAGCTCTTTAATGAAGGTGGCTTTGTTGTCGTTAGAGATAACGGTACATTCCCACTTTTTAACACCAAAAATTTCTTCAGGAAGTTCAATATCCATGTCTGTTTTCACAGCCACTTGACACGCTAAACGTTCACCCTCACGAGCTTCACCTTTAGTAATGTGATCAAGTTCAGTAGGAAGAATATCACCACCACCAGATTTCACTTTTACACGGCATTGACCACAAGAGCCGCCACCACCACACGCCGATGATACAAAGACACCAGAACCTGCAAGTACGCTCAGTAGCTTACCACCTGGATTAGTCACAATAGACTTATCTGCATCACCGTTAATTGAAATTGTAATGTCGCCTGTTGGAACTAGCTTAGATTTAGCAAATAGAATTACCAAAACGAGTGCTAGAACAATCAGGGTAAACATCACTACACCAAGAATAATGTCCATTGACTATTCCTTAATTGTTGCGGTTTACCCGACTTACAGTTGAACACCAGAGAAAGACATAAAGCCTAACGCCATTAGACCCGCCGTGATGAAGGTAATCCCTAAACCACGTAAACCCGGAGGTACATCTGAATATTTCATTTTCTCACGGATACCGGCAAGAGCGACAATCGCTAACATCCAACCCACACCCGAACCGAAACCGTAAACGACGGATTCAGCAAAGTTATAATCACGCTGAACCATGAAAGATACACCACCAAAAATGGCGCAGTTCACTGTGATTAAAGGTAAGAAAATGCCCAGCGCGTTATACAAAGGTGGGAAAAAACGATCCAATATCATCTCTAAGATCTGTACCAATGCGGCAATAACACCGATAAAGGTAATGAAATTTAGAAATGTAAGATCAATATTTTCACCCAATGCACCTGGTTTAAGTAACAAGTTATAAACCAAGTTATTCACTGGTACTGAAATGGTCAGAACAACCGTAACCGCAATCCCTAAACCAAACGATGTCTTTACTTTCTTAGATACAGCAAGAAATGTACACATACCCAAGAAGAAAGAGAGTGCCATGTTTTCGATAAAAATCGATCGAACAAGCAAACTGATATAATGTTCCATAACGCCCTTACTCCTTCGCTTCTAGTTGTTCAGGTTTGAACGTGCGAATCGCCCAAATCATGAAGCCAATTAGGAAGAATGCCGAAGGTGCTAGCAACATCAAACCGTTAGGTTGATACCAGCCACCATCTTTCACAAGAGGTAGAACTTCCATTCCAAATAGCTTGCCTGAACCAAGAAGTTCGCGGAAGAAACCAACAGTGATCAATACAAAACCATAACCCAGACCATTACCGATACCATCGATAAAGGAAGGAATCGGTGCCGACTTCATTGCAAATGCTTCAGCACGGCCCATTACGATACAGTTAGTAATGATCAACCCTACGAACACCGATAGCTGTTTCGAGATATCGTATAAGTAAGCACGTAGGATCTGGTCAACAACAATAACCAATGAAGCAATGATCGCCATCTGAACGATGATACGCACACTGTTAGGTATGTGGTGACGAATTAACGAAACGAATAAGTTAGAGAAAGCCGTTACAAACATAACGGCTAGCGTCATAACAAACGCCGTTTCCAACTTAGTGGTTACCGCAAGGGCAGAACAGACACCAAGCACTTGAAGTGCGATTGGGTTGTTATCCAACACTGGCGCTAGAATGCTCTTTTTAATCTCTTTTGCGCTAGACATTAGTTCAAACCTCCGTCACGAACTTTTGCTAGGAATGGACCAAAGCCCATATCACCTAACCAGAAGTCGAAAGTGTGTTGAACACCGTTACTGGTTAGTGTTGCGCCAGAAAGTCCATCAACGCCATGCTCAGATCCGGCAGGAGCGCCACCTTTCACAACTTTAATTGCAGGTTGGTGGTTGTCATCAAACAATTTCTTGCCAACAAATTGAGCTCGCCATGATGGGTTTTCAACTTCACCACCCAATCCCGGAGTTTCACCTTGTTCGTAGTAAGTAATGCCGGAAACGGTATTACCATCGGTTTCTACAGCCACAAATGCGTACATCATTGACCACAAACCATTACCGTGAACGGGAACAATCACTTTAGAAATCTCGTCGCCACTTTTCACTAGGTAAACAACCCCAGTATTGGCACGACGAATAATCTTCGCTTTATCTTGTTCCGCTGTTAGCTTGATAGATTGAGCTGGGTCTTTAGAAGCTTTGCGTTGATCATAGGCTGTTGCATCGCCATCAACAAAGTTCCCGGTTTTAAAATCAATCAAACGAGGTTCAATGTATTTAGCAAAAAGCTCTGGCACGCTACCAGACTCGTTAATGCCTGCAACTTCAACAATCTTGCTTTGCTTATCAAGTACTGCGTTAACTTTTTGCTTGTCACGCAGGCCAACCGCTGCTGTCGATACGATGATTGAGCACACTAAGCTCAATGCGATAACAACAAACAGCGTTTTTTTAATGCTATCGTTATTACTTGCCATAGCGTGCTAGTCTCCGCTTGATGTTCTTCTCAATCACAATATGGTCAAACAAAGGTGCAAATAGGTTCGCAAATAAGATCGCCAGCATCATACCTTCTGGGTAAGCTGGGTTAACCACACGAATCATCACACACATTGCACCAATCAAAATACCGTATGCCCATTTACCTTTGTTAGTAAATGAAGCCGATACTGGGTCGGTTGCCATGAAGAACATACCAAACGCAAAGCCACCAAGTACTAGGTGCCAATGCCAAGGCATATTAAACATTGCATTTGTGTCTGAACCAACAACATTGAACAGCGTTGATATGGCAATCATACCTACCATAACACCCGCAATAATGCGCCATGAAGCAATGCCCATGTAGACAATAAATGCCGCGCCAATCGCCAGTGCTAACGTCGACACTTCACCGATAGAGCCAGGAATGTTACCAACAAACGCATCCATCCAAGTAATGGCTTCGCCAGTGACCTTATTGATCAGAGCACCGTTACCACCTTGAGCCCATTGGCTTAGCGCCGTTGCACCAGAAAAACCATCTGCAGCTGTCCAAACAACGTCACCAGAGATCTGTGCTGGGTAGGCGAAGAATAGAAAAGCACGACCGGCTAATGCTGGGTTTAGGAAGTTACGCCCGGTACCACCAAAGATTTCTTTGGCAACAACCACGCCAAAGGTAATCCCTAAAGCGGCTTGCCATAAAGGCAGTGTGGGTGGAACAATCAGAGCAAACAAAATTGAAGTTACAAAGAAACCTTCGTTAACTTCATGCTTACGCACCATACAAAACAGCACTTCCCAAAAACCACCGACCAAGAACACCGTGGCGTAGATAGGTAGGAAGTAAGTCGCACCGAGCAGCATCATACTTGCCCAACCGGCTTGCGTACTTAATGTACCGCCAAGCATTTCAGTTAGCCAATAGTGCCAGTTACCACTGATGACTGTCGCCAATTCAGCGCCAGAATACAGATGGTTAAGTGCAGTAATCGATTGGTGACCAACGTTATACATACCCCAGAACATCGCTGGGAATACCGCTAGCCAAACCATGATCATGATGCGTTTGAGGTCAACGCTATCACGAACGTGTGAGCTTCGTTTTGTAACTAAACCAGGCGTATAAAAAAGCGTTGCTGCTGCTTCATACAAGGCAAACCATTTTTCATGTTTGCCGCCAGGTTCAAAATGATGCTCGATGTCTTCAAGAAACTTTTTAAGGCCCATGAAAATTACCCTTCCTTCTCAATCTTGTCTAGGCACTCACGAAGTAGCTGACCATATTCGTATTTACCAGGACATACAAAGGTACACAATGCGAGATCTTCTTCGTCCAGTTCAAGGGCACCGAGACGTTGAGCGCTATCGATGTCACCTGCACATAGGTCACGAAGTAGGAGCGTTGGTTCCATATCTAGTGGCAACACTTTTTCATAGTTACCAATAGGTACCATCGCACGATCACTACCATTGGTTGTGGTTGTCATGTTGAACAACTGACCTGTGAATAGATGACCAAGGAAAGAGCGAGTGACTGAAAATTTGTTCTTGCCAGGCATTGCCCAACCAAGAAAATCTTTGTCACGACCTTCACGCAGAACCGATACTTGGAGGTGGTAACGACCAAGATAAGCTACAGGCCCCGCCGCTTTCACACCAGAAAGTACAGAACCAGAGATGACACGAACTTCGCCCGGCATCAATTCGTTATCCGTTAACTCTTCGAGGCTAGCACCAATCTGAGTACGGACAAGACGAGGTTTGTTGACTACGGGTCCTGCAAGCGACACCACTCGTTGTGTGTATAGCTCACCGGTTAAGAACAATTGACCAAACGCAATCACGTCTTGGTAATTGATGCTCCACGCCACATTGACTGCATTTACTGGATAGAGGAAATGCATGTGAGTCCCTACAAGACCTGCAGGGTGTGGGCCATCAAACACATGTTCTTCAACGTTTGGCTGTGAAGAGCGTGGCAAGCTAGTACCAGATTTACAGACGTAAACCTTGCCCTCAGTCAGAGTTGAAAGGATATCGAGACCAGCGACGAATGCTTCAGATTGCTCATTAATGATCGTCTCAGGTTTTGCCGCTAATGGATTGGTATCCATTGCTGTCACAAAAATAGCCTGAGTTGAAGACTCAATTGCTGGAACCTTGCTAAACGGACGAGTACGCAACGCAGTCCAAAGACCAGACTCAACTAACTGAGTTTTAACCGTTTGACGGTCAATACTTGCTAGTTGGCTAGCTTCAAAGCTATCGAACGTGATTTGCTCATCACCTGCCACTTCAATCACAACGGATTGTAGGACACGTTTGGCGCCACGATTGACTTCGATAACCTTACCGCTTGCTGGTGAAGTAAATTTAACGCCCGGATTCTTTTTATCTTCAAAAAGAATTTGAGCTTTCTTTACTTCATCGCCTACGCGAACATGCATGGTAGGACGCATGCCAACGTACTCTTCGCCAAGCAAGGCGACTTTAGTGATGGTCTTACCATCATTAATCACCTGGGAAGGAGTTCCTGCAATAGGAAGGTCCAAACCCCTTTTTATTGTAATCATACGCACTTGCACTATTTTATCGGGAAAAAGATTCTTTTAATTGCGTAAGTTCAAGGCTTGTTTATCTTTCATGGTCGTTCTTGATAAGAGGCCAAATGAAAGTTAAACCAGCCTTAGACACGACATTTCTGTGTCCGATTTTGGCTTGTTTTAAACGCCAGAACCGCAACATCCTTTTAATAACCTCATCACAAGTATGGTATGAGATCCATTAGGTGCAATAGTCTAGCATTTTTTCGGAACCTGATGCCATGACCAATCCTCTGATAAGTCGTTTTATTTGGAAGGATTTGAATCATAAAGGCTAGCGAATAGTCATAACTTTGAAGCATCGCACAAATAACCTATTCCTTACCCCTTATGAGTATTTATTTTTATTCACTACCTAAAACAATTTCTCTCAACTTGTTCATCTCGTCAATTTGTTTAAATACTGTTAACATTCCGCTCAAAAACAGAACAAGAGAACGGCATGTTCAGACGGTTCTGAACGAGTTATTTTCCACCGCCCATACACATAGGACTATCAGGTACACCACTAATTTGCGCCTGCCACTCTTGTGGTGTGTAGGTATGAATCGAGAGTGCATGAATGTGGTTCGCTAACTCTTCTGCCAACACTTGGTTAACCTGTCGGTGACGGCCAATCAAACGCATTCCTTCAAAACTGTCACTCACCACAATGACTTTAAAATGGCTTTCCGATCCTGAAGGCACATTGTGCATGTAGCTTTCATTTTCGACTTTCAAATAATCAGGGTGAAATGCTTGATGCAATTTTTGTTCGATTATGGGTTGGATCATACCGTTGCCTTTCTTCCTCAAATAAGAGCATGAGAACATATACGAGTGTAAAGAGATTTAAGTTTAACTAGCCTTATAGAATAGCGAAAGGTTTTGGTTCCTTGTTTCTACGCCATTTGAGACAATGCATCCGTAATTCTCACTACGACCTATAAAAAATTATGAAAACAGAGTTGGCACTGCATGATCGAACGTTGAGCTTGCACCGTTTCCCACATCGTTCAAACGAAACATTACAAGCTTGGGATGCGGGCGATGAATATATGATTAATCATATTGAAGCGTTGAATTTAGCAATAGGCAAACGCATCCTTATTTTAAACGATCACTTTGGCGCTCTATCGTGTTGGTTTGCAGATAAGCATCACGTCACCATGATGAGCGACTCTTTTATTTCGCAACAAGGTACGTTAAACAATCTTCAGCGCAATCAGTGCCGCAACGTGCAATTGCTCTCAACAATGGATGCCATCCCTGAATCGGTCGATCTGGTGCTTTTTCAATTGCCCAAGAGCAATCGCCACTTGGTTTGGCAATTAAGCCAACTCCGTCAGTCCCTTGCCCAAGATTGCCCTGTGATAGCGGTCAACAAAGCGAAAGAGATCCACACATCAACCTTAAACTTATTTGAAAAGTATTTAGGTTCAACAAGCACTTCTCTTGCATGGAAAAAACACCGCCTCGTTTTTTCAGCACCGAACGTATCACCGATTGAAACGGTGGAACCCATAACTGAATGGGCCGTAGAAAGCGAATCCATCCGTCTAAAAAATCTGCCGAATGTCTACTCAGGTGAGGGATTGGATCTCGGCGCACGCTTTTTTCTACAGCATCTTCCACAAGATCCTAAGTTACAGCACATCATCGACCTTGGATGCGGCAACGGGGTGTTATCAATCAAGATGGGCCAACTCAATCCTCAAGTACGCATGACCTGCGTTGATGAAAGCTTGATGGCCGTCGAGTCTGCAAAGCTAAATTTGCTGGAGAATTTAGGAGAAGATCGCAATATTCAATGCATTGCGAATAACTGCTTAGATGGTTTTCAACAAGAGAGTAGCTGTTTAGTATTGTGTAACCCACCATTCCATCAACAACAAGCTATCACGGATCACATTGCTTGGCAGATGTTCTGTGATGCAAAGCATGTTCTTAAAAAAGGGGGACGATTATTAGTGATCGGCAATCGCCACCTCGGCTACGATGTAAAACTAGCAAGATTATTTGGCCAAGGGCAGGTAAAAACTGTCGCGACCAACCATAAATTTGTTATCTTACAAGCAACTAAATAGGCAAGGATAAGAAAGGAAATGACCATGAAAAAACTGGTTCTCGCAGCCTCAATCGCATTACTCACCGCTTGTGCCGCACCTCAGCAACAGCAAATCAACTTTATGCCTACTGCAACGACCAGCAAAAATACGGTCGTCAACAATAAAGCCTTTACTCTGGTTAGCAAAGATGTTCGATCGGCGCAATATGTGGCTTTAGTGGATAGTGGCCGCTCTAATATTGAGCCAATTCATGCCAAACAAAATGTTCGCATTGCGGTTGAGAATGCGTTGGCAGAGCAATTTAGCTCTCAAGGCTATCGCTTAACAGTGAACAGCGAAAACAATGTCACCGTTGAAATTGCAGAAGCACTAGTGACGGTAAAACACAGCGTCATGTCGAATGAAATGGATGGCAGTGTCACGCTTGAAATCACCGCGGAAACACCAAAAGGCAAATTGGTGAAAACGTTCAACGGAACGGCAAAACGTTCCGGTACACTCAGCGCTTCAAATGATGAGATTGAAATGGTACTCAACGATGTCATGAACTTGGTACTTAAAGAAATTGCCAATGACAGCGAACTTAATGGTTATTTACAGGAGCGATTTTAATGTTACGTTCTCTCGTTACGACATTAGCGCTCGTCAGTTGTACTGCGTTTTCGGCGCCCAACGTCCTAATTGAGACGAACTTAGGGTCATTTACTGTTGAACTTAATACAGAGAAAGCGCCAACGACTGTCGCAAACTTCGTAAAATATGTTGAAGATGGCAGTTATGTTGGCAGCCAGTTCCACCGCGTTATCCCAGGGTTTATGGCACAAGGCGGCGGATTTGATGCGGATTTAAAACAACTCACCACTTACGCTCCCATCAAAAATGAAGCGAGCAATGGGTTGACTAATGACACCGCGACGATCGCAATGGCCCGTACCAATGATCCTAACTCGGCTACTCGCCAATTCTTTATTAACTTGGTCGATAATGATTTTCTCAACTACAACGCTCGCCCACCGGGTTATGCAGTCTTTGGTAAAGTCACGCAAGGGTTTGATGTTGTGCAAAAAATGGCTCAACAGCCGACCAGCACGAAAGGGCGAATGCAAGACGTTCCCATCGAACCAATCGTTATTACGAATGTCACACTAGAACAATAACCATACCAACGCCGATTTATCGGCGTTTGATTTTATTGGGTCGCCTTTCGACCTAAGCTGCTTTACTGACAAGGATTCACTGTATGCCATCAACCTCCTCCTCTCTCACTTGGATGGAAACTATCCGTAGCTATCTTGATAAACGCCTATTGTGGGTATTTATGATGGGGTGTTCGAGCGGTTTTCCGTGGGTTTTGATTGGTTCAAATATGTCAGGATGGCTAAAAGATGCAGGCTTAACCACCGCTGCTATTGGTTATTTTGGCAGTGTCTTCGCAGTTTACGCGATTAATTTTCTATGGGCCCCATTGGTGGATCGCGTCAAATTACCCATTCTGACGCCATTATTAGGTCAACGCCGCAGTTGGGTATTTTTGTGCCAATCGATCATTTTGATCTGTACGTTGCTGATTGCGGGTGTCAATCCAGCCCAAAATTTGATGTTTACCTCAATGCTTGCCTTGGGCATTGCGATCGCTTCTGCCACTCAAGATATCGCGATTGATGCTTTTCGTATCGATACTTTCCCCAAATCACAAGCCAATAAGCTGCCACAAGCCTCCGCCATGGCCATCATGGGGTGGTGGACTGGATATTCTCTGCCGGGCTATCTCGCTTTTGTAAACGCCGATAGTATCGGTTGGAATGCCGTTTATTATGGCATGGCACTCTGTGTCGGGCTGTTAATGCTTTTCACGCTCTTGGTGGGCGAACCAAAAACACATCGCGAAGCACTACAGCATCAAGCGGAGCTGCGACACAATCAAGTAGTTGGTTCGAAAGTCGTCGCGTGGTTCACCGTTACCGTAATCGAACCATTTCTCGATTTCTTCAAACGCAATGGCGCGCAAGTAGCACTAACCCTGCTGTTGTTTGTCTTTTTATTCAAGATTGGCGAAGCTTTTCTTGGCCGAATGTCGATTCCATTTTACAAAGAAATTGGCTTTAGCAACGAACAAATTGGCCACTACTCGAAGTTAATTGGTTGGGGAGCAACCCTATTCTTCACTTTGATTGGCAGTATGTTTAACGTGCGATTTGGTATTGTTCGCGGCTTGATGATTGGTGGCATCGCGATGTCTGCCAGTAATTTGATGTTTTCGTGGATCGCTCAAGTTGGCCCTAATGAGCATCTGTTCTTGGCGACCATAATTGTCGATAACTTTACCACTGCGTTTTCCACCGTGGCCTTTGTTTCGTTTCTTACTGTATTAACAGGGCAGGCATTTTCAGCAACGCAATATGCGCTATTGGCCTCTCTAGGAAACTTTGGCCGCACCACGCTGGCTTCCTTTAGCGGGGAGTTGGTCGACTATCTCAATAATTGGTCACTATTCTTTATTATTACCGCACTGATGGTAGTACCAAGCCTTATCATGCTCTACTCACTGCGCCATTATTTTGCTGATTTACTGCAAAAAGCTCGGCAGAGAGACATCGATGATATTGCCAAGCAAGGCATTGATAAGCGTTAGATGAAAAAAAGGTCGTACAATACGACCTTTTTTAATTTGATGTGCCTGCTATGGACTACGGATAGAGACCTTTACCAAATAAGTTAAACACTCTCGCAACACCTTGCGTAAACAGCATCGGCTCAGTTAGCACCGTTAAGCATAAACAATCTTCATCCACTTTGGTAAAAGGGCTGTGTTTAATACTCGCATCTCTTTGAATGAAATCACCCACTTTATAATGCCCATCTTCATCACTGAAGCCACCATGGAGCACCAAGGTCGACTCAACCCCTTTGTGTGTATGCTGAGGGATCTGCACGTTGTGATTGATGTACATCAGGTTCATGCGAGAGTCTTCAGCAATATCTAGATGGGCACTAAAAACTTTACCACCATAGCTGCGCCACTCGCCTTTAAAACGAATCAGTTGGCTCAGTGTACTAGGCAGCATCACAACGCGATCATTGACTTTAATTTCTATCGGCTCAGGCTTACGCAAGGTCGATGGGTGTAGAGTATCCAGCGCCGTGATCGTTTCAAACATCTGGTTTAAATGATCATCATTAGAAACGGCCATTCTTTGTTGCGGCAACGATTGGCTCAGCAATGCTTCGGCGGCCCGAGTTTCGAAGTATTGAACCTGTTGACGACACTGAGTACAGAGTTCAAGGTGAGTGGCAATCATAATGCCATGCGCCGCATCAATTGAACCATTGGCATACTGCTGCAGTACTTCGTTGCTTGGATGGTGGCTCATAATTGCTCCGCTTGAATAGAATGTCTAAGTTTTTCAACGGCTAGTCGTAAACGCGATTTGACAGTACCGAGAGGAATATTGAACATCTCCGCAACCTGCTGCTGGGGCAGTTCTTCAAGATACACCGCCTTCACGATGGCTTGCTGAGCTTCAGGCAACAACGCCACAAACTTTAATATTTGCTCTTTTAACATGTCATGTTCAGGACAATAATGTTCAACCAAATCAGGTGGGCAGTAGTCAGCTGGCCAAATATCATCGGCATAAACATGTAACTCTCGTCCGCGCTGCTTACGCAGGAGATCAAAACACAAATTGCGTGCAATCGTGTAAACCCACGTCGAAAGCGAACTTTTTCGGTTATCGAATAGGTGAGATTTCTGCCACACCGTGGTCATGGTTTCTTGCACCATTTCTAACGCCACTTGCTCACTGCCTACATGCTTAAACGCAAACTGTTGTAAGCGAGGAGAGAAATAACGAAACACTAAGGCAAACGCCTGCTTATCACGTTGCTTGACACGTTCCATGCATTCAGC
This sequence comes from Vibrio sp. V09_P4A23P171, assembly GCF_963875615.1. NCBI lineage: Bacteria > Pseudomonadati > Pseudomonadota > Gammaproteobacteria > Vibrionales > Vibrionaceae > Vibrio > Vibrio sp. V09_P4A23P171. Next base: position 109,992 of record NZ_CAWNMR010000011.1, read on the forward strand.
CCAGTCTTGCTTGGTGTAGCTTGGGCTTAGCGACACACTATGCTGAGAATCACTGCTCATGCTGCGCTCTTCCTTTAGGAGTAACCGTTGTTATTGGCATACAGTAGCCATAAACCTTTATACGTGAGTAATGCATACATCGATCACTCGTCGTATTCTTTTTTATGCAGAGCCACTACTACAGAGCGACTTCTCGTTTAAGTTTACTGCACGCTTTCAAAGTTAGTGTGAGACTTCGATTACCTGCAATAAAAAGTCAACCGCACTGTGCGCGTCATCCTGCCTCATTAAATCATCAAATTGTTGAATCGAGATAGGGAGCAGCTCTAGCCATCGCTGCGCCACCCAACTGGCATCATCAAAAAAACAGTGCGAATAGAGCTCGCCAAGCTGAGGGAATTGCTGATAAACCGCTTGTAGCTGGTGGCTTAAATACCATTCGTGAGGTTCTAAATCTCTTACTGGCCAACTGGGCAATGACGTGACCTGAGCAACTCGCAGGCCATCAAATTCGCTCACTACTGACTCTATTTTAAAGCGCTCCATTCCCATCACGGTTAATCCTAACATCCCATTGTCGAGCGCTTCAAAATCAACAATCTTAACCAACATCCCAAATTTAGATAACTGATTTGCTTTATTGCCTTTTTTATTATCAATCAAACAAATCCCAAATGTAGAGTCAGACTGGCTGGATTGAGTGACCATCCTCTTATACCTTGATTCAAAGATCCGTAGCTTCATTTTCCCTTCTGGTAAAACGATTGAAGCTAAAGGAAACAGCATCAATTTCTTCATCATTCATCACTCTTCATCATGCCCGTCAATAAATACGTTGAAGATTACAAAACGATCACTAACTAAAAATGTTGGTTTATCGATTTGCATAAAACAATACTAAAGCAAACGTTTAAGTGATTAAAATCACATTAAAGATGCAAGCGAACGAAATATTAATTTAGTTCCGAGCAAATATTCATTAACGTGACCGTAGTCACTAAGTTTGTTCACTTTTGCATTCGCAATCACTTTTAATTGAGATTTTTATCGTTATTATTCGGGCCAATTGAACGCACATCAGAAATATACGTGTGCTGAATTATGACAAAACATAGAGAGTCCCCCTTATGCGTAAATCACTTCTAGCTCTAGGCCTAATGGCTGCAACTTCTGCTCCAGTTATGGCCGCTGACTATTCAGATGGCGACATCCATAAAAACGATTACAAATGGATGCAATTTAACCTAATGGCTGCAATCGATGAATTACCAGGTGAGTCATCGCATGATTACCTAGAGATGGAATTTGGCGGCCGCTCAGGGATTTTTGATCTGTACGGTTACGTTGATATCTTTAACCTGCTAAGCAACCCAAGCAGTGACAAAGAAGGTAAAGAAAAAATCTTTATGAAATTTGCACCTCGTATGTCACTAGATGCACTTACAGGTAAAGATTTGTCTTTCGGGCCAGTGCAAGAGTTGTATGTCTCTACGCTAATGGAATGGGGTGGTAACTCTGGCGTTAACACTCAAAAAGTGGGCCTTGGCTCTGATGTGAATGTGCCTTGGCTAGGTAAAGTAGGTTTAAACCTGTACGGTACTTACGATTCAAATAAGAAAGATTGGAATGGTTTCCAAATCTCAACCAACTGGTTCAAGCCTTTCTACTTCTTTGAAAACGGCTCATTTATCTCTTACCAAGGTTACATCGATTACCAATTTGGTATGGAAACAGGTAAAGGATACGCAACATCTAGCGATGGCGGTGCTATGTTTAACGGTATCTACTGGCACTCAGACCGCTTTGCTGTGGGTTACGGTCTAAAAGGTTACAAAGATATCTACGGTATCAAAGATACTGATGGCTTCAAGTCAACTGGCTTTGGTCACTACCTAGCTGTGACTTACAAGTTCTAATCGAACCTAAGTTTTGGCAAATGGCGCTCTCGAGCGCCATTTTTATTGCTTTCCATTTCTACCTCATTATCCTTGGTGCAAAGTCAACAATGGAGAGGTGTTATGAATATCGTCGTGCTTGGGCCGGGCGCGGTTGGGTTGCTTTGGGCGACAAAGCTGCATGCTGCTGGACACCGCGTTTCATTATGGGGCAGACAACCTCAATCTTCACTTTCCATTGCTTTAGATAAACAGGCGTCTATTACCCTGCCCTACAATGATCACAGCGCGCTCTGCCATGCCGATCTCTTACTGATTACTGTTAAGGCTTGGCAAGTCGAGCAAGCGCTCACTCCACAGCTGAAGACACTCAATCGTGACACCATTTTGCTATTTATGCACAACGGCATGGGCGCGCTTGATTCGATGCAGGATCAACTGAATGACTTTCCTATTGTGCTTTCAACCACTACGCACGGTGCACTCAAGCCGTCAATGAATCAAGTATTGCATACTGGCAAAGGCGTAACTCAATTAGGGGCTTACAACGCCCAAGGCAAGCAGTGTCAGTTTCTAGTGGATGTACTTCAGCATGCATTGCCAAACGTAATGTGGAATAACACGATTGAAGAAGCACTATGGCATAAGCTTGCAATTAACTGCGCGATTAACCCGCTCACCGCGTTAGAGCAATGCCGCAATGGTGATTTAGCCGATGAACGCTTCCAACGGCCGTTGGCAAATATTGTTGCAGAAGTCGCCGATGTCATGAGCGCTGAAGGCTTTGCGATCACTCAATCATCACTGCTTGCTAAGGTTAAGCAGGTGATTCAAGCCACAGCAGAGAATTATTCGTCAATGCATCAAGATATTTTCTATCAACGTAAGACTGAGATAGACTTTATTACGGGCTATTTACTGAAGAAAGCAGAGCAACATCAGCTCGCAACACCAGAAAATAGTAAGTTATATCACGCCATTCAACAGATAGAACACAGCTGGAAAAGCCAATGAGTAAACGAATTTTAGTCCCGATAGCAACGGGCTGTGAAGAGATGGAAGCGATCACCGTGATTGATATGATGGTCAGAGCTGGCTATCAAGTCGTGGTTGCCAGTGCTAATCTCGACGGGCAATTGATGATGAAAGCCTCACGCGGAGTGACATTAACCGCAGACTGTAAACTGCAGGATGTGATCGATGAAGAGTTTGACGTGATTGCGCTGCCCGGTGGCGTTGGAGGCGCTGAGATCTTTCGTGACAATCCAGTGCTAATCGAAATGCTCAAGCAACAGCATAACCATGGTCGATGGTTGGCGGCTATTTGTGCCACGCCAGCCTTAGTTTTGCAACATCATCAGCTTTTCCCGCAAGCGATCATGACAGGGCACCCGGCTTTTCGCGATCATATCCCCACTGATTTATGGCGAGATCAACGCGTAACCATCGATACAAACCATCAATTAATCACCAGCCAAGGGCCGGGAACAGCACTTGAGTTCGCGATGGAGATCATCATATCACTCTCAGGTAAAGCACACGCATGGTCAGTTGCACAGCCAATGGTGACACTGGCAGCATTGAATTATCACAAGTTAGGTGAGCAATAATGTTTGACGTGCAGACCATTCGCGATCAATTCCCCGCACTCAATCAAGCCGTGGATGGCGAAACTCTGATTTATCTAGACAGCGCCGCTACCACGCAAAAGCCACAAGTGGTGATAGATGCCATTAGTCATTACTACAGTACACAAAATGCCAATGTACATCGTGGTAGCCATCGCTTAACGGCCAAAGCGACCAGCGATTTTGAAGCGGCGCGTGACACTATGGCTCAATTTATTGGCGCATCATCTCGTAAAGAGATTATTTGGACTCGCGGAGCGACCGAAGCGATCAACCTGATCGCGCAGACTTACGCACGTAATACATTGCAAGCCGGTGATGAGATTCTAGTCAGTGAAATGGAACACCACGCCAATATAGTGCCTTGGCAAATCGTCGCGGCTCAAACCGGAGCAAGCGTCGTCAAAGTCCCCATCACGCCAGAGTGCCACTTTGATCTTGAGGCTTTTCAAGCACGGCTATCGAATAAAACCAAAATTGTCGCCCTAGCCCATACCACCAACGTGACGGGCACGCGCCAACCGATTGAAACTGTAATTAAACTAGCGCACCAAGTCGGCGCTGTGGTCGTGATTGATGGCGCGCAAGGAATTGTGCATGAAACTGTCAACGTGCGCGAACTCGACGCCGACTTTTATCTCTTTTCTGGGCACAAGCTTTACGCTCCCGCTGGCATTGGCGTTCTGTACGGAAAATTAGCGCTGCTTGAAACAATGCCTCCATGGCATGGCGGCGGCAAGATGGTAGAAAAAGTCTCGTTTGAAGGCACAACATTTGCCGAACTGCCGGGGAAATTTGAAGCAGGCACACCGAATGTCGCAGGGGCGATAGCCCTTGCCAAAGCAATCGAATGGTTACAAAACTGCAATCGGACGGCCGTAGAAACTCACCTGCATAGATTACAAGCACGTACTTATCAAGCCCTGCAACAGCTCGATGATATTCGCGTGATCGGCTATCAACCGAATGCCAGTATTCTCAGTTTTGTGATGGATGGCGTTCATCATCAAGACATAGCCACCCTACTCGATCAGCAAGGCATCGCGGTTCGCTCTGGCCATCACTGCGCTCACCCATTAATGGATGCGCTCGGATTAACTGGCACCGTGAGAATCTCGTTTGGTATTTACAATACCGAACAAGAGGTTGAACAGTTGATCGCCGCCATCACTAAAGCGGTTGATATGCTGTAATAATTCCCCCTTTCATAAAAAGGGGGAGATGCTCAGCTTGGATCGATATTTTTTATCTTATCGACAATTGCTTTAAGGCCATTACCACGTGAAGGACTTAAATGGGCAATCAAGCCTATTTTTTCAAAATAAGCATCCACATCAAACGCTTGAATTTGTGCGTAGGTCTTGCCGTTGTACGCAGCAAGGACTAAAGCAATTAAACCACGCACAATCCGCGCATCCGAATCGGCACAGAAAAACCATATTCCTTGGTGCTCCTGCCCCACTAACCATACTTGACTCTCGCAGCCTGCAACACTGACTTGCTGCGATTTCAAAGCATCAGGCATCGCGGGCAATAACTTCCCCCACTGGATCACTTGTCGATAGCGATCTTCCCAGCCAGTAAAATTTTGCATGGTCGCCACAATGTCATCAGCGCTAATCTCACGACCAAAGGGGGAGGCAGGAAAAGGAGTCATTAACGTTACACCTTATGTTTCTGAATTAACTTTTCAACAATGCGCGCTACGGCAACAAAACCAAAGGTTGCGGTAACAACCGTCGCAGCGCCAAATCCGCTGGCGCAATCCATCCGCTTTGGCCCTTCTGCGGTTGATTTCACCGCGCATACACTGCCATCGGCTTGCGGATATTTGAGCTGCTCTGTCGAGAACACGCAATCAATACCAAACTTACGCGCAGGGTTTACAGGGAAATTATGGCGATGACGAAGCGTATCTTTGAGTTTTTTTGCCAATGGGTCTTGAATCGTTTTGGTTAAATCCGCGACCTTGATTTGAGTTGGGTCAACTTGACCACCCGCACCACCGACGGTAATCACTTTAATTTTATTGCTACGGCAATAAGCCAGTAGTGAAGCTTTCGCTTTCAAACTGTCTATCGCATCAAGCACGTAATCGAACGTTTGACTCAAATAGCGGTGCTGGTTATCTGGCGTGATAAAGTCATCAATTAAGTGCAGCACACACTCAGGGTTGATGAGCTTGACCCGCTCGGCCATCACTTCAATCTTACTTTGCCCAACCGTACCGCTCATCGCATGGATTTGACGGTTGATGTTGGTGACGCACACATCGTCCATATCAATCAGCGTTAACTCGCCAATGCCGGTGCGCGCCAATGCTTCGACTGCCCACGAGCCAACGCCACCGATACCAATCACACACACATGCGCAGCACGCAGTATTTCAACCTCACGATTTCCATAAAGGCGACGAGTGCCTCCGAAGCGTTGGTTGTAGCTATCTGAAGCGGGGGTATCGAGTTCACGCATAATTAAAAGTCCGATTGAAAGCGATAGAAAAATAAAGAGTGCGATTTATACGCACTCTTTATTTAAAAGTCTAGGTCGAAACCTGTGTCACTATTGTAGCTTTTCAGGCGGCAATGCCCAAGGCGCTTGTGTGGCTGAGTTTTCTAACCCCAGTTTCCAAACGCGACCAAAATGTTTGTAATGCCCAGCTTCCGTTCCGGCGCGCTCGCCCATGCCATGGTACAGATCGAGGTGGTTATCTTTTACCGCGCCGCCCGTATCTAGCACAATCAACATTCTCAACTGATGAGCGCCACTCCATGTACCATCGGCATTGAGCAGCGGCACTTCTGCTAAAATAGGTGTGCCCATTGGAAAGATGGAACGATCTCCGGCAACCGATGCCATCGGCAGTAGTGGAATACCGGCAGAGCCAGTGACAGGGGCTGCCGCTTTGGGCGCAAAAAAGACATAGGAAGGATTTTGCTCTAGCAGCTCTCTCACCGTCGGTTCATCATTGGCTAGCACCCATTCCTTGATCGCTTTGAGTGACATTTTCTCTCGTGTCACTTCACCTCGTTCAATCAAGACTTTGCCAATACTGATGTAGGCTTTGTTATTCTTACCCGCGTAAGCGAAGTACTCAAGCGTATCGTCATCTTCAAAATGCACAAAACCACTGCCTTGCACCTCCATAATGAAAGGGTCAATCAGGTTCGCCGCATAACCTAACTCAAGCCCTTTTTCAGCTAACGCACCATCATAAATTTGCGCACGCGTTGGGCAATCGGCCGAACATTCAGGCAAACCAAATACGGGATATTTGAATATTTCATCCGGTTGATGGCGAAGCTCCATTACCGGAGAAAAATAGCCTGTGAAAAGCACATTACCTTTTTTATCGCCACCACCAAGCTGCGCCGCTTGTATTCCAAAATTCGCCAAATCTTGTGGATCACCACTTTGCAAAATCCATTCACTGATCTGTTGATACAAAGGTTGATAAATCGCTGCCATCGACGCCGAGCGAGTCACCACTTGTTCGCTCTGTTTGGAAAATTGCGTAAAGTCACGTGGCGTATTGGACTGCACCGTGTCTACTTTGTTGAGCGCTTTAGAGAAATCACCATCCAAATATTGCTGAGCACGGTCGGTCGGTTGCGCACAACCAAACAGCAGCAGTACTGCCGCAAGAGGAAAAATTTGCTTAATCACAGAAGTTATCCGTTATTTGAGTTGCTAAAAGCATGACAAACTCGCGCCTAAACCGCAATCAGCGAATTGTTAACGGAGGTTTTTTTGGTATTTTCCTGACAATCGGAAGGTTGGATTGTAGTGCGACGACGACATTTGTGTCATTTCGGTATTGTTATCATCACGCATTTTGTAACGATAGCTCGTATCACCAATCTGGTATTCTAAAAAATGACCATCAAACTCAAATGAAGTGGTGAGTACTCGGCCACTACTGATCACGCCTGCTTTCCCCAATTCAATTCGTTTGGCTGAATAAGGGGCAACATACTGCTCAACCCAAACCCCATACACCTCATCTTTTGGCGAAAAATAGTTTTCCAACCGAGTAAAGAGATCACCGTATAGCGACGCGACGGAAAGCAAGCCAATCATCACAACCAGCATCAAGCCTCGTTCAATGTACTTACGTCTTCGCAAGTTTGTGAACTGAGGCGTAGCCGTAAGGCCTACGTTTTTTGTCATTTTCATGCGACTCAACTCGTTGGTTTTGGCCATATTTCGCCTTTATTGGCAAGCAGTCTAACGTGTCCTAAATCAGAGATAAAATCGGCGATTGAATAATTGCACCAAACTCAAAAAACCACTTGCCGATACGTGAATAAAAAGTCATTATTTGAACATATTTAAACATTAAGGTGCTCTCAGAGTGAAAATTCGCAGTACAGCTCTCGTTAAAGGATTTAGACAATCTGCTCCCTATGTTAACGCTCACCGTGGTAAAACCATGGTGATCATGCTCGGCGGTGAAGCGATTGCCGATAAAAATTTCGCTAATATCATCAGCGATCTCGCACTGCTGCATAGCCTTGGTGTCAAAATTGTTTTGGTGCACGGTGCTCGCCCACAAATCAATCAAATTCTGGCGACACATCATTGCTCCACTCCTTATCACAAAGGCATTCGGGTCACTGATGAGGAAGCGCTCAGCTTAGTCATGCAAGCCGCGGGGCAGCTCCAACTCGCTATCACAGCACGCCTTTCAATGAGCTTAAATAACACGCCAATGGCAGGAACTCAGCTCAATATCGTTAGTGGTAATTTTGTTATCTCTCAACCATTAGGTATAGATGATGGTGTCGATTATTGCCACAGTGGCCGCATTCGCCGTATTGATATTGAAGGCATCAACCGTATGCTTGACCAAGGTTCGATCGTGCTACTGGGGCCAATTGCGAGTTCCGTCACTGGCGAATGTTTTAATTTGCTCTCTGAAGAAGTAGCCACACAAGTCGCAATACGCCTAAAAGCAGATAAGCTGATCGGTTTTTGCTCAGAGCAAGGCATTATCGATGAGCAAGGCAATGCGATTGCTGAACTGTTTCCATCTGATGTTGAACGGATAATGCAGCGTATTGAAGCAGATACCGACCAAGTTCAGGATAATAGCTCAGGTACCTCACGCTTTCTGCGTGCCGCCGTTTCAGCGTGCCGTGCAGGTGTGCCACGTAGTCACTTAGTCAGTTACAAACAAGATGGTGCTTTGATCCAAGAGTTGTTCTCTTTTGACGGGATCGGCACTCAGATCGTCATGGCAAGTGCCGAACAAGTCCGTCAGGCACAGATCGATGATATCGGCGGAATTTTCGATTTAATCCGCCCGTTAGAAGAACAAGGAATATTAGTACGGCGTTCACGTGAGCAGTTAGAGCAAGAGATCCACAAATTCACGATTATTGATAAAGATGGCTTATTGATTGGTTGCGCCGCGCTTTACCCTTACCCAGAAGAGGGCATGGCAGAAATGGCGTGTGTCGCTATTCACCAGGAGTATCGGGACGGCAACCGCGGTTTATTGTTACTCAATCACATGAAGCAACAGGCAAAATCGATGCGTTTAGATCGTCTCTTTGTTTTGACAACGCACAGTTTGCATTGGTTTAGAGAACAAGGTTTTTATGAAGTCGGTGTGGAATCGTTACCGATAACTAAACAGAGTTTGTACAACTATCAACGCCGTTCAAAAATTTTAGTCCTGACGCTCTAACGTCAGGATATTGTATTTATTCGTTAAGTTATGGTGAATAGTTTATCTTTGATCAAGTGCAAACGTTTTCATTGTTTTGTATACAAAATAAGCGCTTTATTTAACTTAATATTATGTGTAGAATCCGCCGACATCATTAATGATGTACATTTAATGAACAACACAGGAACTTGGCTTTATACCGATTGGTCAGATACCAGTAGGTCGGCTTGCACGGATTGCTTTTACTACGACACGTACTTAAGAGCAAAAATTCTATGAAAACTGTTATTTGTAACTCACTTCAAAGCTTTTGGGATATGGCTGATAACCAATTCCTTGAAGGCCAACATGTGCATTGCGTATTTCCCGTTAACGACAAGCTACGAGTCTTTATACTCAGCTCGCAAGATCGTTATAAAATCAGAAACATCTCTTTTACTCATGCTTTCGCATAGCAGCACACCAAATCAGTAATTGAGCTTCCCCCAAACAACGGAATGAATTGAACATACCATGTAAACTTCAAACTGTGTGGGGACAGCTCAAACTCGTTTATCCTAGTTGCTGATTTACGCTAGTCTCTTGTCTAATCTCGTAACTAAGCCGCTGGCTCGCTGCGTTTTTATCTTGAGCCCTCGTTTCATCGTTCCCATGTCAGCAAAAAGCATCAGCTGCTTCTTGGCGCGCGTAATGCCAGTATAGATAAGCTCTCTGGTCAATATCGGGCTAAAATCAGGCGGTAAAATCATCAGCGTTAGCTCAAACTCACTGCCTTGTGATTTATGAATGGTCATCGCATAGGCTGTTTCGTGCTCTGGTACGCGGCTTGGTAAAATAGCTTTCACGCTACCATCTGGCAGCTCAAAATACACTTTCAAATGCGGTTCTTGCTCGCTCGTATCAAGCATGCATATGCCGATATCACCATTATACAAACCTAGCCCATGATCATTACGCGCCACCATCACGGGTCGGCCGTGGTACCAAATCTCATCTTGAGTCTTGATCAACTTACGTGCGACCAGCGCACGTTCAATGCGTTGATTCAAACCACTTACCCCAAAATCCCCTTCACGAATAGCGCAAAGCAAACGGCATTGATTAAAGCAATCCAATACGGCTTTGGCTTTTTGGGCTTGAGTTTCCAAAGCGTCAGCACCAGAACTCTCGATGCGCGTGAGATAACGACCATACTCCTTGACTAAGGTTTTCAGCATTAGGTTATAGCTTTCACTGCTGAGTGAGTGGTGCGTAATATCAGCATAATTACGTTTTAACACCTCATCCACCATAGCCACTTGCCCAGCATTGATCGCTTTTGCTAATTGACCAATGCCTGATCGGACATCAAAGCGGTAGCTTTTTTGCAGCATGCATAAGCTGTCTGAAATCGGGGTTGCGTTAGGGTGTGAATGAGCAATCAGTGTTTGATAGCCTGTTAACTTAGCTAGGTACTCGCTGTGCGCTCGGCTGTAGCCTAAGGTTAAAAATGAACAAATGTCCCCCAGCACAGCGCCCGCTTCGACTGACGCGAGTTGGTCTTTATCACCTAATAAAATCAAGCGTGCGTGTTTGGGTAATGCCTCGATTAACTTGACCATCATCGGTAAATCGACCATCGATGCTTCATCAACCACCAATATATCCAAATGCAGCGGGTTACGCTGATGGTGACGAAACTCAACACTGTTAGGTATGACGCCCAATAAACGGTGAAGTGTGCTCGACTCGGTGGGAATCGCCGCTTTCAACGCCGGCTCAACCGCCAGTTCAGCCACCGCTTTACCGATCGATTCCGTTAAACGTGCCGCAGCTTTACCCGTTGGTGCGACCAATTTAATGGTGGGCGTCTCACCTTGCTGTTGGGCTTGGGTAATCAAAGCGGCTAGTAATTTGGTAACCGTGGTGGTTTTACCGGTTCCCGGCCCGCCAGAAATCACGGCAAAGCGGCGTGTCAGTGCCACTGCCGCTGCGACTTTTTGCCAGTTGATGCAAACGCTTTGCGGGATCAGCGTCTCTAATGCTTCGAGTTCTTTCGCCGTACGTGCTTGGCTAATGACTTGATCAATCTCATTCCAATTAAGTTCATCGGCGTTGACCACATCCAGAAAATCACACACTTGTTGCTGGCGTGCTGATGCATTGGCTGTCTTTGGCAATTGGCGAAGCGCATGGAGCAGAAAGTGGTATTGACGCGCAAACAGTGTATCGAGCAGCAATTTTAGCTTTTGGACATCAGTAGGCTTTAGGCTCATGGGTGTCCCAAAGCTGATTAAACGCTGTGCTAAGGTAACTTCATAATGCCAATAACGGTGTAGGTATAAACGTTGCCCATCAAACATTAAAGGCACCGCTTCCCCTTGTTGTCCGACTAAGTCTGAACGGTTGAGTAGCCAAGGCCAATCAATCGCCAATAGGTGCTGATTGACCGCCAATGCTGCCTCACCAAACAAGCCTAACTTAGCCGCGAGATCAACACCCTGCGCCGTTGAAGCATCCACTAAAGGTAAGCAGATATGTCCCTTGGCCAATTCAGCACTGACCACCGCGGCAATAAATCCGAGCGCTTGGCTATGTTCAGCGCCAAGTTGCTGCTGGCTTTTTTGTTCGATAAAACGCGCGAATTGGTAATCTAACTGACGCATAGCGCCTTTTTCCGCTAACTGCTTAAGCGTTGTCATTAGCGTACTGCTCATAAATCTAACTCCATTTGCCCTGCATCGGTCGCGCGAGTATCTACGGTTTCTCCATCAATCAATCTGTCCATCTCATCAAGCAGTTCAAAGCTCGGTTTGGTTGAGAAAATCCCATGCTCAGACTCGCCATCCATGCCGCGCAAAAAGAGATAATAGACTCCGCCAAAATGGCGATGGTAGTCATAGTTTGCTAGACGGCTGCGTAGGAATCGATGCAGCGCCAATGCGTAGAGTTGATATTGTAAATCATAGCGATGCTCTGCCATCGCCGCTTTCAAACGCTCGCCATGATAGGCGCTCACATCATCCCCCAAATGATTCGACTTCCAGTCCAGCACGTAATACTTTCCTTGATGCTCAAACAGCAAATCAATAAAGCCCTTCAGCATGCCCTGCACAGTGTAAAAACCAAGATCTCCAGCTTTAGCCGACAGTGGATCATGGCGTTGAATGACACGGTTCAATGCAGGAGCGCTCAGTACTTCTATCGGTAATAGAAATTCCATTTCAACCAAGCGCTGAGTGGCGGTTTTTTGGTTCAAACGCAACGTTTTGCCATCTAAAGGTGTCTGTAACACGGTATCGACCAGCGTTTGTAATACTGGTAACCATTCAATATCGATTTGTTCTCGCACCAGTAAATCAAGTATCACTTTTTGGTTAGCATCGCTGCTAGCAGGCTCAGTAAACTCTACCTCTTCAAAGAGAGAATGCAAAAAAGTACCGGGCGTTGCACCGCGTGGAAAAGTGAAAATGGAACGTTCAGGTTCAACCAGTAAAGTTTCCGCTTGCTCATCAACAGAGTCGATATCAAAGCCTGAGACTTCTAAACTCGCGTCGTGGCTAGCGTGTTTCACACCTTGTTTTACCAACCCAGAATAGCTGGTCATTCGCCAAAAACGGTCAATCTGCGCTTGCAGTGTTTTGGCACTCAATACCGGCGTCTCGACGCTCAACGCTTTAAACGGCTCAGGCTGATCGGCTGGTGGCTCAGAAACACGAATGTATTGATTAGATTGAGCGTGCAACGCAGCGTGAAGATCGGCAATGCCTGCGGCTTGACCATTTTGCAGCAGATAGCCAATGGCACTTAAATGCACACCGGTTGGCTCTTTGGTGGAGCGGCCATTACGCAGCGGCGCAATGCCGATAAAACAGCCATACACAGCACGAGTCAGCGCTACATAAATCAAGCGCAGATCTTCCGCAAGCCGCTCTTTATCTGCTTGCTTGAGAGAAGCTTCACTGGCGGTAATATCCAGCACAGTTTCCTCATTCACGGCATCATGATATTTGCCTTCACTTGCCTCACGATAGCTGACCACAAACGGCAGAAACACTAAGTCGTATTCCAAACCTTTCGATTTGTGAATAGTGACGATCTGCACTAGGTTGCGTTCGGATTCCAAACGTTGAATTTGATCATCACGGCCCCCTAGGCCATGCTCGGCGTCACTGATAGCTTGTGCCAGCCAACGCAGTAAACCGTGATCGCTATCAATCTCTTGTCGCGCTTGCTGTAGTAGCTCACCGATGTGCATAAAATCGGTCAGTGAGCGCTCACCTTGCGGCTCTTCCAACCAACGTTCAGCGACGTGACGTTTGCTCATCACACTGCGCAACATAGGAAGCACGCCGCGCTCAAGCCACAATTGGCGATACTGTTTAAATTCGTTAACCGCGCTTTCCCATACCGATTCGTCGTTGTTTAAATCATCCAAGCTGGCAGCATCTAAAGCGAAAAGTGGTGAGGCCAAACAAGCCCGCAAGGCGCGATCATGTTCAGGAGTCAGTACCGCTTGCAATAGACGCTGTACATCTTGTGCTACCTCGCTGCTAAAAACACTATCGCGGTTCGAGAGATAAACACTGGCAATGCCTTGCGTGGCGAGCGCCTCTTTCACCATACGACCTTCATTACCCGTTCGAACTAAGACCGCGATGTCGCCTGCTTGCACGCTCTTTTGCCCTTTAGCAGCATCAAAGTACGCTTGTTGATGCTGCGCGGCGCTCAAAATTGTCTGAATTTGGCTGGCGCACGCTTTGGCCATGCATTGCAGGTATTCGCCTTTTGGCAACGGGCTGTCTTGCGTTTCTTGCAGCCAATAGGTGAGCGCTGGTTGCACGGTTCCGTTAAGCCACCATTGACGCTGCTGCGCATTTGGGCTGGCTTCAACGGGTAAAAAGGGAATGTCTTGGTCGTAGATAAAAGCACTATCAGGCGTACTAAAAATCTGATTGACGGCATTGACCATATTCGCGCTAGAACGCCAGTTGGTCCCCAAGGTGTAGTGTGCGCTCACCTGTTTACGCGCTTTGATGTAGGTAAAAATGTCTGCACCACGAAACGCGTAAATCGCTTGTTTTGGGTCGCCAATCATAAACAAACCACATTCAGCCTTAGGCAGATAAATGCGGCTAAAAATACTGTATTGCAGCGGATCGGTATCTTGGAATTCATCGATCATCGCAACGGGGTAAAGGCTGCGAATCCGCTCAGTCAGTATGCCCAGCTCATCATTATCTATCGCGGCAGAAAGCTGAGTGAGCAAATCATCAAACGATAACCACTGCTTTTGTGCTTTCGCTTTGGCAAGCATGGCTCGGCAATGAGTAATAGCGTGCGCCAGCAGCGGCGCTTCTAAGCTGATGGGTTGTTGCAAAAAGAGCTCAATGGTCGTGAACAGCACATGTTGCGGGGGTTGACCTTTTTTCGACTTAGCCTCCAACGCGCTTTGTGCAAACTCTTGTAATTCACTCGGTAGGTTCAATTCATGCTGTGGGTTGCTCGCCCACAACGCTAACCCTTCTAGCCGTTTCAGTAACGCTTTCTTGGTTGCTGCATGCAAATCTGAAGCTTCAATGCACGGCGGTAAATCATCGCATGAATCAAGCCACTGCTTTTTTAACGACTCTATGCGTGACAAGCACGATTGATAAAGCGCGCTTAAATCGCCACTCATCGCTTCAACAGAGAGCGTTAGCGCCGAGCCAGTTAAATAGCCACTGATTTTTTCAAGCAGCGCCGCTGGTGATGACCATAAACGGCGCACTTCCGCAGCAAGCTGAATCGACAACGGATAGAACTGACGACGCCAATAATCCGCGACCACTTGCGCTTTTAGATGGCTTTCATCGGTCACAAATTCGTTATTAAAACGGCTTCCCGATTCAAACGCATTTTGGGTGAGCATACGCTGGCAAAAGCCGTGAATGGTATAGACTGCCGCTTCATCCATCTGCCGTTCCGCTTGCAGTAATATTTGCGCCGCTTGCTTGTGATGACTGGTTTGCTCAAGTAGCGGTTTGATAACAGGGTCATCACTGAAACCGCGCGAAAAAGCGATACGCGCCTCATGAATGCGCCGCCGAATACGGTCGCGAAGCTCAGCAGTGGCAGCTTCAGTAAAGGTAACCACTAGAATTTGATCGACCGTCAGTGGCACTTGATGACGTGACTTTGCATCACCATGCCCAAGTAACAGGCGCAAATACAAACCTGCAATGGTGAAGGTTTTACCTGTGCCCGCCGACGCTTCGATAAGCCTTGCACCGTGCAGCGGGAACGTAAGGGTATTTAATGGTGTTGTGACCGTAACCGGGGTCATACTCATAAACAGTTAGCCTTTGAATACGCAAGCGAATGTGATCGCGCTTGAATAATGGTATGAATAATCAAAATAAGTTTATAAATTAAGACGTTGTGAGATCTTTCTCACGGTTCGCCAAACGGGCAGCCTTTACTATCAGCGCCACGTGTTTCGTAAATCTCACGATGATGCGAACCAACAAAATCATGGTCCCTCTGACCTGTGGCCGTACAGAAAACGCCCTACACAATAATGATTGACTGGCGGCCACTCTACTTTCCAAGCAGTTATCCATCGCTAAACATCCTGCGCCACTTGAACCCACAATCGTGGCCCTTGCATCACCAATGTGGCAAATAAACGCACCTGCTCAGCTAAGGCTTCATTCCACTGTGGCCAGATCCGCGCTATGTAAACATTGCTTCCTTCACCGTGGCTCATGTAACTTTCATTAAAGGTATCGGCCATTTTCTTGAGCGATTTGTCGCGATCATCAACCCATTGACCACGGCTGAAGCCAGCTTCCACACAGGCTAACGCGGTTTTTGGAAAGTAAGCGAGCGGTGCTGTCATACCTTGATAAAACAAACCCACCAGTTCTGCGAGCAACGCTTTGGCTTGTTCGGTATCAGGCATGGGCGGATAAATAAAATGCTGCACACCTTCTTTACGATCGTAGCCCATCAAATGAGTAGGTTGACTTTCGCCCATCGCCGCTAGTGAGAGATGATCAATCCACGCGGCTAAATAGTCCTGCGCGCGAATCGAACCACTGCGGTAGCGCACTAAACCGGATTGATAGCGCTTAGTCAGCCACCCCGTCAGTTGTACGTTTTTGCCTTCACCAAACAATTCAAATCGCAGATCGATCTCTTGGTCATCAAGTGGCGAATGGCATAAGAAAGCGATTCTTTGCGCCAATTCTTGTGCTTGCACGCGATTAGTTTCAAATTCCAAGGATCCAAAAGCACCAATCGGTAACTTTCCTTGCGCGCGCTGCTGGTCAATGAATCTCTCAAGGGCATGCGGTGAATTGGGTTGTTCAAGCAGCAACTCTAGCAGTTCATCGCGTAACTGGTAGCTCTCTAAGCCATTTAAGGCAAAGGGTTCATCATCTTCCATTACTGGTAACGGAGGCTCGAACGTCACTTTAAGGCGACGGTTAAAGAAATATTGCACAGGCAAACGCCAAAACCGTTGCAGCTCAACCAGATCTAAACTGACAGGAAAGCTCGCCCCTTGTAAATAATCGCTCAGGGCGAGATTAAACTCACCACTGGCTCGCCCTTGCCGACTGGCGGCAGGTAGCCACTCTTTGGCATAGCTACCGGTTTTACTCAAAAAAGCATTAGGGCTAAAAGGCACCATGGCGTGAGTGGTCGTTAAAGCACAGGCTAAATTTTTGGCCGATTGATCGCTGCCAAGCGCTTCATCACCGACCAAACAGTAATTTTGTTGGCAATACTCTAAAAGCTCAGAGACCAACACCGAAGGAACGCGTTCGGTATTATCTTGAATTGAGCGTCCGACGTAGCTGATGTACAAGGTTTGCTGCGCCGAGAGCATCGCTTCTAAGAACAAATAGCGGTCATCGTCACGCCGCGAGCGATCGCCAGCGCGGGTGCGACCGTTCATCAAATCAAACCCTTCGGCTGGCATAGTGCGCGGGTAAACGCCATCGTTCATTCCTAGTAAACAAACGGTTTTAAAAGGGATGGAACGCATTGGCATTAAAGTACAGAAATTGACTTGTCCCGCCAGAAAACGCTGGCTGATGCGCGTACCTGACAATTTGTTTTGCAAATATTGAGTAATAATACTTGGCGCAAGTGCTTGCTCATAACCGGCCTCGGCCAGTTGATCTTTTAACTGCGACAAGGTGTCGCGAATCGACTTGAGTGCGAGCTCCCCTTCCAACTCAACCTTGAAAAAAGCGCCAAGCATCTCACCGAGCAAGCGACGCCACTCGTCGACGCTTTGGGTTTGTGCTAACTGCTCGCGGTAATGGCTCACTTGCTGAATAAAGTGCGCTAATTTACCCGCCAATTCAGCGTTCATGCCTTGCACTTCATTATAAGGCGCGAGCGTCACTTCGCCTTGCGTAAATAAACCCGCTGAGGCAGGCATGGCATAACCAAGTAACATGCGCTCAATCCCGAATTGCCAAGTATTTTGCTCGGTCTGCGGCAACTCAAATTGTTGCGCGGTGCTAGCATTAAGCCCCCAGCGAATGCCTGACTCTTCTACCCACAATTTGGCTTGCGCAAAGTCTTGCTCATTAAGCTCAAATTTTGCCATCATCGCAGGAGTTTCAAGCAGCTCTAATAACTCTGACGCTAGGCAGCGAGAATCGGGTAAATGCACTAATTGCATAAATGCCGCTAAGATTGGGCTCTCTTGATCTGCCGTACGGTCTGAAATGGAGTAAGGAATAAAGCGCTCACCCGGCGCGTTACCAAATACTGCCGCAATGGCTGGGCTGTAGGCATTGATGTCCGCCACCATCACAATAATATCGCGCGGTTTCAGTTCAGGGTCAGCATCAAACATTGCCAGCAATTGATCATGCAACACTTCCACTTCTCGCATCGGGCTATGGCAAGCATGAAGAGTGAGCGATGGATCATCCAAAGCAATCACTTGTTTGTGGTCGCTACTGTCCAGTTGACTATCATCTCGATGCTCTTGCAAATGTAAAATGTCGGCCTGCAACTGATGCAATAAGTTATCGCGTGGCAGATCAATAAAAAATTCGTGCTCTTCATTTTCCGTTTGGGAGAGTAAAAAAAGATTATCGCGCCCAAGTTTTCCCATCGAGGCTAATAACTCATTGCCAACCGCAGCTTCAGTATGCAATTCATCCACGAGGTTAGCTTCAATGTCACCTTTAAGCGGCGAGCGTTGCCCTTCAAACTGAATCTCATCACCTTGTAAGGCGAACGTTTTACGTAGCTGACTGTGCAGTCTGGCGAGCGTTTTTCTATCTCGAAGATCGCCCCAATAATGCTGACAAGGGTTGGTAAACATCAAGTGAACATCAATCTGATCGCCCAACGCTTTGAGTGCATCCATATAACGAGGCGGCAGTGACGAAATACCGAAAATAAACAAACGTTTAGGCAGTTTGGTTAAATCAACCGAGCCACGCGCAAGCTGATCAATAAAGCTTTGATAGAGATTGGCACGATGGTAGTGCGACTGGCCTTGATCTAGCGTGTATTGATATAAGGCTTGCCATAATATCGGCTGCCATGGGTGCTCATCACCAATCTCGCTCACGTCATCGCCCGACTCCCACTTGGCAATCCAGTCGGGGCGGTAGACTAAATAACCATCAAAAATATCGGCAATTTTCTCGGCCAACTGATAGAGCTTGGAATGGTCATCATCCTGTTCAAGATAACGCTGCAAAGGGGCAAAGGGGTCGAGCGTGAGCAAGGTTGGCAACAGATGCATCAGTTTCCACGTCATCGCTTCTTTGTTAAAAGCGCTGCGCTTAGGTACATCAGGTAACACTTTAGTGAACATGTCCCAGATAAAGGTCGCCGGTAGAGGAAACTCAAGGTTCGCCGCCACACCGAGCTCTTTCGCTAAGGCCATTTTGAGCCATTGCGACATCCCCGGGCTTTGCACCAAGATCTGCTCTTTCTCAAAGGGGTTGGCTAACGGTGCACTTTTGATCAAATGCACGAGTAGGATCTTTAAGGTATCGACTTTATTGGAATGGTAGACAGTAAACAAAATGCACTCACGCTTTTCTTGTCACAATAAGGACTGAGATTAGCATAAGTGCATTCTATACTTGAGAATTTTATGTTTTGAATTGCCTAAACTGCAGGCTATTTCATTTCACAGTTCAATGCGTGTTCATCTTGCTCTTCTAGCTCATTCATGCTGCTGAGTAGTACGCGATGAGGTTGATAGAAATTTAAGTAACGAATAGCAACATAACCCACCACAATAGTTGCCACAATCAACTCTAACCCAGCCAACCAATGCACTTGCTGTACATACTCAGCACTCACCCCAACGGTTTCCATCCAATGTGTGAGTTTAAATAGCGCCGTTGCACCAATCACCATTGGGAAGGTAAACGCTGCGTAGCCTGGGCTAAAAGGCAAGCGTAATAATTTAAAGAAAGCTAAGTAGATAATCGTTGTCATTAACACGGCAATACCAAATAAAATGCCGATAATCACTGGCGATGGGTTAGCCGTGACAGTTAAGTAACCAGCCAATGAGAGGCTCGCTGGCGCCGCCAAAATAGCCATAGTTGGTTTTGCTGCATCTGGAACTTCATGTGTGAACATGAAACGGTAAATCATCATCGGCAGCATCACCGCATAAGCGACTAAACCGAACATCATGGTTGCATTTGCGATTGGTGCAAGTGCTGGGTTTCCAGAAAACGCCACGTCGGCCACAATAATACCCACAGGTGGAACGAACCAACTTGGCACCATGTGGTGAAGTTCAAAAGACTGCGCGCGATGGTACAAAAAACTGACCAAGAAGATGATGTGTAAACCCACAGCAAATAGCCATAACGCATCACCGGCCATTGGGTGAAAATAGCCTAATGAATTGGAAACCACCATGGTGCCCATCGCAAAAGTAGGCACAACACTGCCCACGACCGGATGAGCGAGATCTTGGCGTAATAAGTGGCCATGAAAGAGAAATTTAAACGCAAGAACCACCAGCAACACGCTGGCAATAACGGCCCCACTTAATTGTCCATAACCTTGTAATGGTGCAAAGTTTTCCCAACTCCAACCCAAGCTTGCGATGCCTAGAGCTAAACCCGCCATAGGGGTTGGCGCACCCATAACTTTCGCTTTTGCTGCTCGAATCATATTGACCTCTCATCAGAACTAACAAAGTAGTTGTTCAATGTCGCTATCATACGCTTGCCTTTTGTTCTGATATATCTAAATATATAGAACACACGTTCAGATTAATTAAACAAAATTATGGCTACCAATATTTCTCTTAAGCAATTGAAAGTATTCACTTCGATTACGCAACACAAAACCTTGACCCAAGCTGCAGAGGCGCTGTTTTTGTCAAAAGCGGCCGTGAGCATGTCACTGTCTGAACTGGAAAAACAGCTTGGGCATGCGCTGTTCGATAGGGTCAATAACCGTTTAATCCTCAATCAAGAGGGACAAAAACTGTTGCCGCTCGCCGATGAACTGCTAAGCCGTGCGAGCAACATCAACCAACTGTTTGACAGTGAGCAAACCCTCGCAGGCCAATTGCGCATTGGTACCAGTGATACGATTGGCAACCATGTTGCGCCTTATCTACTCAGTCAATTTCGCCAGCAAACCCAACACATCTCGCAAAGTTTGTTTATTTCCAACTCGGCGCTGATTTGCCAAAAGTTGGTCGATTACGAACTGGATCTTGCGTTGATTGAAGGAAAAACACTGCACCCAGAGCTGATTTCAACGCCTTTTTCACACGATGAAATGTGTATTATTTGCGCACCCGAACATCCGCTCACAATGATAAATCAGCTCACCCTCAATGATTTCGAACAGAGCCAATGGGTATTGCGCGAAGCGGGTTCTGGCTCGCGAGAGTTTTTCTTACGGGCTATCGCACCACGACTTGAGCAGTGGCATGAAGCCTTTGAATTGAATACCACTGAAGCCTTAATCAACAGTGTTTCGGCAGGGTTAGGTTTGGGCTGTTTATCCACCCTTGCTGCGCATTCAGCACTGCAAGATGGCCGGGTTAAAAGACTCGATGTTCCGCTGGACATGAAACGCCGTTTTTGGCTATTGGTGCATAAAGAAAAATACCAAAGCCCACTGCTCAAACACTTTATTGAATTTTGTTATCAATGGAACAAAGAGTAGCCATCCACCTCTCACTTTTTCCTGCTCACCTAGACTTCATGGTTTAAAAACTGTATAAACAGCCAGTAGAATTAATGACTAAGTTAGAGGATTAACCATGGCTGTAATCGTCAAGTACGTGGTGGAACGCAACGGAGAAGAAAAGATGACTTTTACCTCTAAAGCAGACGCTGACGCTTATGACAAAATGCTCGATATGGCAGATGAGCTTTTCGAACTGTTAGGGAAAAGTGAGTTGCTAGAAGATGAAGCCAAGCAAGAAGCTTTGGCGATGTTCTTAGCGCAAAATAAAGAAGAAGTGCTTTACGCACTTGGCGCAAAGCGCAAGCCTGCACCGGCTAAGCCTAAAAAAGCCAAAGCGGTAAAAGACGAAGCACCAGAAGAAGATGCAGCTTAAGGCGATTAAACGCTTAACTTAAGATGATAGAACGTGAAAAGACCGCTGCTTCGTCAGCGGTTTTATATTTCTGTCTAAAGAAATACATCGCTAAAAAGACAAAAGGTATCGTTTTACGGACTTTCTCCCCTTTTACCCTTTCCTACCCCTGCCTCACTCTTTATGATGCTTGATAAATCGAGTGCGCCGCAATGATGCTCAACCTACGCTGGCGAGCGCATCAATAGTGACAACATGGAGATATCAAGATGGCTTACTTTGCACTTGCCTTTGGCACGGCAACCAAAAACCGTGATGGAAAAATTATTGAAGCGTTTTTTCCAGCGCCAATTCTCAACCCAAGTGACGCGCTAGTGAGCGAGCTTGCTCAAGTCTCTGGTTATGGCGAAGGCAACCAGTATATCGACATCTCAACTGAGCAAAGCGCCCAACTCGCCGCGATATTTGCTCGACATGATCAGGCTAACAATGCCAGTTTTGCCGATAAAGCCGCTAACGCCTCACAACCACTGGTGCTGGTTATTTTAGCTTCCGACGAACAGCCTCAATCAGTCGCTGAAGGCTTTTTGAAGCTACAACTGATTTCACACCGTTTAGTGAAACCACACGGTACTGTGCTTGATGGTATTTTTGGCCTGCTGCACAACATCGCATGGACCAATGAAGGTCCTATCGACCTACCTGAACTAGCCGATCGTCAAATTGAAGCTCGCCTTGCAGGCCGAGCTTTAACGGTAGATTGTGTCGATAAATTCCCGAAAATGGTTGATTACATTGTCCCAGCGGGCATCCGTATTGCGGATACCTCGCGCGTTCGCCTTGGCGCGCACGTGGGCGAAGGTACCACTGTGATGCATGAAGGTTTTATCAACTTCAACGCTGGTACAACAGGCGTGAGCATGGTTGAAGGGCGTATTTCTGCTGGTGTGGTTGTTGGTAATGGATCAGACATCGGCGGTGGCGCTTCTATCATGGGTACGCTTTCTGGCGGCGGTAAGGTCGTGGTCTCTATCGGTGAAAACTCACTGCTTGGCGCAAATGCAGGCTTAGGTTTCCCACTCGGCGATCGCTGCACGATAGAATCAGGTTTGTACGTAACTGCTGGCACTAAAGTGCGTATGCTCGATAACCAAGGCCAAGAAGTGGAAATCGTCAAAGCACGTGATTTAGCTGGTGTATCGGATCTACTTTTCCGTCGCAACTCGATCACTGGTCAAATTGAGTGTTTAGCCAATAAATCAGCCGTTGAACTGAACAGCATGCTGCACAGCCATAACTGATCCAGTTTTTCTGATAAAAAGGCTTGGCGATGTGCCAAGCCTTTTTCTTTTGCGCGCTTTCTACTGCTAGGCTACTTTCTACTTTTTTATTTTGCTACTTCCACGTTACGAGCCAAACCGTTATCCCGGGTGGCCATCGACTCTCGGCGTAAGTAACATCGTACCGAATTTCCACACAAACAGAGTAAAAGCCAATATCCAGAGTGCGGCGCTGATATTCACCATCAAAAAGAGTTGCGCTGGAAAAAACGCCACACCGAGGCTGCGTACCAATGCCGACATCATCAAAGCCGCAAACGCAATACTCATTTTAGGCCCTTGATAAATCGCCCTGCCGGTATGCCCCATGGTCACGCGTGCAATCATCGACAAAATCAAGCCTGAGATGGCTCCAATAGCAAAGAGATGGATCAGGTTATGAGTGACATATACATCATCAATTAACCCGCGCAGTAATAAGCTCAAAGGAATACAGGCATACGCAGCGTGCAGCGACCAAACCAGAGGCTCACTCAGTGTTAGCCATGGCTTCCAACGCATCCAACGTACCCACTGCGCTAACCCAGCCAGTAACATGATAGGCTGACCAATCTGCACCATCGTCAGCGGGAAGAAACTCAAAATAAACAAGGCCGCAATGGGTGCATTGGCTAACCAATCGAGCCATACCCATGGCTGTGCTTTTTCAAAGTTAAAACGCCTTGCGCTGAAGAAAGGGATCACGCGTGCTCCCATGACTGATAGCAACAATGTGAACCACCACAACATCGCCTGCCATACCGCCGCCGAGCTAAAGGGCGGCATTCCTTTGATGGTGGCATAACTCGCAAAGTTCGCGCCGATCGCTAAAATAAACAGCGGTACAAAAAAGAGATTTTTCCAGCCTTTCGCTTGCACTACTCGGCGGCCAATTTCATAAGCCGAAGCCGCCAAAAAAAGCGCTTCGACAGAAGAGATGACCCACAAAGGTGTCGGCGTCCACAATAAGATTCGAGGCGCTAACCACAAGGCGACTAACACGGCTAAGCGATAATGTTTCGTGCCATTAATGCCAGTCCAGTTCTGTACGGCAGTCAATAGAAAACCGACCACAATTGCCATAGCAAAACCAAACAGCATTTCATGTACATGCCACCACAGCGCAGGAACTTGCAATGCCGATGGTTGACCTGTTTGAAACATCCAGACCCATAACGTCACCGCTAAAACGGCATATACGCTACCAAGTAGGAAAAAGGGACGAAAACCAAGGCGCAACCAAGCGGGTATGCGTTGTTCTACTTTTATATCGGTAATATTGAGCACTGTGACCTCTTACGGCGGTGGTGGATATCATGACAGACGACCAACACCACAGGCACAATTCAAGCCAATAAAAATACCCAATAAAAACAATAAAATAAGAAATATCACTCAAAAAAAAGAGTCATAACAACTCAATAAAAAACAGTCATTATGACTCAATGAATTCACTTAAACTCTATCCTAACCAGTGGTTACACGCATGGCACTGCTGTTCGAGCTAATCACCACACAAGCCGTCTGTTTTTGTTTACCAAAACCGATGATTTGTGACAGCGCTTTTTTGCCGACCGGAATGAAGGCCGAAGCCATCGCATCCGCTTCTGTTTCTGCATGTGGATCGTGAATGAAGAAGAATTTATCGCTCATACCACTGAGTACGATCCAATGCGGCTCTTTCTTACCATCGAAACGATAAGTGCTGATGAGTAGCAGCACACATGCCCCTTCCGTCACCCACGCTTCTAGTTGCTCTTGACTCGGTGGTGCATCAATCATCGCCACATCTTGATGACTAAGCTGCTCACAAAAATCAAGATGAACCAATTCGATAACTTGTTTTTTATTGGCATCTCGCACGCTATCAATAAAAGGCGTGCTTTTGGATTGGCTCCACAGCTCCACATGATAACCGCGTCGACTAGCAGCCAGTGCCAACCCTTGGCCGCTGCACCCACCGTGCCCTGCCGCCATAAAAATCGTTGTTGCTTCTCGCCACAGTTGCAGCTCAGCGGTGCGACTCGGCTCAAACGATTTAGACAAGCAAGAAAAGCTCATCAGCAAGCATGCCGCACCGCAAGTAAATGGCGTAGTCTGAACATAAAGTGGCATCGGTAATTGCACCTTAGGCCCTTGTGGCGACAAGCGTTTTTGCATCCGGCGTCCATTACACAAATCATCGTAATAATGGATAAGAAATTTCAGGGTTTTATAGCCCATTTTTTCATATAAATTTATCGCTGCCGTATTGTCTTCACGCACTTCTAATCGTAATGTAGTGGCACCTTGATCAAGAGCAGCACGCTCGCATTGCTCGACCAAATTTTGAGCAATCCTCCGGCCTCTGAAATCAGGTTTTACGGCAATCGAATACAACCTTGATAGCTGTGTACCTTGATGAAATAGTAGCAATGCATATCCAGCCAGCTCTGTGCCGGCATCGGCCACAAACAACACCGCTTGGTTGGAATGTAAAAAACGCTTCATTTGACGTGGAGAGATTTTATCTCCGTCAAACAGCTGTTGTTCTAACGCATTAAGAGCAGTGAGATCAGCACTTTTCGCAAGACGAAAGTCCATACGACGTCCTTAAGTGGTTGGCAAGATTGCGGCTCAATATTATTCCTATTGATTAAGGAAAAGAATAGCAATGGCAAACCTTTTGATCGTGACCGACCAGTCCAGTGACTGGCAACAATATTTCCCCTCAGAGCAAGTGGTAAGTGTAGACCAATACCTCAACAGTAATGGCACCCATACTCATCGCAGCCTGCAAGTGGTCAACCTGTGTCGCGATTATGGCTACATGAGCAGCGGCTATTACTGCTCGCTGATGGCAGAGGCACGCGGCCACCGCGTTATCCCTCGAGTGATGGCAATCAACGACATCAATCAACCCTTTTTACTCTCTTCTGGCTTATTGAAACTCAATAAACTGTGCGCCCAAACCGATTTTATACAGTGCAAAATTTATTTTGGCCGCACCGCAGAAAAAGGCTTGGATAAACTGGCTCGCCGTCTGTTTGAACAGTTTATGGTGCCCGTTATTGAGTTGGAAATGAACCGCGTTCAAGGGCAGTGGCAAATCAGCAAAATTGGTCCTTTCCCATTCCAAGATTTGAACGACCAAGAGCAAGATTTCTTCGTTGAATCATTAGAGCTGTTTTCAACCAAAGTTTGGCGTAAACCAAAGCAAGAGAAAAAATACCGTTACGATATTGCCATGCTAGTGGACGAAGAAGAGAAAATGCCACCTTCTGATCCCTCAGCATTAAAACGTTTTCGCCGCGCCGCAAACCGTTTAGGGGTTAACCTAGAAACCATTTCACCGGATGACTTATCGCGTTTGGGTGAATTTGATGGCTTGTTTATTCGCGCCACCACGAACATCAGTAATTACACTTACCGCTTTGCAAAAACGGCTGAGAAAATGGGCTTGGTGGTGATGGATGATTCTGAATCGATCATGAAATGCACCAATAAAGTGTTCTTAACTGAGTTGTTGCAACGCAACAAAGTGCCTGCGCCAAAAGGCGTGATTTTGCAAAGTTTTGATGAGCAATGGAAAAGCAATGTCATGCAGGAGTTGAGCTTTCCCATGGTATTAAAAATTCCAGATGGCGCATTTTCACGTGGCGTGGTCAAAGTACGCGACGAGCAAGAGCTGGAACGCGAAGCCGGCGCACTGTTTGAAAAAAGTGCTCTGATTTTGGCACAAGCCTTCATGCCAACTGACTTTGACTGGCGTATCGGTGTAATGAACCGCCAAGCCATCTTCGCCTGCAAATACATGATGAGCCGCGGCCACTGGCAAATTTATCAACATCACAATAGTGGCCGAGTCTCTTCTGGCGGCTTTGAAACCTTGGATTTAAAACAAGTACCTAAAAACGTGGTTGATGTTGCCTTAAAAGCGTCAAACCTTATCGGCAGTGGCCTGTACGGCGTTGACTTGAAAGAGATTGATGGCCAAGTTTATGTAATTGAAGTGAATGATAACCCTAGTATTGATCACCAAGTTGAGGATGCGTTTTTAGGCGATCTTCTTTACGATAGGATTATGACTGAGTTTCTGCGCCGTATTCAAATGCGCGGCTTCTGATCTCAATTGGTATAATCTACTGCTCCTCAATGCAGAGTCATTGAGGAGCAAGTTATAAGGATATTCATGGAATTTTTGATCGACCAGTGGCATTTTTCTGCATCCGCTCCGCAGCAAAAACTCAATAGTGCTTCACTGATTGAAGCTGGGAATTGGTATCACTGCCAACGCGATATTCCCGGTTTAAAAGAGTGGTTGCTGCAGTATCAGATCCCCACTTCAATTGTCGACAGCCTCTTAGCAGAGGACACTCGCCCACTGTTTGAGCAATACGATGATGATAACTTTTTACTGATTTTGCGTGGCGTCAACATGAACGACAACGCCAACCCGGAAGATATGTTGAGCGTGCGCATTCTCTATTTCAATGGCGCGCTGTTTTCAACCCGAAAAATCCCGTCAAAAGCCGTCAATGTAATCCGTGACCTACTGCAAGCCGGGCAAGGCCCGCAAACTCTTTCAGATGTACTCGTGCAGATCATTGATGGTTTAAACAAAAACATCGATAACTACTTAAACAGCATTGAAGCGAAAATCACCCAATACGATAACGAAATTGAACTCAGTGACGAGCTGATGCAGACGCATAAAGCGCTGCTCAAAATCAAACGTTTTATCAAACCTCAGCAATACGCCATCGATGATTTCAGTGATTCCAAAGTCTCGCTGGCAAATGATAAAAACTTGCGTCTGCGCCACAGCGTTAACACCATCACGCGCATTAATGAAACCCTCGATTTTTACCTTGGTGAGCTCGAACTGATCAAAGGGGAATTACGTCAATATCATGCAGAGAAGATGAACCAAAACACCTATTTATTCTCGGTGATTGCGGCGATCTTTCTACCAACAAGCTTTTTAACTGGCTTACTTGGGGTTAATGTCGGCGGTATTCCCGGCACTGAATCCCCCGTTGCTTTTGCTCTCTTTTGCGTCGCACTGGTTGGTATTTTTGGTTTAGAGTTTTGGATTTTGCATCGGTTACGTTTTTTCAATAAGGAGTCGTAATTCACTGATGATGTATATTTTTGGTTATGGCAGCTTGATCAACTCCGCTTCTCGCCAGTTAACAGGGCAAACAGGAAGAGCGATTCCCGTGGTCGCGCATGGTTTAGTTCGTTACTGGGGAAAAATTGATGAGAGCTACATATTGTCACCTTTGGTGGTGAATGAAGGACAAGGGCAAGTCAACGGCGTACTGCTGGAGATCGATGAAACCGCTTTGGCAGAATTTGACCGTCGAGAACGTGGTTATGAGCGAGTGCCCCTCAACGCTAATCAAATCGAGAGTGATGACGCTTTTAACCTCCAATGGCCGATTTGGGTTTATGTCAAAGAGGCACCAGAGCCTCCCTGCGAGCGAAGCCCTATCGTACAAACCTATGTCGATACCGTGCTGGCTGGTTGTTTAGAGTTTTCAGAAACCTTTGCGCGCCATTTTGTTGAGCATACGGTAGGCTGGCAACATCCGCTGATTAACGATCGCCTCGCGCCGAAATACGGTAATTTAGCAGGGGTAGAACCCTGTCATCATGCGATCATTGATAAGCTGATGGCTACGGTACGTTAGCGCATTAGCTTTTATTCCAACTTTAAACGTTTACATTAATCAGAAGCCTTGATTTACCTGTATAGAAAGTCGTAATTATCACATTGATTGCATTGTTCGTTTGCCTTATTTACACCACCATTGTTAAATACAGCGAGCAATAGCAAGAGGTGTAATATGGCTACCATAAAAGATGTAGCTCGCGAAGCCGGTGTGTCAGTGGCAACGGTTTCACGAGTCATCAATAAATCCCCTAAAGCGAGTAAAACATCGATTGAAGCGGTCACCGCCGCAATGAGTTTACTTGGCTATCGGCCTAACGCCGCCGCACGAGCTTTAGTCAGCCAAAGTACCGACACCATAGGCGTGCTAGTCAGTGACGTTTCCGATCCTTTTTTTGGCATGCTCGTGAAAGCGGTCGATAATGTGGCTCATGACAATGGCAAGCATCTGTTGATTGGCAATGGTTATCACCGTGCTGAAGAAGAGCGCCAAGCGATTGAACTGTTGATCAACAGCCGTTGTGACGCTTTGGTGATTCACTCGAAAGGTTTATCGGATCAAGAATTGATCGACTACGCCGCCGAAGTGAAATCGATGGTATTGATCAACCGTCATATCCCGCAACTGGCTAACCGCTGCATCTCATTGGATAACTACAAAGGTGCTTATTTGGCGACTGAGTTTTTAATCCGCCACGGTCATAAAAAAATCGCTTGTATTGGCTCTTCTCATTCGATTGAAGACGCTACAGATCGCGTAGCTGGTTATCAAGCCGCATTGAAAGATCACGGTATTGAGATCGCTCCTAATTACATCGAGTTGGCCGAACCACACAGCGAAGGTGGCGAGCAAGCGATGACTCACTTGCTGATCCGTTCGATCGACATGACTGCCGTGGTCGCCTACAACGATAATATGGCAGCGGGCGCGTTAAATGTGCTTGAGGAGAATGGTGTAAAAAGCCCTGAGCAAATTTCAGTGATCGGCTTTGATGATGCGTTGATCGCACGCTACATTCGCCCAAGGCTGACCACCATCCGCTACCCAATCGAGATGATGGCTGAAAAAGCCGCTAAACTGGCACTCCAATTAGCCCGTGGCGAAACGATAGAAAAAGAACCGATGATTTTCTCACCGACTTTGGTGCGTCGAGATTCGGTAGAAAAAATCTGACGCACTCAGGTTACACTTTCACTCGCCACTTTGGGCATCAATACTCAACATCTAAGCGACGCACCCACCTTAAACGTCAAATTGGTAAATGGTGGTATGAGTATATTCTTGCCCTGGTAGAGTAATACAGCTGGGTTGCTGCCATTCGGCATGATTGGGAGCATCCGGCAAGTATTGAGTTTCTAATGCGACCCCCGCATAGCCTTGATAAACCCCACCGCGCCGATTGGGCGTCCCCGATAGCCAGTTTCCACTATAAAGTTGTATGGCTGGCTTAGTCGTAAATACGCTCATGGTTACCTTTGCATCTGGTGATTTCAGTTGCGCGGCGCACACGGTTAAATCAGCTTTATCAGGCAATAAATAACTGTGGTCATACCCTTTGCTTGCTTGTTGCTGCTCATCTTTGAGTAAGTCACGACCTATTGATTTTGCAACGCGAAAATCAAAGCCCGTGTCGATGACAGATTTTGGCCCTGACAATGGGATTCCATGTGGATCTGTGGGTAAAAATTGATCGGCTTTTATAAAAAGTGAATGATCTAAAATCGTATGATCACTCTCTGCGCCTAGCAAATTAAAATAGGCGTGGTTGGTTAAATTAAGCGGCGTTGGTTTATCTGTGGTCGCTAAATAGCGGAGGAGCAATTGATTCTGATCGTTCAGTTCATAGCTCACGGCAATGTCAACATTACCGGGAAAACCTTGGTCACCATCCGATGAATGGATTGAAAACGTCACTTGTTGAGCACTTTTGTGAGCAATAGTCCAACGACGCTGATCTAACCCTTCAAGACCGCCATGCAAACTATTTCCAGCTTGGTTGGTCGTCACTTGATAGCGTTGATCATTTAATTCAAATTGGCCTTTAGCGATCCGGTTGGCATAACGTCCCACAGTGACGCCCATATAGCTTTGTTGTTTCTGGAAGTCGCTCATGGTGGAAACACCCAGCAGAACTTCTCTGCGTTCTCCATCCTTAAGCGCCAACTCACAACTGAGCCATGTTGCGCCAATATCCATTAATACTACGCGGCTACCAATGCAGTTAGTCAAACTGACAAGTTGTGCAGGACGGCCATCATAGGCTACTTGCTGAGTCATAGTGTGAAAAAGTGAAGATGTGCAGCAAGCCTCCACTAGACCAGCGCCCTCTTTTGCTTGGCAGACGTAAATCGACGCTTTCAGGCCAGTCGCCACTTCATATTTCTCATCGACAGCCGCTTTCACTGCATCAACCAATGTCGGTGGGACAAGTGCCACAATACAGCCACCAAAGCCGCCCCCAGTCATACGCACACCGCCTTGGTCACCAATCACCTCTTTGATGATATCAACCAAGGTATCAATCTCTTTGACCGTAATTTCAAAATCATCACGCATCGATGCGTGCGATTGAGCCATCAGCTCGCCCATGCGCTTCATGTCGTGGGCGCGCAACGCTTGGGCCGCTTCAACAGTACGGTCATTTTCAGTAATGATGTGACGAGCACGTTTAGCCACCAACTCATCAAGCTCAGAAACTTTTTGGTTAAACTGTTCAATGCTTACATCACGCAGCGCTTTGACGCCAAAAATACGCGCAGCCTCTTCACACTGCTGACGGCGGGTGTTGTATTCGCTATCCACCAAGCCGCGTTTTTTATTGGAGTTGACGATCACGACGGCCATCTCTTCAGGCATTGAAACCGCTTGTGTTTCCAAGCTACGACAATCTAAAAGTAGCGCGTGGTTTTCACGACCTTGCGCCGAAATCATTTGATCCATAATGCCGCAATTACAGCCGACAAATTCGTTCTCAGCCTGTTGGCCATTTAGTGCGATTTCCGCTTGAGAAATATCCAGTTGATAAAGTTCTTTAAAAGTTTGACCGATCACGACCTCAAGCGCAGCCGAAGAGCTGAGCCCCGCTCCCTGTGGAACATTACCGCTGACAGTAATATCCGCCCCGGTAAACGAGTACCCACGCGCAAGCAAACATTTCACCACGCCGCGAATGTAGTTCGCCCACATTTTGTCTTGCTGGAAAGTAATCTCTTGGGTGAGGTCAAACTCATCAAGTGCATTGCCATAATCAACAGACACGATGCGCACTAAATTATCTTCACGCTTGGCCGCCGCTACCACGGTTTGGTAGTTAATTGCGCAGGGGAGCACAAAACCGTCGTTATAGTCGGTGTGCTCACCAATCAAGTTCACACGGCCAGGTGCTTGGATGATATGACTAGGCGCGTAGCCCAACACTTGCTCAAAAGACGCTTTCACATTTTGGATTAAATCAAACATTTGTATTCCTAAACTCATAAACTGGTTTTCATTTCTCATTAACCACTTAGCGCTATGAAAAAACTTTGTTAAGCCCAAGTCGTTGGAGGCGCAGTGAGGTGATAAGTAAATTCAGCCAATGAACATAGATTACCTATGTTCTTAGGGTGCGTTTACGCAGCAACAAAGCTACAACTTCACAGATGACGTTACTGCTCTTTGTAGTGAACATCACTTAGCTCACGCAGACGCTGCGCCGCTTGTTCTGCGGTTAAATCTCGTTGGCTTTCAGCCAACATTTCATAACCCACCATAAACTTACGAATCGAGGCACTGCGCAACAGTGGTGGGTAGAACAGTGCATGCAGTTGCCAATGGTCAATGTTCGTACCCTCTTCAAAGAAAGGCGCGTAATGCCAGCCCATAGAATAAGGGAAAGAACATTGGAACAGGTTGTCGTAACGGCTGGTCAGTTTTTTAATCGCAACGGCGAGATCGTCACGTTGCGCATCACTCAACTCACTCATGCGACGGATATGCGTTTTTGGCAGCAACATGGTTTCAAATGGCCATGCAGCCCAGTAAGGCACAACAGCCACCCAATGCTCTGTTTCCAGCACAATGCGTGAGCCATCTTTCAGCTCAGCTTGCACATAATCCACCAGCAGGTTACTACCCTGTTGTTGGTAATACGCTTTTAGGTTGTGCTCCTTGCGTTCAATTTCATTGGGTAAGAAGCTATTAGCCCAAATTTGGCCGTGTGGGTGAGGCTGGGAACAACCCATGGTTTCGCCTTTGTTCTCAAATGCTTGCACCCAAACGTACTCTTTACCTAACTCTTCGATTTGATCGTTCCACGTATCAATCACGCTGCGAATGTTGCCCACGGGTAACTCTGGCAGAGTTTTGCTGTGATCTGGAGAGAAACAAATCACTCGGCTCAAACCACGCACACCTTGAGTTTTGAATAGAGGGCTATCGGACTCCGGTGCATCTGGTGAATCTACCATCAGTGCTGCGAAGTCGTTGTTGAATACGTATGTACTTTGGTAGTCTGGGTTGACATCACCAGAGATACGCTCGTTTGTCGGGCAAAGAAAACACTTCTCATCATAACTTGGCAGTTCATCTACCGCTGGCTTTTCATCAGCCCCGCTCCAAGGGCGTTTAGCGCGATGTGGTGAGACTAAAATCCACTGCCCCGTGAGTGGGTTGTAGCGACGATGTGGATGATCCACTGGGTTAAATTCAACATTCGACATATTGCTTACTCAATTATGCTATTTGATAGTCCGACGCGTCACGCCGGATAAAACTAGTACCCTTGCGGGTTATTGGATTGCCAATGCCATGTATCAGCAGCCATTTCATCGATACTGCGCGTCGCCTTCCAAGCCAGATCTCGCTCCGCTTTTGTGGTACTAGCCCAACACTCGGCAATATCACCCGAGCGTCGTGAGCAAATCTCATAAGCAATAGGAACACCACTTGCTTGAGCAAAGGCTGAAACTATCTCTAACACACTCGATCCGTTACCCGATCCAAGGTTGTAAATATGCCTTCCCGCTTTCATCGCAACCGTATTTAAAGCGGCCAAATGGCCATCGGCTAGATCCATAACATGAATGTAATCACGCACACCCGTACCATCCGGTGTGGGGTAGTCGCTACCAAATATGGATAACTTCTCGCGGCGACCTACCGCAACTTGGGCAATAAACGGCATCAGATTATTCGGCACACCTTGCGGGTCTTCGCCCATAGTGCCAGAAGGGTGAGCCCCCACAGGGTTGAAGTAACGCAGTAAGGTCACGCTCCAATCTGGCTCAGCAACCACTAAATCCGACAGGCACTGCTCAACCATATATTTGCTACGACCGTAAGGATTGGTGGTTGATCCGGTTGGAGAATCTTCAGTTATCGGCACGATTTCAGGATCGCCATACACTGTCGCCGATGAACTGAATACAATACTTTTCACTCCAGCTTTACGCATACTGCGCGCTAGCACCAACGAACCATTGACGTTATTGTCATAATATTCGAGCGGTTTTATCACGGATTCACCGACGGCTTTTAAACCTGCGAAATGAATCACAGCATCAATATTATGTTCAGCAAATACCTTATCGAGAAAGGCCTCATCACGGATATCACCATGATAAAACACGGGCGTTTTATCTGTCAGTGCATGGATACGGCTTAATACTTCAATCTTCGCGTTAGATAAGTTGTCAACGATAATGGGGTCGATACCCGCTTGTATCATTTGTACACAGGTATGACTTCCGATATAGCCCATGCCGCCCGTCACTAATACTTTCACCATACTCTCCTATTGGGATACCGATAGAGGTTGATTCTCGCTTTTGAAAAAGTCTAACAGCCTTACTCGCTTTCAATCTGTGATCAAAACACCACAATGTAAACGTTTCCACGAAAACTCTAAAACAATTCCCTTCACTTAACTGATTTTATTTAAATTACGTATACAATACGCACAGGTAGGCTCTAGTGAGATATTTTGCAGCCCACCACCTTGCACCATCATCTTCTCTAGTTCGACTTACCTTGCTGAGTTTTAGCCCATGACCCAAAGCCGTGTAGAACTGAATAACCGAATGAATATCGTCACTTTGACTTGGCCGATCTTTATTGAGATTTTATTACGGACGGCGATTAACACCAGTGATGTATTTATGCTGAGTAGTTATTCAGACAAGGCTGTATCAGCGGTTGGGGTTATCACTCAAATCAATTTTTTCTTGCTGATTGTCTCAATGATGGTCAGCAGTGGTACAGGGATCCTAATTGGGCAATACAATGGCTCTGGCCGCCAAAGTGAATCGGCACATGTTGGGGTGGCCAGTTTACTGCTTGGATTAATCATTGGCTCATCGCTCAGTTTAGCCGCTTATTTGAGCGCTAATTCAGTCATGAATGCCTACGGCTTAGAAGCGCAGGTCGCACAATATGGCTATGAATATCTGGTTATCAGTGGCAGCTTTACAGTAAACGTTACCATCGGCATTGTACTGGCGACGATTTTGCGCAGTAACGGCTACTCCAAAGCGCCGATGTTCATTAATTTATTTGCCGGATTATTGAATATCATCGGTAACTATATTGCTATTTTTCAACCCTTTGGACTGCCCGTCTACGGTGTACAAGGGGTTGCGATATCAACAGTGTTCAGCCAAATTGTCAGCACTATTTTGCTGTACTACACCGTTAAGTACTACCACATATCACTACCGGTGAAAGAGTGGAAAATCATCCCGAAGCCGCTATACCAGAAGATCATCAAGATCGGCATGATGAATGCGGGAGAGATTCTTTCCTATAACATGATGCAACTGACGGTGATTTTTTTCGTTGTAAAAATGGGCACGGCTTCACTGGCCGCGTTTACTTATGCGCAAAATATTGCCCGTCTCGCCTTTGCATTCTCAGTGGCTCTTGGGCAAGCCGGGCAAATTCAAACTAGCTACTACATTGGTAAAGGTTGGGTGGATGAGATTCTGACTAAAGTTCAACAATATTTTGTGGTTGGCTTTCTCGTCTCCAGCACATTGACGATCTCAATTTATCTACTGCGCGCTGACATCATCGCCCTCTTCACTTCTGATCCTGAGATAACGGCCTTGGTCGCAGGGTTAATTGCTGGCTCCATTGCAATGGAAGCCGGGCGCACGTTTAACCTAATTTTTATTGCCGCACTCAAAGGCGCAGGAGACATTCGCTTTCCAGTGCAGATGGGCATATTAAGCATGTGGACTTTTGGCGCAGGTTTAACTTACTTATTTGGCCTACATTGGGGATGGGGAGTTATGGGTGCATGGGTGACCATTTCGGTGGATGAATGGTTCAGAGGCATCATCATGTTTAGGCGTTGGCGATCTAAGGTTTGGACTAAGTTTAAACTCAGTTAACCCATGCCAATCTGTCTATCATTTTCCTGCGGTTTACAAATGGTTAATGATTAAATTTGAATCTGCTCAAACATCCTTTTAAAGTAGCAAAACAACGTCTATTTAAGAGTGCTTATGCACATGTTTACTATTTTCAAAACTTTTTTTCTGCTTGGATGGATAAGCTTTGGCGGGCCTGCCGCTCACATTGGTTATTTCCGCAATACATTCGTTGAAAAATTAAAATGGATTGAAGATAAAGAATACGCACAGATCGTTGCCTTAAGTCAGTTTTTGCCAGGGCCAGGTTCAAGCCAAGTTGGGTTTGCACTAGGATACCATCGTGGTGGCTTATTGGGTGGATGCGCCGCTTTTGCTGGTTTTACACTCCCTTCGGTTTTGATCATGGTTGCCCTTGCCATCGCCAGCAGCCAATTACTACAAACCCCCTTATTTCAAAACGTGATTCACGGCTTAAAACTGCTAGCCGTTGTGGTTGTCGCGGATGCCACATGGGGAATGTATAAAAACTTCTGTAAGAATCGCTTAACTGTTGGGTTGTGTGTGGCCACCGCTGTGATGCTGATTGTTGCACCCAGTATTGGAACGCAAATCGGAGTTCTCATTGCGGCAGCGCTGATCGGAGTGAAATGGCTCCCTAGTCAAGATTTAGCCACTGAACGTTCATTTGTCCCCGCTTTCATCCCTTTCGCTCTCTTTATTGGCTTACTGGTCGGTTTACCTTTTGCCGCCCACTTAATGCCTGAAATCGCTCTATTTAACCACTTTTATCAAGCGGGTAGCTTAGTGTTTGGCGGTGGGCATGTCGTGCTTCCATTGCTGCAAAATTTAGTTGGCGACGCACTTGACCCGGATCTGTTTTTAACAGGATATGCCGCAGCACAAGCGGTTCCTGGTCCAATGTTTACCTTCGCCACTTACATTGGCTACGCTATACTACCACAAGCGCCAATCTTAGGCGCAACGCTGGCGACCATTGCCGTCTTTTTGCCGGGTTTTTTGTTACTGCTCGGCGTGCTTAAAAATTGGCAAGCCTTAGCAAACTATCGATCAGTATCAGGAGCAATCAACGGTGTTAACGCCGCCGTCGTTGGTTTGCTGCTCTCAGCCTTATATCACCCTGTATTTACAAGCTCGGTCAGCAACAATTTAGACATGGCGATTGTTCTGATCGGTTTTTACCTACTAAAACAGCTCAAACTGCCTATTGTCTGGCTGGTTATATTCTTTATGCTCAGTGGTATTGCACTTGGATTAAACTGAAATTGGCCATACGCCTTGTGACTAAAAATGGCGTCAAATAGCCGTATTTATCTAGTGACCCAGCGTCATCCAACGGCTTTCCAGTACCACCTCATATTGCTTGGTTATATAACCCATTTTTTAGTTAAATTTCACGCACGCATCGCTTATCTGTTCTAAACTTATCAATTAGAAGAGCTTCTCCATTTCAACCTTGGAGACCCTGTAGCGCAGAGGAACACGCGATGGATACGCATAGCAAAGGTTGCGAGCACGCCTATTTTCCACATGTTGGTCCACTCAATAAGCAACTGGCTAACATACACCAACGAATGCAAGTCAAAGTCCCAGAGATTGACCGTATCTCTTTTGCGCTATACGACCATCATCATGATAATTTGAAAACCTACGCCGACAGCACCTTTCACGGGGGCGAGCTTATACATTACGAGTTTCCACTTGCTGAGCTTCCAGTCCTTAAGCAATGCGCACAAAACGGCCAGAGTCGTAGCGTTGAAAATATCCCAATCCAATTGAAGCCAGACTATCCTCATACTCGCTGGCTAATTGAGCAAGGTTATTGTTCATCACTGGCGATTCCGACTTACCACCAGCAAGCATTTATTGGCTTTATTTTCCTCAACTCGTGTCAAAGCCATTTGTTTACCGAACAGGTAAAGCAGAATGTAGAACCTTTTATTGAGATGATTCGCTTTGCAGTTTGCTCTGAATACGATTTAGTCCACACTATTTTAGAGACTGTCAATTTGACTCAAGCACGCTCCCCAGAGCATCAATTGGAATCGAAAGAGCATAAAGAACGTATTAGCTGTTATGCCAAAGTCATCGCTACTGAGGTTGCTGACATTTATCAACTAGATGATGAGACCATTGATAACATCATCCAGTTTTCGCGCTATCACGACATAGGCAAACTTGCCCTACCGACAAGCTTATTACTTAACCCAAATACATTAGATAAACCAGAGCGT
This sequence comes from Vibrio sp. V09_P4A23P171, assembly GCF_963875615.1. Lineage (NCBI taxonomy): Bacteria > Pseudomonadati > Pseudomonadota > Gammaproteobacteria > Vibrionales > Vibrionaceae > Vibrio > Vibrio sp. V09_P4A23P171. The sequence goes on from NZ_CAWNMR010000011.1 coordinate 148,298, forward strand.
GCTCAACTGTATAGCCACATAGAAAAAGGTATTGAAATCATTAATCAAATTATTGATGACATAGGTACACCTGATCACCCTTGCATATCCATATTAAAAGAGATCGTCGCTTATCATCATGAGTTTTTGGATGGCAGTGGCTATCCTTACGGCCTAATGCAAGACAATATCCCGATATCGGCACGCATTATTGCTGTTGCCAACGTCTTTGATGCCTTAACAAGCCATCGTCCATACAAACAAGCTTGGTCTGTTCCTTTTGCTCTTCTCGAACTGGAAAAAATGGTCGTGAGCGGCAAGCTTGATAAACATTGTGTTAATGCCCTTCGCTATCATCAAGATTACTTAAAACATGTGATTGATATTCACCCAGAAATCGACCCGAAGGATAGATTCAACTGAACAGAAATAAACGTCACTCTGAGTTAATAGTGTCAAAATAAGAAAGTGAATCCAGCGCGCAACTTTAACGTTTAGTAACTACAATCTTCTTTTACCTAACCATTCCACCATGCTAAAGTTAACAAAACATTAACATAAGAATAATAATATTTTTGCCAATAACATGGAGTTAGAGAATGATTCAGCCTAACGAGTTAAGCAAAGCAACTTGTGCTCTCCCACCACCGAATGAAATGATCTTGAAATGGGCAGCGGAACGCCCCAACCAAGTTTATTTAAGACAAATTATTAACCGAAAATTTGTTGAATACACCTATGCTGAAGTGGCCGACAAAGCACTCAGGCTCGCCTCGGCACTACAAGAGCTAGGGGCAAAACCCCAAGATAAAATTGCACTCATTTCCAAAAACTGCGCTGAATGGTTTGTGTGTGATCTCGCAATGATGCTCGGCGACTTTGTCAGTGTTCCCATTTTTCCAACGGCTGGCGCCGATACCATCGAATACTGCCTCACCCATAGCGAAACAAAAATAGTCATTGTGGGTAAACTCGATAACGGCCAAGCTACCCAACAAGTATTGAGCCATTTGCCAGATATCATCAGTATTGCGCTACCCTATGATTCAGCTCCCACTTGCGATCACCTGTTTACAAAATTGATTGAGCACTATCCGCCAAGCACAGAACGCCCTGTACATCATGACAATAAGTTGATGTCTTTAGTCTATACATCGGGTACGTCGGGCTTGCCGAAAGGGGCTATGCTGACCTACGGTGCATTTAGCTGGTCAGCTCAACAGCTTATAAACCACATTGGCATTCAAGAAAACGACCGTTTATTTTCCTACCTCCCTTTGGCTCATATTACTGAACGTGTTTATATTTTTGGCTCTTCCATCATGGGTGGGGTACAAACGGCTTTCCCTGAATCATTAGACACCTTTATTGAAGATGTCAAAATGCAGCGCCCGACACTCTTTATCTCAGTACCAAGGTTATGGACTCTATTTCAGCAACGCATTCAAGACAAATTACCGCAGAAAAAGCTCAATTTTCTGCTAAAGATCCCTTTTGTAAGCACGCTGATTAAGAAGAAACTTGCTGATGGCTTAGGGCTTGATCAAGCACGTGTGCTTGGTTGTGGCTCGGCTCCCGTATCACCGGCGTTATTAGAGTGGTATCACCAAATTGGGCTGAACATTACCGAAGCTTGGGGCATGACAGAATCTTTTGCTTATAGCACCCTGAACTACCCGTTTAGAGCCGACAAATTGGGGTCGGTTGGACGAGCAGGCCCAGGAATCGAACTTAAAATCGCTAATAATGATCATGAGATTATGGTGCGTAGCCAAGGACTATTTTCTGGCTATTATAAAAATGACATTGCAACTCAAGAGTCATTTGATAAAGAAGGATGGCTACATACTGGCGATATCGGTTTTATTGATGCTGAAGGTTATCTCACCATTCAAGGGCGCAAAAAGGACACCTTTAAAACAGCCAAAGGCAAGTTTGTGGCTCCCGTACCTATCGAAAATAAACTGTTCGAATACACTCGAGTCGAGATGATGTGTCTGATTGGCTTAGGGCTTCCCGCCCCTATTTTGCTGGTTGTTCCACATAATTTCCCTCATTTTGATCGCGTTCGTTATGAGCGTACTACTCAAAAAGTCATTAAGCGGATGAATGAGGAATTGGAATCGCATGAGCAAATCAAAGGCGTGCTAATGATAAAGGAGCCATGGTCAATCGAAAATGGTGTGCTCACTCCTACCTTAAAAATCAAGCGGCATGTATTAGAACAGAAATATCATGAAATGGGGCACAATTGGCCAAAAGGACAACTGGTTGTTTGGGAAGAGTAATCCATTCTAATTGAGCAGGTTGGACTTAGCCTCTAACCTGCCAATACACCAAGTTTTCACACTAACAACCTCCTATATTGCCTAATATTTTGTCCTAATTTAACTCCTGTGCCTGCTATACTTAGCTTAAATAACGCTATTGAATAATTGAATCATGACACAAGATAATAACCCGCTGCATGGGGTCACTTTAGAAAAACTACTCACGGATCTCGTTGAATACTATGGCTGGGAAGAGCTCAGCTACATGGTCAATATTAACTGCTTTAAAAAGGATCCGAGTATTAAATCAAGCTTGAAGTTTTTACGTAAAACTGAATGGGCACGTATTAAAGTTGAAGAAATCTATATCAACCTTAAGGGCTAACTAAACGATATGAATTGAGTAGCATAGGCTACCTTCGCCCGGCAGTTTCCACTTTTATCGGTTCTGCTTTTATCGGTTTTTATGCCCTTTTCTATTTCGTTGTTACATAAAAAAGCCCCACCAGCTTTCACTGGTGGGGCTTTTTACGTTCAGCTTAGCTTTTAAGAATTACTTCTTATCTGCTTCTTTACGTGCTTTAACGTCAGCAATAACTTGCTCTGCAACGTTTGCAGGACATGCAGCGTAGTGTGAGAACTCCATAGAGAACTGACCACGACCAGATGTCATTGTACGTAGGTGACCGATATAACCAAACATTTCAGATAGAGGAACGTTCGCTTTAATACGTACGCCTGTTACGCCAGCTTCTTGATCTTTAATCATGCCACGACGACGGTTAAGGTCACCGATAACATCACCAACGTGATCTTCTGGAGTAAACACGTCAACGTGCATAATTGGCTCTAGAAGTTGAGCGCCAGCTTTAGGCATAGATTGACGGAATGCACCTTTCGCTGCGATTTCAAATGCGATTGCAGATGAGTCAACTGCGTGGAAGCCACCGTCGAACAGTTCAACTTCAACGTCTAGTACAGGGAACCCAGCAAGAACACCTTGGTCCATCATAGACTTAAAGCCTTTCTCTACCGCAGGCCAGAATTCTTTAGGTACGTTACCACCAACAACTACTGATTTGAACGTGAAACCTGAATTTGGCTCACCTGGTTTGATACGGTAGTCGATCTTACCGAACTGACCAGAACCACCAGACTGTTTCTTATGCGTATAGCTATCTTCAATTGCTTTAGTGATAGTTTCACGGTAAGCAACTTGAGGAGCACCAACGATAAGATCAATGCCGTGTGTACGCTTAAGGATATCAACTTTGATATCTAGGTGAAGTTCACCCATACCTTTTAGGATGGTTTCGCCAGTTTCTTCATCAGACTCAACTTGGAATGATGGATCTTCTGAAACCATTTTACCTAGCGCAATACCTAACTTCTCAGAACCGCCTTTGTCTTTAGGAGCAACAGCGATAGAGATTACAGGCGTTGGGAAAATCATTGGCTCAAGAGTACATTCGTGTTTAGGATCACATAGAGTGTGACCAGTTTTCACGTTTTTCATACCAACGATAGCGATGATATCACCCGCTTGAGCGGAATCAAGTTCGTTACGATCGTTCGCGTGCATCTCAACCATACGGCCAATACGCTCAGTCTTACCAGTAGCACTGTTAAGAATGGTGTCACCTTTCTTCAGTTTACCAGAATAAATACGGATAAACGTTAGGGCACCAAAACGGTCATCCATGATCTTGAACGCAAGTGCGCGGAATGGTTCGTCAACAGAAACTGTTGCAACTTTACCAGTAGGCTCACCTGTTTCAGGATCAGTCAGATCTTGAGGTACAACTTCAGCTGGAGCTGGAAGATAATCAACAACGGCATCTAGTAGAAGTTGCATGCCTTTGTTTTTGAATGCTGAACCACAGAATGTAGGGAAGAACGCTAATTCACGAGTACCCTTACGGATACAAGCTTTTAGTTGCTCAATAGTTGGCTCTTCGCCTTCCATATAAGCCATCATTAGCTCGTCGTCTTGCTCTACTGCAGTTTCGATTAGCATTTCACGGTATTCTTCAACTTGCTCTACCATGTCTGCTGGAATTTCTTTGATTTCGTAGTTTTCTGGCTGACCTGAATCATCCCAAACGTAAGCTTGACGGTTTAATACGTCAACAACGCCAACGAATTCGTCTTCACGACCAATTGGAAGAGTCATAACAAGTGGGTTTGCGCCAAGAACTTTCTTCACTTGTCCTACAACGCGGAAGAAGTCTGCACCCATACGGTCTAGTTTGTTTACGAAGATCAGACGAGCTACTTCTGAATCGTTCGCGTAACGCCAGTTAGTTTCTGACTGAGGTTCAACACCGCCAGAACCACAGAATACACCAACACCGCCATCAAGAACTTTCAGAGAACGGTAAACTTCAACTGTGAAGTCAACGTGCCCAGGAGTATCGATAACGTTAAAACGGTGATCTTTCCAGAAACAAGTCGTCGCTGCTGATTGAATTGTGATACCGCGTTCAGCTTCTTGATCCATGAAATCCATGGTAGAAGCGCCATCGTGTACTTCACCTGTACGGTGGATTTTACCAGTAAGCTTAAGAATACGCTCAGTGGTAGTGGTTTTACCGGCATCAACGTGCGCGAAAATACCAATGTTTCTGTATTTTGATAAATCTGCCATTGTCTTACTCTGTTAATAAGGTATAAAGTGCGCGCAGAGTATATCACAATCTGTCAAGACTGATACCCTTGCATACGCTTGCTTGAAAAAAAATATAGTACGGTTACGAACTGTCGGTGAAATATAGGTCATAACCGTAAAAGAGGCGAGTTTAATTAAGATTTATAACTCATCAAATGCTTCAATTGCTTCAGATAATTTCTTCACACCGTGCAATTGCATGCCCGGCATTCCACCTTTAGGCATATTCGCCATCGGAATAATTGCTTTCTTAAAACCATGTTTAAATGCTTCATTTAATCGCTCTTGACCACTAGGTACTGGGCGAATTTCTCCGGCCAAACCGACTTCGCCAAACACGACAACATCTTTAGCAAGTGGTTTATCTCTGAAGCTTGAAAGCAGTGCCATGAGAAGTGCTAAGTCGGCGCTTGTTTCCGTCACTTTAACGCCACCAACCACATTAACAAACACATCTTGATCGGACATTTGTAAGCCACCGTGCTTGTGAAGCACTGCCAACAATAAAGATAAGCGATTTTGCTCAAGCCCAACGGCGACTCGCCTTGGGTTCGCTAATTGTGAATAGTCAACCAGTGCTTGGATCTCCACTAGCAGTGGACGCGTTCCTTCCCATACGACCATCACCGAACTGCCCGAAGTATCTTCTTCGCCTCGCGAAAGGAAAATGGCAGAAGGATTACTCACTTCACGCAAGCCCTGTCCCGTCATGGCAAAAACGCCGAGTTCATTGACCGCACCAAATCGGTTCTTGTGACTGCGCAATGTACGAAAACGACTATCAGTCCCTCCGTCGAGCAATACCGAGCAGTCAATAATATGCTCTAGCACTTTTGGACCAGCCAAAGAACCGTCTTTAGTAACGTGTCCGACTAAAAATACGGCAACGTTGTTTTGCTTAGCATAGCGTGTGAGCGTTGTCGCAGACTCGCGCACTTGTGCCACCGTACCGGGAGAGGATTGGACGTCGGCCACATGCATCACTTGAATTGAGTCTATGACCATGATGCGGGGCTGCTCTTTTTCAGCGATTTGGCAAATGCGATCTACATTGGTTTCCGACAGCATTTTAAGCTTATCTTTAGGTAAACCAAGACGAGAGGCTCGCATCGCGACTTGCTGAAGCGATTCTTCACCCGTGACATACAAAGCAGGCATTGACGCCGCGAGCTGACACATGGTTTGCAGTAATAAAGTCGATTTCCCAGCGCCAGGGTTACCACCGATTAAAATCGCCGCGCCGGGTACGACACCACCACCCAATACACGGTCCAACTCTTTAAAGCCGCTAGAAAACCGTGGGACTTCCTGCAGATTAATATCCGACAGCACTTGGACTTGTGATTCCGTTACTGCCCCAGCGTAACCACCTAGTCGCTCATTACGTGCAACCTGCGGCGATGCTGCCAAGCGTACTTCGGTGATAGTATTCCATGCACCACAAGCACTACATTGACCTTGCCAACGCGGAAAATCTGCGCCGCAATCATTACATACATAGGCGCGTTTTGCTTTTGCCATGCTTCCTCAACAATTCCTGTTTCTTGTTGGTAACCTATACTTTTCAAGCTTAAAGATTAAACTGTTAAGTAATCATGAAGTGATATAGGTTGATTTACGTTTAAATAAAGGTTGAACCTTCGCAACAGATAACTAAAGATTATGATAACGATGCCGATTAATCTTTAAGACGGACACTCTAACAGAAAAGTATGCAGCAATCTGAAATTCTATCAATCGCAGAGCGTTTGATCCCAGCTTACCGTTTACCTGATTTTGAATACCTTCTTTCACAAATGACAGAAGATGAATCACCGTCGGCAAAATTACTGGTCAAAATGGAGCTCAATCGCATCATGGCTCCTTGTGTTAAAAGTATTGACTTGCGAGGTCGGGTACAAGGGGAATGCCGAGAATATGAATTAGATGGCCGCAAACATTGGTTCGACGATGTGGCCTTTAACGCCTATCACAAAGGGGTCAAAAAATTTGGTGCGTACACGGAAGGTGTATGGGAAGCATTAAACAATACGCCAAACAACTTCCGTGTGATGCAACAACGTGGTGCCCAAAACCCACAAAAAGACGGTGGTGGAAGTACGTTTTTTGAGGCTGAGCCAATTAAGCTTGGTTATGATCTCAAGCGTCAAGAAAATCGCTTAAAAGTCACCTCACAAGTTGAGATTCACCTACCTAGTAAACAGCTGGTCAATGGCCTCAGTGTTGATCTATCCGTTTCGGGTGCAAAATTTAAAGTTCCCGCCGCTTTTAACTACAAGCTCGGTGAGGTGATCAAAGTCTATTTTTCCGAACTCAACAAAACGTCAGAAGTGGTTGGACTGCACCACGCCATTGAATATCGTATTTTAGGTATTGATGAGTCTTACGATAACGATGCCGTGAAATTTCTGCGTACACTAAAACTTTCCGACACTAACATCATCGAAAAAGTGATTACTGAATCGCTGCAAAATAACACTCAAAAAGCGCGCCACGATAACCAAGATAAACTAATCCGAGCTCGAACCCGTGGTTACGAGCACACCTATTTAAAACACACCTGTAACTTACCAGTGTTTTTTAGTGGCAGTGAATTGAAGTTGGTGCTGCTGACTGAAAATAACCAACCGATCTGGCAATACTGGCACGACGAGCGTAATCAACAAGCACTCGGTTCGTTATTCAATAAAGAGCGGATGGAACAGTTAACCAAGCCGGGGATGCGGGGTAGCAATAATGTGCTTTATGCTTTTAAGCATGAACATCAGGAAAAAACGCTCTTTTTTTCAATGATGATGCCAGAGGCCAACCGTGAACAAAGAAAAATGTTTTGGCATGTTGGTGCTCGTCGACAAAGTTGGAAAGCGTTTCGCTTATTTGTCTTTGAACTCTCGGATGAAGAGCGTCAAGAACTTGCGGTTCATGCCCATGAATTGTCAGATCGCTCAAGCCACTTAACGCACTGTGGCGTTTTACAAGAAATTGGCGATGAGGATTCGGCAAAAGATTACCTATTGACTGACAAACCCAATTTACCCAATAGCGAACTCAATAAATTTCGTCATCCAAGGCAGATCATTGGTCAACCTACAGGCATTTATTTTGATGCTCGCTCGCGTAGAAAAGAGCCTCGTTACCAATTCAAGACACCGCTGACCATCACTTCAGGATCTGGGGTAAATGCAACAGGCCACTCGATTGATTTATCCAAACGTGGTTTAAGTATTATTGTGGATACACCACTACCCGTGAAAGCAGGCGATAACGTCACCATCAATTACCACGAATTACAGCTTTACGACAAAAAGCTGCCACTGCATAGCCTTCCCTATAATGTCATTCGTATTGGGCCCGAAGGTCGGCGTCTACAATTGGTGATAGAAGAAAATATACATACCATCAAAACAATCGCTTTTTTCAATAGCATTATTGAAAACAATCAAGATAAGTTGTTACAGAAAGAAGAAGTGCTACCAAGTCATAACTTGCTGGAAGGGTTGCACAACATTTTGCTTGATAAGATGATAAGTTCGCCGATTTTCGTTGATAAACACGGTGCAAATTTACGCCCTAAAGTGATTGGCGTGAATTATCCCTTGCCGCCTCATCTTGTGTTACTGGCTAAATTAGGCCAAGAAAATCGCATCACGTTAGAGCCAATATTCAAAGGTCACACCAATACGCTACTGGCTAAACCGATGCGGCGCATTGAAGGAGCGATACCGCAATATCACGACGTTTATATTGCGGCAATCAAATTTGGCACGCGTATTCAATCAATCCAATCGAAATTATTAAGTGATTTTGAAAACACTAAAGAGCGTATTGATTTCATTCAAAAAGCGCAGCACATGGGTGAAATTTACATCTTGAGGATTTGCAGTGCACCCGTCTTTGACCCAATCACTACGCTGCTGCGCAGTGATCTCAATGAGTTGGCACAAATTAGTCTTCATCACGCTCGTACGCTAGAAAAAGAGATCACCTCAATCATTGGTTATGGAGAGGTGATCGATATTACAGAAGAAGTATTGATCCGCTTAGAGCTGACCTTGTAAAAGCGACTGACTTTTGTAAAAGAGAGTGTGGGTAAAAGAGAGAGTGGGCATCGCTCACTCTCTTATCTCTTGCTGTTGAGCTTTACTTAAGGCTTCACTTTCCAACTGAGTTTTTGCTGCTTCACCAATGAGGCAGAGAGAATACAGAGCACGCCACCAAGGCCTGCAAAACGGACCGCCGCTTGTGCTTTTTCTTCAACTTTAGGTTTAGCATGATAAGCAACGCCTAACCCCGCTGCAGCCATCATAACTAAATCATTCGCCCCATCGCCAACCGCGACAGTATTGTGCAATTCAATCTCATAACGTTGTGCTAACTCAACCAAAATATCGGCTTTGGTTTGTGCCGAAACGACATCACCTAGCACTTGACCAGTAAGCTTGCCATCAACAATTTCCAACGTATTGGATTGCGCATGATCAAGTTGCAGTTCGCTTTTTAAATAATCTGAAAAATAGGTAAAGCCACCGGATGCAATCGCCGTTTTCCACCCCAATGCATGCAGTGTCGCCACCAGTTCACGTAAATCGGGCATCATGGGTAATGTAGAGCGAACCGCTTCAAGAATCGACTCATCGGCACCAGCAAGCTTTCCAACCCGCTGACGCAAGCTTTGCTCAAAATCCAATTCACCTTGCATCGCTCGCTCAGTGACTTCGGCTACCTCCTCTCCGACACCCGCTAACTTAGCTATCTCATCAATGCATTCAATTTGAATCGCCGTGGAGTCCATATCCATCACAATCAAACCCGGTTTAGAAAGGTCTGGTACTTCACACAAACGGGCATAATCAATTTCGAGCCCTTGTAAAATTTTCTCGTGCTCTGTCGTCAGCTCACCTGACATCAGCGCCACTTCATAATGCCCCACTTTCCACATATCGAGGACAGCGTTGTAGTAACCGGTAAAAAAGTCAATATCATCAAAGTGTTGAGTGGAGAGATAAGGTGCAAAAACAATCCAACTTGCTTTTGCTTTGTCAAATTGTGAAGAGAAACGAGTTTCAGGCAAGCGGTTGAGCAGCGTTGTGTGCCTTTTGATCGGCAATGTTTTGAGGGCATCCATGTTTATCATTCCTTAATCAATCCTTTCCTTCAGCCTGCTTAAACGCACCGCAAGCAAAATGGGATCAACTCGATTCAATGCTCGAGTATCAATAAATGGGTGTATGCCCCTGACGTTACCCTATTGCAATTTAAAAACGCAAGTCTCAATATGAGTAAAGTTTTTATTTATCCAATCAGGTGGGTTATGGACGGCTCTTTATTTTCATTTCGCGTCGCAATTCGTGTGCTTACCGTCATTTTATTAGCAGGCATGTTCTTCTTTACCGTAAAAAACAGCGTTGTGATCAGTAAAGGTAACGAACGAATTCAGGCCAACCAACTAGAAACATTAACTAAGGTTTTGATTTCACAGGCATCATTATCTGCGGGCAGCATGATATCAGAGCAAGATCAAGAGCGCCTGCTAGCCCTTACCAACCAGTTAGCTCAAGACAAACTGGTGTTTGATGCCACCATTTATGATTCCGAAGGGGTCAAATTAGCCGCCAGCGATAACGCGTTAAGCGTACGCGAAGTATTAGGATTGGATACACCACTGCGCACGGCCAGCATTGGCCGTCAGCAACTGGTTGAGCCTGTCTATCATGAAAGCAGTATTATTGGTTTTATCCGCATTACTTTTGAAACTGGCCGCGTCACCGCGATTTCAGATCACCACTATCGTAAAAGTGATCGCTACATGTATCTCATGCTGCTAACCAGCTTTGTCAGCGGTGTATTGCTCACACTGCTACTGCTGCGCCGAAAGCCAAAGAGTCGTGGTGAGAATCTGCTGCTACAGAATGTGGATGATATGACTTAGCAGGCTTTGTAAATAAAAAACCTCAGTTGCGACACTGAGGTTTTTTTATAAAAGAATATTATTGAGCGTCGCCAATCAATACTGAATCTAACGCAATTTCAATCATTTCATTGAAAGTGTTTTGACGCTCTTCTGACGTCGTTTGCTCGCCAGTTTTGATGTGATCAGAGACAGTGCAAATCGTCAGTGCTTTTGCGCCATATTCCGCTGCTACGCCGTAGATTCCCGCCGCTTCCATTTCTACACCAACAATACCGTATTTATCCATCACATCGAACATCTCTGGATCTGGCGTGTAGAAAAGCTCTGCGGAGAACAAGTTACCCACTTTCACGTTAATACCACGCGCCGTAGCCGCTTCTTCTGCGGCTTTAACCATTTTGTAATCGGCAATCGCAGCAAAGTCGTGGTCTTTAAAACGGATGCGGTTAACTTTGGAATCGGTACAAGCCCCCATACCAATCACAACATCACGCACTTTGATATCGTCGCTGACCGCACCACAGCTTCCGACACGGATCACTTTTTTCACGCCAAAATCTTTGATAAGTTCCGTCACGTAAATTGAGCATGAAGGGATCCCCATGCCATGGCCCATTACCGAAATTTTACGACCTTTGTACGTCCCTGTATAACCAAACATGTTACGGACATCACACACTTGAACCACATCATCAAGGAAAGTTTCTGCGATGTATTTTGCGCGAAGTGGGTCACCCGGCATTAAAACGACGTCTGCAAATGCACCCATTTCAGCATTAATATGTGGAGTTGCCATTAAAAGTATCCTTTATCTAAATTGACCAAAGAATAGAGAGTGATCTCTCTATTCATCCTCAAAAAATGAATCGCTACGCTTACTGTAAGAAATTGGTGCCGTAATCCATCGCAGACGTACCGAAATAGTGCGCCAGTGACTGACCAATATCAGCAAACGTCTCACGGCGGCCCAATGAACCGGGGGCCACTTTATGCCCATAAATCAAGACTGGAATATGCTCGCGCGTATGATCCGTACCCGGCCAAGTTGGATCGCAACCATGGTCCGCTGTAAGAATAAGTACATCGTCCTCTTCCATTAACTCAAGCACTTGTGGCAGACGCTTGTCAAAGTACTCCAGTGCCGCAGCGTAGCCCGCTACATCACGGCGATGACCATAAGCGGAATCAAAATCAACGAAGTTAGTGAAGACGATGGTGTTATCTTTCGCTTGTTTGATTTGTTCTAGTGTTGCATCAAATAAAGCCGGGATGCCTGTCGCTTTGACTTTATGAGTGATGCCGCAGTAAGCGTAAATATCGGCAATTTTACCAATAGAAACCACGTTACCTTGCTTCTCATCAACCAACTTTTGCAGCACGGTCGCTGCTGGCGGCTCAACGGATAAATCACGACGGTTGCCAGTACGAGCAAATTCTCCCGCTTTCGGGCCAATGAACGGGCGCGCAATCACGCGGCCAATGTTGTAATCCGCCAATTCTTCACGTGCGATCTGGCAAAGTTCTAACAAACGATCAAGACCAAACGTCTCTTCATGACAAGCAATTTGGAACACTGAATCAGCCGAGGTATAGAAAATCGGTTTACCCGTTTTCATGTGCTCTTCACCCAAATCATCTAAAACCTGAGTGCCTGATGCATGGCAGTTACCAAGAAAACCATCCAAACCTGCGCGTTCAATAATGCGATCTGTCAGCTCTTTCGGGAAACTATTTTGCTTATCGCTGAAATAACCCCATTCAAACAGTACAGGAACACCAGCAATTTCCCAGTGACCCGAAGGAGTATCTTTACCTGATGAAAGTTCAGCGGCGTGGCCGTACGCACCGATAATATCAGCGTTGGCATCAAGCCCCGGAGCAAAACGCCCCGTTGACTCTTTATGCGCCATGGCAAGCCCCAGTTTCGATAAGTTTGGCAGCGTCAATGGGCCCTGGCGATCCGCGTTATTCGCTTCGCCTTTAGCACATTTGTCTGCGATGTGGCCCAAAGTGTCAGCGCCAACATCACCAAATTGTGGTGCATCAGCGGTTTCGCCGATACCAAATGAATCTAATACTAAAATAAATGCTCTTTTCATTGCTCTCTCCAACCGATATTTTTATACGTCTTCTGCGCGAATTTGGCCGTAGACATCGGGTGTTGGTGTATATTCTCCGCCAATTTGAATGGCGCTTTGTAATGCTTTGGCCGCTTGTTGCCATTGCGCTTCATTACGCGCATGGATCACCGCCAACGGCTTGCTGCTATCGGCAACGTCACCTAGGCGAATAAATTGGTCAAACCCAACCGCGTAATCAATGGTGTCAGTTGCGACGCGGCGTCCACCGCCCATCTCCACCACGGCCATGCCAATCGCGCGAGTATCCATTGCCGATACGACGCCACTTTCTAGAGCGTAAACGGGCTTAACCAGCTCGGTTTTTTCAAGATAGTGATCGTAATTTTCAACAAAATCAGCGGGGCCGCCTAACCCTTTGACCATTTTGCCAAAGCATTCAGCCGCTTTTCCGTTATTAAGAACGGACATCAGTTTCGCACGAGCATCATTGCTGTCTTTTGCTAAATTGCCTAACAACAACATCTCAACGCAAGAGGCCAAGGTAATTTCCAGTAAGCGAGGGTTGCGATATTCACCAGTTAAAAAGCGTACCGCTTCACGCACTTCAAGGGCATTACCTGCCGAAGAGGCCAGCACTTGGTTCATATCCGTCAAAATAGCCGTGGTTTTCGTACCTGCGCCGTTAGCCACTGCGACGATAGATTTAGCCAACTCTTCAGAAGCTTCGTAAGTCGGCATAAATGCGCCAGAACCGACTTTGACATCCATCACCAAGGAATCTAACCCAGCGGCTAATTTTTTAGAAAGAATCGAGGCGGTGATGAGTGAAATATTGTCGACCGTTGCGGTAATGTCACGTGTGGCGTATACGCGTTTATCCGCTGGCGCGAGATCACCTGTTTGGCCGATGATAGCAACGCCCGCTTCTTTGGTTACTTGACCAAATACGTCATTACTTGGCGTGATGTTATAACCGGGAATCGACTCCAATTTATCCAGCGTGCCGCCCGTATGACCAAGGCCACGCCCTGAAATCATAGGAACAAAACCACCGCAGGCTGCAACCATGGGGCCAAGCATCAGCGAAGTAACATCGCCCACGCCGCCAGTTGAGTGTTTATCAACGATAGGACCACCGAAGTTCATCGCATCCCAGTTGATCACCATCCCAGAATCACGCATGGCGCACGTCAGTGCAATGCGCTCTGGCATAGTCATTTCATTGAAGAAAATCGTCATGGCAAAGGCCGCAATTTGGCCTTCGGAGACGGTATTATTCGCCACACCTTGAATAAAAAAGTTAATTTCTTCGGTGGTGAGGATCTCGCCGTCACGCTTTTTGCGAATGATTTCTTGAGGTAAAAAAGTTTGAGTTGAATACATTAGTTGCCTCCCAAGCATGATGCTTTGGTCAGTAAGGTAAAGAGGTAATCGGGAGCTGATGGCTCAGCTCCACGAGTCAGACTTATTATTATCAGTCCTACTTCAGCGCATAATTAATACGCAGCTGGATCGGCTTTTTGGTCTGTTACTTCTAATGTATTCAAAAGATTGGTTAGCAGGCTTGAAGCCCCAAAACGGTAGTGCATACTGTCGGCCCAATCTGCGCCAAGTAGCTCATCAGCCATCGCGAGATACAATGCAGCATCTTGCGCTGTGCGTACACCGCCCGCAGGTTTAAAGCCTACAGTTTTGGCAACGCCCATATCGCGAATCACTTCTAGCATCATGCGTGCGTATTCTGGTGTTGCATTCACAGGGACTTTCCCCGTTGAGGTTTTGATGAAATCAGCGCCCGCTTCAATACAGATTTGAGACGCTTTTTTGATTAATGCTTCTTCTTTTAGCTCACCAGTTTCGATGATCACTTTAAGCAGAATGTCACCACAAGCGGCTTTGCATTGCTTAACAAGATCAAAACCGACTTGCTCATTACCGGCGATTAATGCGCGGTAAGGGAACACAACGTCGACTTCATCAGCACCGTACGCAACAGCGGCTTTAGTTTCCGCAACGGCAATCTCAATATCATCATTACCGTGTGGGAAGTTGGTAACGGTTGCGATACGAATCTCTGGCGTGCCTTGCTCACGAAGTGTCTTCTTCGCAATAGGAATAAAGCGAGGGTAAATACAAATTGCAGCGGTATTACCTACAGCCGTTTTGGCATCATGACAAAGGGCAATCACTTTCGCATCCGTGTCATCATCGTTTAGCGTAGTCAAATCCATCAATTTCAGTGCACGTAGTGCGGCTGCTTTTAAATCGCTCATTTCTATCTCCGATCAATATATTCAAATAGTTCACTAGTAAACCACGCTCAGTGTTGAGAGCGAGATGGCTTGCTAGCCACAAATGAACGGACTTGGTTCCTTGAAGACTCGAAATGCACTTGCATTTCAATTGCTATCCCTGTCACCGCACAGTACCAATTTGGCCTATGGCACAACCATGATATGCCGCTTATTTGCACTCATCGCCGTGTCTAACGTATATCCGTGTGTAACTTATACCCGTATCTAATTTATATCAAAGCAACACGACATGATAAAACGGGCTGCCTTTGCGTCAAATCATACTCCATGTATTGATTGGCGCTAGCTGATATCTTCACTCTTCTATTGAAAATGAATCTCACTGATACAGTATAGATTTTCACTACAAAACTGTAGCGTCATTCATAGAGCAAACGGTTTGTATCTCAAAAAAGATCAGCGTCAACGATAATCTCGTTTACCGATAAACTCTGATCTATCCATTAAAAGCTAACTTATAAAAGAGAGCTTGAGGTGATAAACACTGACCACCCGACTAAAGAGTAAATCAAAGTATTCCTTTCGCCAAAACAAAAAAGCCCCGCAGCAATCTCTTGCTACGGGGCGATGTTAAACGGCGTCTATATCTCTTTCTCTTATTTAATTAGAAAGAAAGGAAGAAGCCAGCAATGGTTGCTGCCATTAAGTTAGACAGTGTACCAGCACAAACGGCTTTTACACCCATCTTCGCGATATCGTGACGACGGTTAGGAGCAAGACCACCTAAACCACCGAGTAGAATCGCAACAGAAGAAAGGTTGGCGAAGCCACACAGTGCAAATGAGATGATAGCTTGAGTTTTCTCAGACATCACCGCACCAGTAGCAGCAACGATCTGTGCGTTCTCACCCACGTAAGGTACGAAGTTTAGATAAGCAACAAATTCGTTTACAACCAGTTTTTGACCGATGAAAGAGCCCGCTAGCGTTGCTTCTTCCCATGGCACACCAATCAGGAATGCTAATGGAGAGAAAAGCCAACCAAGCAGTAGTTCTAGAGTCAGTTCAGGCATACCGAACCAACCACCCACACCACCAAGCATACCGTTAACTAAGGCGATTAGACCAACGAAGGCAAGTAGCATTGCACCTACGTTTAACGCAAGTTGCAGACCAACAGAAGCACCACCTGCAGCAGCATCGATTACGTTGGCAGGTTTATCATTGCCATCCATATCGCTACCCAGTTCTTCATCTGGAGTATCGGTTTCTGGTTTGATGATTTTTGCAAACAGTAGACCACCCGGTGCTGCCATGAAAGAGGCCGCAACAAGGTACTCTAGCGGTACACCCATCGATGCGTAACCAGCAAGTACACCACCCGCAACTGAAGCCAAACCACCACACATTACTGCAAACAGCTCAGATTGAGTCATTTTAGGTACAAACGGACGAACCACGAGTGGCGCTTCTGTTTGACCTACGAAAATGTTGGCTGCAGCAGACATCGATTCCGCACGAGAGGTACCGAGTGCTTTTTGTAAACCACCACCTAGAATCTTAATTACCCATTGCATAACGCCAATGTAGTAAAGCACAGAGATAAGTGCCGAGAAGAAGATTAGAGTAGGTAGAACTTGGAAAGCAAAGATGAAGCCAATACCGTCAACTGAAAAGTTAACTAGGCTGCCGAATAGAAAACCAGTACCGTCTTTACCGAAGTCTATGACGTTTTGAACACCCGCAGAGAAACCTGCAAGGAGATCACGACCCCATGGTACGTAAAGAACGAAACCACCGATAATAAATTGGATAGCAAAAGCGCCACCCACTGTTCTTAGATTGATAGCTTTGCGGTTATCAGACAGTAGAACTGCAAGTCCTAGCAGAACTGCCATACCGACTAGGCTCATAAACAGGCTCATAGTTTATGATTTCCTTATTAGGTTATTGTTGGCGTGTTATAAAATGGAGCTCATGAAGCGGGGTGATTATACTCATCACCACTAAGATAAAGTAATGCCAGCCTCACACTTTCTTATAAGATTCACTGCCCATTCACTCATTTATGTGAGCACGTTCAATATTTACTGATACTAGAATCATTAAACCTACATTTCATTTCGAATTTATTCACACCGGAAAGAACAGAGAATGGCTGTTTTTCCACAAAACATCAGCAACCGTTTGCTCTGATTGGTTCTTCAGCAACGCAAGCGTTTGCAGGATAATCGGCAGTTTTTGTGGGTGATTCGCTTGCCCTTGAAAACCATTGAGTGGCATATCAGGAGCATCCGTTTCTAGCACTAAACTTTCGATGGGGAGTGCCGCAATAGTAAGACGGGTTTTGTTGGCTCTTGGATAGGTAATAACACCACCCACGCCAATCTTAAAACCCAGTTCAATAAACTGGTTTGCCTGTTGAACGCTGCCAGAAAAAGCATGCAGCACTCCACCTTGGTTAAATTGATGCTTTTTTAACAGTTGTATTAGGCGGTTGTGCGCTTTGCGGCTGTGTAATATCAATGGAAGTCTGGCTCGTTTCGCAAGCTCTAGTTGCATTTCAAACATTGTTTCTTGCAAAGCAGGAGCAATATCAGTCGCAAAATCTAAGCCACACTCCCCCAGAGCCACGCATTGAGCTGGTTTTTGAAGTAGCTTTTGCTCAAGCTCGTCGATATCCGCAGGGGAAGAGGTTGATAAAAAACAGGGATGGAAACCGAGAGCAAAATAGAGTTCAGGATAACCGTTAGCAAGCTCGGCCACTCGCTGCCAGTTACTTGGACCAACGGCGGGAATCACTATTTTCTCAACCCCCTGCTGGCGAGCTAAATGTAAATGGTGTTCAAACTCACGCTCAAAGATAGGAAAATCGAGATGGCAATGCGTATCAAATAAACGCAGCTTCTTATTCTCACTCACGTTCTTTACTCTGAACAGGATCTTGACGATAAGGAACACAGCTACGTTTTTTATCTGGTGTTAAACCCATGTTCTCACACCAGCGATCATAACGCGCAACCTGCTTTTTCAACCACTGCCACATAACCGCCTCTCTTACATCACTGCTCTTCGCGTTTAAAGACCAACTCAGTTGCTGATGACTCCTGTTCTACAAAATAGTAGCCAGCACTGTCAAACTGAGCCAATTGCTCTACAGAAGAGATTTGTTTATCGATAATGTAGCGCGCCATCATGCCACGAGCCTTCTTAGCATAGAAGCTAATGACTTTGTATTGCCCTTTCTTACAATCCTTAAATACCGGAGTAATGATGCTCCCCTTAAGCTTTTTCGGATTAACCGCTTTAAAATACTCGTTGGAAGCGAGATTAATCAACACATCATCGCCTTGCTCTTTCAGAGCTTGATTGAGTTTATCGGTAATGATATCTCCCCAAAACTGGTACAGGTTAGTCCCCCTCGAGTTACCCAATCTCGTGCCCATCTCCAAACGGTACGGTTGCATCAGATCCAGTGGTTTCAATACACCATACAAGCCAGAGAGCATTCTTAAATGCTGTTGGGCATATTCAAATCCGGCATCCGATAATGTTTCTGCTTCAAATCCTGTATAAACATCCCCTTTAAACGCCAAAATGGCGGGACGTGCATTATCCAACGTGAAGGTTGGGCTCCACTGCGCAAAGCGAGCCACGTTGAGCCCAGCGATTTTATCGCTCACTTTCATCAACGCTGAGATGTCGGCAGGAGTCAATTGACGGCAAACATCGATCAACTGAGCTGAATGGTCAATAAGCTCCGGCTGAGTATATTTGCTTGTCACCAACGGGGATTCGTAATCTAACGTCTTGGCTGGGGAAACAACGATGAGCATAATTTTCCTTCCTTTCTATTCTTATTTTATGGCTCACAGAGTACAAAAAAAGCCATGCGGTGTCTGCATGGCTTTTTCAATCTATTTAATCGTCAGTAACGATAACCGGCTATTTGTTGTTGTACCAAATGCCATCTTCCAACTGAGATTTTAACTCAGGGTAATCATTAGCATCGAAGGTGGGAACCTTACCTGCGGCTAGCTGACGGTTATAATCTTTCGCGAGCTTAATCACAATGCCAGAGAGCAGAATGATCGCCACCAAGTTAACAATCGCCATTAACCCCATCGAGACATCCGCCATTGCCCATACGGTAGGCAAGGTCGCCAATGAGCCAAACATCACCATGGCAAGGAAAACAATACGGAACAACGTTAACCCTTTCTTATTGTTGTGCTCTAAGAAAATCAGGTTCGTTTCGGCATAAGAGTAGTTGGCAATAATTGAAGTAAAGGCGAAGAAGAAAATCGCAAAAGCAACAAAAATCCCACCCCAACTGCCCACTTGTGAGCTTAATGCGCGCTGAGTCAGCTCGATACCGGTAATTTCACCGTGCGGTACATATTCACCCGACATCAAAATAATGGCGACGGTTGCTGAACAGATCACAATCGTATCAATAAAAACACCCAACATTTGCACGTAACCTTGAGAAGCAGGATGCGGCGGATAAGGCGTTGCAGAAGCCGCTGCATTAGGTGCTGAACCCATACCCGCTTCATTGGAAAACAGACCGCGTTTGATGCCGTTAATCATGGCTTGAGCAATCGCGTAACCTAAACCGCCTGCGGCCGCTTCTTGAAGGCCAAATGCACTTTTGAAAATAAGGCTTAATACGGCTGGTAGCTTTTCTATATTAGTGACCATGACAAACATCGCAATCGCTAAGTAAGCTAATGCCATGAAAGGTACAATCAACTCAGCGGTACGCGCAATTTTACGGATACCACCAAAAATGACGAAAGCCGAAATTGCAACGATGAAGATACCGACATACAGCGGATCAAATCCAAAAGCATTTTTCATAGCTCCTGCAATTGAGTTAGCTTGAACGGCATTGAATACTAGGCCAAAAGCAATAATCAGGAAGATGGAAAACAGCACACCCATCCAACGCATACCAAGGCCTTTTTCCATATAGTACGCAGGGCCACCGCGGTAGTTACCATCTTTGTCACGGGTTTTGTATAGCTGAGCCAACGTGCTTTCAGCAAATGAAGTCGCCATACCAAGCATAGCAATCAACCACATCCAGAAAATCGCGCCTGGACCACCCGCCGTTAAAGCAACGGCTACACCGGCCATGTTTCCCGTACCAACACGCGCAGCAAGGCTAGTACAAAGTGCTTGGAAAGAAGAAATACCGGCTTTATCTGCTTTGCGGCTGTTTTTCAACACACTAAACATGTGGCCGAAATGGCGAAATTGAATGAATCCTAGGCGAACGGTGAAGTACACACCAACACCGACTAAAAGATAAACAAGGATGGATCCCCAAAGTAAATCATTCATTAAATTGATTAAGTCTGTCACAAGAACCTCTCATAGAGTGATAGCGCTGACCTAAGCGAAAAGCTTCACGAAAAAATGCACATGCTGCGAGTCAACGTTCTAACCAGCATGTTTTTATCGATATTATGCAATGCATTTTATTCGTCCAAAAAGTGAGGAGTCTCAACTTTTGAAGGGGCAACGTATTTTTGACGGGCGGATAATGCAACCTGAAAGAACAAAAATCAATATGCAACAAGTTTAGTTAAAATGTTATTTTTCACTATAAAATCACCTTTGATTAACATTTAACAAACCAATACAGCAACAACTTGGCAATCAAAACAACCCAAACTGGAAACATTGAAAGATAAAAAACAACCATAAAAACCCAGTTGCACTCACTTAATCTCACCCCTTGAGAATAAAGGGCTAATCAGTTTCACCACTAAATCTTGCATAAATTTATGATAATTTTTTATTGAATGGTCATAAAACAACCAACCAGGCAATTGTAAATTTTCAAAACAACATTTATTTAACATTTAAAAATGCAAATAAAATCGTTTGCGTCGCTTAACCGCTCCCTTTTTGTACTAAAGAATCCCACTGAAACTGTGAAATTCTGGTCAAAATCCAATAAAAGGTTCATCAAAAGGAAACAAATGAGAAACAAATCATAGCTAGGCTAGCGAAAACTGTGCTATCTAGAGAGCACGACATGGCGTAATAACAACAACAAGAGGTTGCTTATGGAAAGCTTGCAATTTGACGAAATGTTGGAAATGGAAATCACAAAACTCCGCTCTAGTCGCACTAAACCAGTAAAAAGAATGTGGCGAGAAATTGAAGCGATTCAGGATCAAAAACGGTTACAAAGAGAATTGATGGAGATGGATGTCTGCTTCGAGGCTGATCAAATAAAACTCTGAGTAAAAAGGCACTTCAACAGTGCCTTTTTGTTTAACTGAATCAGCAGAGATTACTGGCACTCTTGTGCGGTTTGTCGAACTCGGTGAGCTAATTGTTGGTACTGCTCCGCAATTGTCTCACCAAATACTGGATCATCTTCGGATTGTTGCCAGCTCGCCTCCACCGCTTGCCAATCAGTCACATTAAAGGTGCGGCTGATCAAGGGTAAAACCGATTGTTCTTCTAACTCCAGATGACGCTTCTGGGAAGAAATAAATGCATCAAGCTGCTCGATGAACACGTGCTGTGGTACAACTGCATCTTGCAAAATCATATCGACAATCTCTAGAAAAGCATGAGTTTTCTCAGAAAGTTCTATATGTTCTCTCGCTAAATTTTGAATATCATTATGTTGACCATAATGATCAATATAATAGTGATAGAGAATATCTTCTTTGGGGTGGTGTACTGACTCTGAATGCGTCGCCAAGTAGTCAATAATCTCTCTCACTAAAGAGTAGTTGATACTTTGTTCATTACTCAATTGCCGTTGTTTATCTCGCAAAATGGCAAGCAAACGCGCCATATACCCGTGTTCTCTACGGATCCTTTCAATCATCATTGTGCTTCTCCATTACACTTATTTTAGATAAGTGTATAAAAGCTTCAGCGTGCTTGTTTTGACCCTGCTCGAAAAAACATCAATTAATCACTTATCCAATACGGGTTGCCAATTCACAGGCGCTTTCCCCTGCTCAATAAGCAATTGATTAGTCTTTGAAAAATGTTTACAGCCCAAAAAGCCTCGATGCGCAGAAAGAGGAGAAGGATGCGGTGCTACTAATACATGATGTTTACTGCGATCAATCATGCTGCCTTTCTTCTGCGCGTGTGAACCCCACAACAGGAAGACAACACCTTCACGCTGCTGATTTACCGCCTCAATCACCCGGTCGGTAAAGGTTTCCCAACCAGTATTAGCGTGCGAATGCGCCATACCTTGTTCAACGGTCAATACGGTATTGAGCAATAGCACCCCTTGCTCGGCCCAACTTTTTAGGTAACCGTGCTGAGGAGTAACAAAACCGGGGATATCTTGCACCAGCTCTTTGTAGATATTCACCAGTGAAGGTGGGGTTTTAACGCCGGGTAACACCGAAAAACATAACCCATGAGCCTGATTTGGCCCGTGATAAGGATCTTGCCCTAAAATCACAACCTTAACATCGCCAAATTCGGTAAAACGAAACGCATTAAACACGTCAGCAGCAGGTGGATAAATCACTTTCCCCACCAGCCTTTCCTTTTCAACAAACGCTATCGTCTGTTGAAAATACTCCTGCTGTTTTTCATGGCCGATAACATCGTGCCAAGTCAATGATTGAGTCATAACAACGCTCTGCAAATTAACTAATTACAGCATTGTAACCATAAAAAGCCACCACTGCATGAGTCAATGTCACAGAGCTTTTGCCAGTTAATGTGATTTTTGTGGCGTTCGTGTATGCCCTTGACCGTTCACATGTCGGTTAGGTATAGGCAATCGGACTGGTGGTCGAGCTATTGATGGTGAACGTGAGATCATATGAAACATAGTGACATCCTCCTTCATTTTGACGCGCTATGCCTTTGTCTTTATGAAAGAAAGATGCCAACTTATTTAAGATGCTACTGAATCCACCGATTGTGCGTGTAGATCTCTTAATGTTTGAATTTCTTGGGCCCAGATGTCTGGATCGATTGTCTCTAAAATCAATGGGATACCATCAAACCTTGCATCTTTGGCAATAAATTCAAAGCATGGCCAACCAATTTCGCCTTGCCCTAGAGAATGATGGCGGTCAACACGGCTGGCAAACTTTGCCTTTGAGTCGTTGATGTGCATTGCACGTAAGTAGTGCATTCCCACCACGCTATCAAACTCTGAAAAGGTTGCCTCGCACGCCTCAACTGTGCGCAAATCATAACCTGCAGTAAAAGTATGACACGTGTCAAGGCACACACCTACTCGCGATTTATCCTCAACTTGCTGGATAATTTCGGCTAAATGTTCGAAACGCCAGCCTAGATTCGTCCCCTGCCCTGCGGTGTTTTCAATCACAGCAACGACCTCAGGCACGGCTTGATGTGCAAGGTTTATCGATTCTGCAATCGTCGCAAGACATTCACTTTCTGAGACTTGTTTAAGGTGACTACCCGGATGAAAATTCAGAAGCGTCAGCCCCAGTTGCTGGCAACGTTGCATTTCATCAATAAAAGCTTCGCGTGACTTAGCAAGCTTATCGGCTTCTGGCGCGCCCAGATTAATAAGGTATGAATCATGCGGCAAAATGTGTTCACTTTTAAAACCAAGCATGTGGCAGTTAGCCTTAAAAGCGCGAATGGTTGCCTCTTCGAGCGGTTTAGCAACCCACTGGCGCTGGTTTTTAGTGAATAAAGCAAATGCATTTGCTCCAATTTCTCTCGCTCTCAATGGGGCTTGGTCAACGCCGCCAGAGGCCGATACATGAGCACCAATAAATTTCATTCCACGGCCCTGAATTCTATTTGTCATTAAATCACTTTGTACTTTCAACATTGGACTTCAATTGTCTGATTTTCTGTTACTTAGGTCAAACACGCGCTAAAAATGTAGTAAAATTACAACAAAACAATAGATAAAAAATATTTTATGTATTAAAAAAAAGTAGAACTCATTGTTTTTAAATGCTTTATTGATTTAAATCAATGAAATAAACCCCATATTATCAATGTTTATCGTTGTTTTTTGACCTAAATCAATATTAATTTTAAGGATATTAGCTATATAATAACCAACTCAACAAAGTTAGAAAATAAACACCAATAACGCCACTTAAGTGGACTAGGAGATAGTGATGATTCAAGGCATTCAAATTACAAAAGCAGCAAACGACAACCTACTAAATTCTATCTGGTTACTCGATAACGAAAAGAATGAAGCACGTTGCGTTGCCGCTAACGCAGGCTACCAAGCAGATCAAGTTATCGCGGTCAGCGACCTTGGTGAGTATGAAAGCCGTGAAGTTGCGATTGAAACAGCACCTCGCATCGAAGGCGGTCAGCACCTAAATGTGAACGTTCTTAAGCGTGAAACTCTTGAAGATGCCGTTGCACACCCTGAGAAGTATCCGCAACTGACGATTCGTGTTTCTGGTTACGCTGTTCGTTTCAACTCATTGACTCAAGAACAGCAACGTGACGTTATCGCACGTACCTTCACTGAGACGCTATAATCATAGCGTTGATGAGAATATTCATATCCAAAAATGGCGCTCAATGAGCGCCATTTTTATCGTTAGAGGAATATCATCCTGACTTCAATAAGATGAAATCAGGATCTCTTTAAGGCTGAACGCGTCTTAACACCGTTTTTAGAGCGTCAAAATCATTGTCTAACTCTTCAGAAAGCAACGCCATCACTGCATGTTTTGCAAGAGGAGCTGGTAATTCAATGTCAGTACCTAGCACATCGTCAACGACTTCTTTAAATTTGGCAGGGTGCGCAGTACACAAAAATAGCCCCGTTTCTCCCGCTTGTAACTGCTCATCCAAAACTCGATATGCAATGGCACCATGCGGTTCACACAAATAACCTTGCGCGTAAAGTTCACGAACTGAATCCGCACTTTGTGCATCAGATACCGCACCTTTACCTAAGGTATCTAGCCCCCAGCCCTTTAAGCGACAAAGCTCTTCGATGCGCGGCCAGTTGTTCGGCTGACTCACATCCATCGCATTCGATGTGGTCGCGACAGTGGGTTTTGGATCCCATTGACCCGTTTCTAAGTAACGAGGAACGGTATCATTGGCATTGGTTGCCGCGATAAAACGCTTGATAGGTAAGCCCAATGCTTTTGCCAACAGACCAGCGGTTAGGTTGCCAAAGTTGCCACTCGGTACGGAGATGACTAAGTTTTCACGCTGCGCTTTGCTTAATTGTGATGCGGCCTCAAAGTAGTAGCAAATTTGTGCCATTAATCGGCTGATATTGATTGAATTTGCAGAGTTTAAACCGATCTCTTGGCGAAGCTTAGCGTCATCAAAAGCCTGCTTAACTAACGCTTGGCAAGCATCAAAGTCACCATTTATCGCGACAGTGTGAATATTGTTGCCCAGAGTGCAGAAGAGTTTTTCCTGTAACGGGCTGATCTTACCTTTAGGGTAAAGTATCACGACCTTGATGTCGGGCATTCCATAAAAGGCATGAGCCACCGCAGCGCCAGTATCACCAGAAGTCGCGGTTAAAATGGTGATCTGTCCACCATTTGAAACGGCGGCCAGTGACTGCGCCATAAAGCGACCACCAAAATCTTTAAATGCCAGCGTTGGACCGTGGAAAAGCTCTAGAGCATAAATGCCGTCTTTCACTTGCTTAATCGGTGCTGGAAACTGAAAAGCCGCATTAACCATCGCATTCACTTGCTCTGCTGGTAATTCATCACCAATCAAGGCGCTGAGAATTTTTGTACTACGAGAGATAAAATCTTCGGCTAGTAACGCGTCAATATCTTCAAACTGAGGCAACTCTGCTGGGAAAAATAGCCCTTGATTGCGTCCTAATCCTTGGCGTACGGCTTGGCCAAAAGAGACTTGTTCATCATTTTCTTTTATGTTGTAAAGCTTCATAGAGCACTTCCTGTAACGGTCGAGCCATTTTTGTCTAAGCGACAAATATGGACGAATCCTTCTTCATTTTGTACATAATGTTGTTCAAGCCAACGAGCAACTCGCTCGGCAACCTCTTTTTCTTTGCAAATACTGAACAGTGTTGGGCCACTGCCGGAAATGCCAGTGGTGAGCGCTCCGGCTGATGCAGCGTATTTACGCGCATCCGAAAAGCCGGGCAGAAGTTTCTCACGATACGGTTCAGCAATCACGTCTTTGATCAGTTTAGCCGCTAGCTCAGGCTGACCTGAGTGACAAGCATGAATGAAACCTGCGAGATGACGGCCATGCGCAATGATGTCCTGTCGACGATATTGTGAAGGTAAGATCGCTCGCGCTTCGGCTGTGGAAACTTTAATCCCAGGATACGCCATCACCCAATACCAATCGTCAAAACAAGGCACTTCTTGGCTGATGATGCCTAGCTCTTCAAGCATCAATTGCACGCCGCCTAAGTAGCAGGGGGCAACGTTATCATAATGTATACCGCCTGAAATTTTGCCTTCCATTTCGCCCATCAGCGCTAAAAGCTCGGTTTGATTAAGTGGGTTACCGTGAAACCGGTTCAACGCATCTAAAGCTGCAACAATTGAACAAGCACTCGAACCTAAGCCTGAACCAATCGGCATATTTTTTTCTAACGTCATTTGCAACGGCTTTACTGCAATACTCTTTTTTTCAAGCTCTCTGGCAAAAACAAGCCAGCAATCGTAAACAATATTCTGCTTTGGATCTTGTGGCAGCTTGTCGACAAAGCGACCTGCAGTTTCGAGTACAAAAGGTTCGCTGCCCGCTTTAACTTCAACGCGATCCCCCAATAAACTACCATCAATTGGCGACACGGCCGCCCCTAAAACATCAAACCCAACGCTCACATTACCAATTGAAGCTGGGGCATACACCACTACACTCATGTCACTTGAACTCATCAATTAAACCCCTAACTTCCAACCTAAGGTGCGCATCACATCAGAAAACACCCCTGCTGCTGTTACTTCTGTACCCGCCCCATAACCACGCAACACCAATGGAATCGGTTGATAATAACGGCTATAAAACGCCAGTGCATTCTCACCATCTTTGACTTTAAACATTGGGTCATTTTCATCGACCACTGCAATTTTCACCTTGCATTGGCCCTCTGATATTTCACCAACATAACGTAATACCTTACCTTCGGCTGCTGCCTTAGTGGATAACTCTTGGAAATAAGCATCAGCCTGCGGCAAGCGCGCCATAAACTCTTCAACTGTACCCGAAATATCGAAACCCGGTGGCAAAGCAAGATCGACTTTTACATCATCCAGTTCTAAAGGCATTCCCGCCTCACGAGCTAAAATTAACAGCTTGCGAGCCACATCCATTCCCGACAGATCATCACGAGGATCAGGCTCAGTAAAACCTTTGTCTTTAGCTAGCTGCGTAGCTTGACTAAGTGTCATACCTTCATCCAGTTTGCCGAAAATAAACGAGAGAGAGCCAGATAAAATACCGCTGAATTTTTCCAACTCATCACCAGCAGCAATGAGATTTTGCAAGTTTTCAATCACAGGTAAACCAGCACCAACCGTCGTTTCGTACATCAGTTTACGGCGCGAGTTGCGCGCCACTTCACGCAGCTGGTGATAGTAGGCCATGCTTGCGGTATTGGCTTTTTTATTAGGCGTCACAACATGAAAACCCGCAGCCAGAAATTCGGCGTACTGGTTGGCGATCACTTCACTGGAAGTACAATCAACTAAGACAGGGTTAATGATATGGTTACGCTGCACTAGAGAGATAAGCCTTGCGAGGCTAAATTCTTCACTCGCGCTATGCATTCGATCACGCCAATGCTCCAGCGGCAAGCCTTCGCTATCGAGCAATAGCGCCTTACTATTGGCAAGGCCACACACTCGAATCACAATTCCTTTATCGGCTAGTTTGGCTTGCTGACGATGAATTTGGTCAACTAATTCGCCTCCGACACCGCCAACACCGACCACAAACACATCCAAGAAATGCTTAGAATTGAAAAGATTTTCATGACAAGCCTTGATCGCTTCTGAAATTTTATCTTCTGGAATCACCGCCGAAATAGCTCGCTCGGAAGAGCCTTGTGCAATGGCAACAATATTGACGTGAACTTCAGCCAGCGATGAGAAAAATTGAGAAGCCACTCCGCGCGAAGTGCGCATGCCGTCACCAACCAGAGTGACAATCGCAACGTCATCCATAAACTCGACAGGCTCAAGTAGGCCATCTTTTAATTCCAGTTCAAACGCTTCCGATAATGCTCTTTTGGCAAGGGCTTTATCTTGCGCCTCAATACAGAAACTGATGCTGTATTCTGAAGAGGATTGTGTAATCAGCACAATAGAAACACCTGCGGCAGACATCGCGCCAAACACACGGCTAGCCATGCCGACCATGCCTTTCATGCCAGGGCCGGAGACGTTGACCATAGTCAAATTATTGAGTGTAGTAATGCCTTTGATAGCCAGCTTATCTTCACCAGTATCTTGACCAATCAGCGTGCCTGCGCCTTGAGGGTTAAAACTGTTTTTGATAAGACACGGAATATGAAATTGTGCAATCGGTGCAATGGTTTTGGGATGTAACACTGACGCGCCAAAATACGAAAGCTCCATCGCTTCTTGGTAGCTGAGTGATTTTAATAAACGAGCATCCGCAACCAAACGTGGGTCACAGTTATAAACGCCATCGACATCGGTCCAAATCTCACAACAATCTGCACGTAAACATGCCGCAAGCACAGCCGCAGAATAATCCGAGCCATTACGGCCTAGACAGACCAATTCACCCTTTTCATTACCAGCCGTGAAACCCGGCATAATGTTAACATGCGCTTGCGGAAGTGGATTTTGCTTGAAATTTTGCGTGGAGATCTCAACATCAACCATTGCCTCAAGGTACTCACCTTTAGCAAAAAGATATTGTACTGGATCAATCAGTGCAGCCGCTTGTCCTTTTGCTTCAAGTACCGCTTTCATCAGTTGGATAGAGACTCGCTCACCTTTACTGATAATGCGCGCATTGACGTTGTCTGGGCACATACCGAGTAAATTAATGCCGTGTACAAATTGACGAAGCTGAGACAGTGACGTTTTTACTTGATTGTCAAAAGCGGCCGAATCCACATTAGGTAATTGTGCTTTGATGCCAGCGAGTAGATCGAAAAATGAGAATTCAAGCTCCGCTATTTGGCGTTCTGCTTCGCCATTACGCAAAGCACTCTCAATAACTGCCACTAATTTATTGGTGGTTTTTCCCGGTGCAGAGAGCACAACGGCGACTTCTTCTTGCTGTACATTGTTAACGATGATATCTGCCGCCCTTAAAAAACGATCAGCATCGGCTAACGATGAACCTCCAAACTTTAATACTCGCATCCCTTCCTCCAAAACAGTTCAAATTGGTATAAAAAAAGGCCTGTATCTGGTGGGATACAGGCCTTTTTTGTAAAAACTTTTCGCTCAGCGGCCCGCCCCAACATGTGTCATGTCGGTAATAATAATGGTGGTTGTCATTACTACTAGGCTGCGCTGTAACATAGAAAAATTTAAATACTCGTGTGTTTAATTGCCTTTACGTTTACCTTACTTCGTCATCATTAGTCAACGAAAATCTGCTATTTTTTATAGTCATTCCGAATTAATCAAATTAAAAAACACAACACAAATAAGATACTTATTGCACATTAAGTGCAACCATTTTACACATAAGCAAATAACAAAATGCTATATACATAACGCTGTCATCGTGTGAAATTTGTGCTTTAATTGTTGTTACCGCAGTGGACGCAGTAACTCAAAACAAGAATAAGGAGAGGCAGATGAAACTAAAAGTCGCACTATGTTTATTTCTGCTTGTCTCTTTATCTAGCATGGCCAATACCTTACCTGCACTTCCTTCTTCACAGAGCCAATCTCCACATCGCTTATTTCTTTCAAGCGAAAGTGATGGTCAACAATTTGATAGTTGGACTATTGATGGCGGTTATTCTTATAACCTTTTTGACAATTTAGATCTGTACATTGGAGCGAGGATAAATAATTCCGACTACGGATCCGAAAGTGGTTTTTTAAGTGGCCTTAGCTACCAGCTAACCCCAAAATTATCACTAAAAAGCACCTTACGGTCAGCCGCCAGTAATCCGAATAATACGAGCAGTGCCGATGCTATGGCGGCGGAGCTATCTAGCCGACTTCAACTGTCAGAAAACGTTGATTTACATGCCACCCTTGATTATCAAGAGTGGCAACAAGGCGTTCAATTTGGGGTGGGTTTCAGATTCTAGTGCCAGTCTAGCGCTTGAGTTGACGTTAAAACACCATTCCAATCGGCATAAACATAGTCACCCGGCTGAATCATCTGGTTGAGGATAGTCAGCGTCACATTAATTTCGCCTGCACCTCTCTTATCGGTCTTAAGTGGACAACTCGCTAACGCTTTCACGCCTAAATCCATTTGCGATAACGCAGCAACATCGCGTATCGCTCCATAAATGATGACCCCTTCCCAACCGTTTTCAATCGCCATGATCGCCAGTTGGTCACCCAATAACGCTCTTTGACACGAACCGTTACCATCGACGACTAAAACTTTACCTTTACCATTTTGGCTTAATACGTCACGAACTTTAGAGTTATCGTGATAGCAACGCACGGTGACAATTTGCCCCCAAAAAGCACTCCTTAAACCAAAAGTTTGCAAAGGCAAATCCAATATATTGATTTGCGATTCAAATTTATCGCAAATATCTGGTGTGATATCTATCATCCTTCTTCCTTGATTATTGTTTATTATTTTCATCTGACACATTAGACGCGCTGTAAAATCACAGCTCAATGAACCATAATGCCAGATACTTTACTCACCTATCCATACAAACGATGCAAAGAAAAACCCGCTGAGAATGAGCATAACTTGGCGGCCAACTGCATTTAAAAGACTGAATATTCATATTGGTGACATCCATAATAGTGCGATATCCCCCGCTGTAAACGTTGATTTTTTACGCAATTCCCATTTTTTGACAAGTATCGAGTTAACAAGTTCTTTGCTGGTAAATTTCTATGTGAGGTAAAGCCCATTACGCCTAATGCTACCATCCCCAGCGAAAATTCCCAAAAAACATGCTATTTGCATGGGTAATGTGGTGTAAATTTACAACTGCTTAAGACGATTAATATTTGTTACATTAGAACTCTTGATGTAAATCAACAAAGTGATTGGAATTAACATTCTGCCGTTGTTAGCATGCTGTTAACATTATAGAATCCGCCTTAAAGACTAGTAGAACACCGAGGGTATGGAGACCTCAATGCAAGATATGCCTAAGGACGGCGGGCAACTGAAGTAAGTGTTTTTTTCAAAACTTTAGTTTATTATCGGCAGCAGATTACCTGTATGTTGCAATTTTTTGCCTACAATTAATTCTATTAGCACAATTTTTTCACAAGTTTAGGTACCGCCAATGCAAACCCCGCAGATTCTTATCGTTGAAGATGAGCAAGTAACTCGTAACACTCTTAAGAGTATTTTTGAAGCAGAGGGATACGCTGTTTTTGAGGCCAGTAACGGTGAAGAGATGCACCATGTGCTGTCTGATAACCCCATTAACTTGGTCATTATGGACATCAATTTACCAGGTAAAAACGGCCTTCTGTTAGCTCGTGAGCTTCGTGAACAGGCTAATGTTGCACTGATGTTTTTGACTGGTCGTGATAATGAAGTTGATAAAATCCTCGGTTTAGAGATCGGGGCTGATGACTACATCACCAAACCATTTAACCCACGTGAACTGACGATTCGTGCTCGTAATCTTCTAGGTCGTTCAATGAATACCAATACGACTCAAGAAGAGAAACGCAGTGTGGAAAAATATGAGTTCAACGGTTGGGTATTGGATATCAATAGCCGCTCTTTAGTGAATCCGGATGGTGAAGGCTACAAGCTTCCTCGCTCAGAATTCCGCGCTTTACTGCACTTCTGTGAGAACCCAGGAAAAATCCAAACTCGCGCAGATTTGCTTAAAAAGATGACTGGCCGTGAATTGAAACCACACGACAGAACAGTAGATGTGACGATTCGTCGTATCCGTAAACACTTTGAATCAGTCTCAGGTACGCCAGAGATCATCGCCACAATTCATGGCGAAGGCTACCGCTTCTGTGGTGATCTAGAAGACTAAACGTCTACCCCCAGATAGTTAGAAGCCCTTTAACCTCAGGTTAAAGGGCTTTTTTCATGGCTGACTACTGCGCGTGGAGCCGTTCTATAAATCTAATAGACTTTGTCGATGAAGACGCTCTTTTCGATAAGCCACTGCGCTGTTGTACCATCGCTCAATTGCAAAGCTACATTAACGGGCTTATCCACATTAAGCTGCATCGGCCATTCAAACACAACTTCCCATTGATCTTCACTTTGAGTCCGTAAATCTAACGATTCACTGCCCACCAGCCAATTTTTATCCCTTTGCTGGACCATCAACGCGTCAATCGTTAAATTGGCAGGTAATATTGCCGACGAATCCAATCTTAATGTCCCATGCACAAGAGGTATTTCGCTCTCATTAGCTGTAGGCATTTGATTGATCCAAAGGTTACTTTTCAACCCAATGGTGATATTTGATATCACGGCACTGCTGTCCTGCAGCCAATTCACTTGCGGTGAACTACAGCCAGATAGTAGCGCCATGACTAATGAAGCCAACCCGATTTTTTTCATACCATTACCTTTGAGTTAACCATTGTTTCAAGACTTGAATATCGTGTTGATACCCATTTTTAATTTCATCTATCCAGTCACCAATATTTTCCCACCAAGCAGGTAGCTCTGGTGACTGTGCCTTTTGTGCAACGTTTTGGATGTGTTTCAAACCAATTGAACCCGCAGCACCCTTGATTTTGTGTGCTTCTGAAACAATGCCTGCTTGATCTTTTGCTACCATATTGGAGTCTAGCACTTCAACGTAACTGGGCATCATCTGCTCGAACATTTGGATACTTTCCAGCACAGGTTTCGGGCCAACAATATCGATATAAGACTCAAGCATTTCAAGATCGAGCAAATGCGTGTTCAACTCACTGTGTTCTTCTGAGGCAGCCTTAACCTTAGCGTCGGCAAGTTGAGTCGCCTCACTATGGGTGAATTTTGCAATCACCTCTTGAATCGCCAGTACTGACAATGGTTTACTGATCGCGTCATCCATCCCTTTCTCTAGATATTCAGCTTTATTTTTCAATACGTTGGCGGTCAATGCAACCAGTGGCGGAAGGTTATCATAAGTTTCTCGATAAAACGCAGCGACATCAAACCCGGTCATGTCTGGCAGTTGAATATCGAGGAAAACCAGATCGTACTCTTGCGGCACAAATTTTTGTTTGGCTTCTTCACCTGTCATAGCGACGGTAACCGTGTGTCCTAAACTTTCTAGCAAAGAACGAGCAACTGTAATATTGAGCTCAATATCTTCAACCATAAAAATGGCTAAACTTTTTTGAGGAACGGGTAACGTTGGTTTGAATTGGGCATCTTGTGCCAAAGGCACACGAATTGAAACGGTGAAGGTGCTACCAAAGCCTTCTTCACTGCTCACAGAAATATCACCATCCATTAAGTTGATTAACTGGCGAGATACCGCTAAGCCAATCCCCGTGCCAACAGCGTGCAAATTGTCCTTACCCGATTTAACTTGGTAATACATGGCGAAGATTTTATCGAGTTCAGCCTCTGGTATACCAATGCCTGTGTCTTCAACTTCCATGGTAATGTGCGCAAACTTATCCTCAATGTCAGCGCAGACCGTCATGACGACGCCACCTTCTTTGGTAAATTTCATCGCATTGCTTATCAGGTTCCACAATACCTGACGCAGGCGCGTAGCATCCACTTCAATCGCAACAGGTAAATCACTGAGCCGCTCGAGATCAAACCTAAGCCCTTTTTGCTCAGCCATCAACGCCGAGATGCTTTCAATTTCAGCAACAAATTCTTCAAAATTCAACGGTGCTGGCAGTAGCTCTAGTTTCCGGCGGTCAAACTTATCCATATCAATGATATCGTTGAAGATATTACCTAACGTAATGGCACTGACATTAATGGTCTGCATGTACTTACGCTGTTCTGGGGTCATGGGGCTATCGAGCAACATGCGGCTCAAACCAACGATACCGTTGAGTGGTGTGCGCAATTCGTGGCTGATGGTCGAAATAAAAGTGGTTTTATCCCGGCTCGCTTTTTCCAAAGACTCTTGATTGCGTTTACGTTCGGTAATGTCTCGCCCAAAGCCCACCAACCCTAAGTGGCGGCCATCTTTGCTATAAAAAGGGACTTTACGCAGTTCAAAATAGTTTTTGCGGCCATCAGGGTATTCAAGCCACTGCTCATAAGTGATGGCTTGATTGTCAGCAAACACTTTTTCGTCAGTTTCAACGATCTGTTGCGCGACTTCTTTGCTATAGACATCCCACGGAGTTAACCCAACTAACTGATGCTCACGCTTGCCCGTTAGCTCTTCCATCGCTCGGTTGCAGCCAGAAAAAACGCCGTTCGCATTACGGTAGTAAATCAGATCAGGAGAGGCATCGATAAAAGAGCGCAATAAGGCGGTTCTTTCTGCCAATTCAAGCTGCGTTTTTTCGCGTTGATAGACCTCATTTTCTAAATCGGCCATCGCCTCTTCACGCGCTTCCTCTGCCTTAATTCGCTCTTCAATTTCTTGGTTGAGTTTTTCGATATTTTGCTGAAGCTTATAATTGAGCTCTTGATCGCGTGAGCGCATGTCTTTGAGCTTAGAAACCAACTTCGAGAGGCGTTGACGTGACTCTTCTAACTGATCGACCACCACTGAAAGAAAATAGACCGCCCAAGGCGTGATCAATAAACCAAAAAAGACAGAACGAACGATGTCGATATCATCAACATAACCATTGAGCACCAACGTGATACCAACTTGCACCACCACTGCCAAGGCCACTAAAGCGAGCGCAAGAAGAATGGAGAAACGGAGAATGCCCAGTTTGACCAATAGGTCGACATAGTACTGGGCAAGGTTTTTCATGGGTTTCATTAAACACTTCCATGTAATAACAGTGCCACTAGTCTAACGCGTTTAACGTCGATTCGTCAGCCAAGTTAATCACAAGGATTTGCGAAATTGCTTGAATCTTTAGCTGTTTGGAAGCGTATAGACAAACGGTCGACTTAAGCGTGAGCCTTGCGCGCCACCTTGATTAAGTGCTCGGCCTATTTCGGTCATCGCAAGCCAACGATTTTCACACCACAGTGGCGCAAGCAGTGTCGGCCGCCGGGCGGCTGACGAGACTCGGTGATAAATGATCTCAGGCGGTGTCATTTGAATCAATTCACTGGCAATGGCAACATACTCTTCTAACGTTGGCGCTTGTAATTTTCCTGCTCGCCACGCTTTGGCCATCGTACTGCCTTCAACAATATGCAACCCATGTAACTTGATACCATCAGTGCCTACCGCTAAGACTTGCTTTAAGGTTTGAAGATTATCGGTACGCGTTTCTTTAGGTAGCCCCACAATGAGATGCGTGCATACTTTGATCCCCAAGGCTCGAGCGCGCTCAGTGATCAACGCATAACATTCAAAGTCATGACCACGGTTGATCCGTTTGAGCGTTTGATTATTGGCGGTTTGCAAACCCAGTTCGAGCCAAATTTCAAAACCTTGTCGCACATAATCGGCCAATAAATCGAGCACAGCATCGGGTACACAATCAGGCCGAGTGCCAACGCATAACCCAACAATGTCAGCCGATTGAAGCGCTTGCTGATACATATTTTTCAACACCTGCACTTCCGCATAGGTACTGGTATAAGCTTGAAAATAGGCTAGATATTTTTTGGCACGTTTGATTTCACCAGCGCGTTCTGTCAATTGCTGCTCAATACTTTGGGCTTGTGTTTCTTCATCAGCAAAAGAAGCGACATTACAGAAGGTGCAACCACCTCGCCCAATCGTGCCATCTCGGTTCGGACAGCTAAAACCACCATGCAGGGTCAGCTTGTGAACTTTTTCGCCATAACGGCGCTGCAGATCTTGGCCGATCGTGTTAACCAATTGATGTAATTGCATTGAAGAAATACCGCTTATAGATAGTAATGAATATCAGTTAGATTTATGTAACTAAATTACATCCCTGCAAAATAAATTCACAAAGAGTAGCCGTATCAAACACTCTCCAACCTAACAAAAATCAATAAACATTCATAAAAACAGCGTTATTTGCTTAATGTTGCACCAATGTTAAACGGTACATGCATTTTTAACGAAAAAAATGGGCGACTAAAATGAGTTTTCGTTGGAATTCCTATAAACAAAATTGTAGGATACTTACACATCCGCCCTATTTTTTGTGATATTCCTTACATAAATAGTTGTGGAAAAATCGGTGATATTCGCACCCCTCCTATACAAACCACTAGCAAGTGGCATAAATAAATTGAATATCACTAAGGAATGTTTTTCTCGCCATATTTTTCCGGCGAGAGACGGAAAGGATTCGAACCCGCCAACACAGGCAGGTTTAGATTGATAACAATTAAAGGACAAGTCGCATCGCTAAGTATGCCTTAGCACACGTGCGTCTAAATTGAACTGGAAGGATGTATCTATGGTAGATAGAGAGCAGGATTCACGAGGTCTATATACTCCTGAATTGGAGCATGACGCTTGTGGTATCGGTTTTGTTGCCCACCTGAAAAACCGTAAGTCTCACCAAGTAGTGACTCAAGCTTTAGACATGCTTGCTCGTATGGAACACCGTGGTGGCCAAGGCTGTGACCCATGTTCTGGTGATGGCGCAGGTATCTTATTACAAAAACCCCATGAGTTTTTACTTGAAGAGACCGTTAAACTTGGCTTAAAACTGCCTTCGTTTGAAAAGTACGGCGTCGGCGTGGTGCTGTTTCCAAGAGATGAGCACAAACGCGCCCAGTGTCGTGATATTTTAGAACGCAACGCCAAGAGACTCGATTTAGAAGTACTGGGTTATCGCGTTTTGCCAACCGATAACTCCATGATTGGCGCAGACCCACTTAGCACTGAGCCTCAATTTGAGCACGTTTTCATCTCCGGTGGCCCAAGTACCACCCCCGCAGAATTAGAGCGTAAATTGTACGTTCTGCGTAATTACACCGTTCGCGTCTGCTTAGAAAGTGTATCTAACATTGGTGATGATTTTTACATCAACTCCATGTCTTACAAAACCTTGGTGTATAAAGGTCAGCTCACCACAGAGCAAGTACCACAGTACTTCCTTGATCTACAAAATCCGACCATGGTGACCGCGCTGGCGCTGGTGCATTCTCGTTTTTCGACCAATACATTCCCTAAATGGCGCTTAGCTCAGCCTTTCCGTTACATTGCGCACAACGGCGAAATCAACACAGTTCGCGGCAATTTAAACTGGATGAAAGCGCGCGAAGCGATCCTCGAATCAGATTTGTTTACACAAGCTGAAATCGACATGCTGCTGCCAATTTGCCAAGAAGGCAGTTCAGATTCCGCCAACTTCGATATGGCATTAGAGTTACTGGTTCTGTCTGGCCGCAGCCTGCCACACGCCCTGATGATGATGATCCCTGAAGCGTGGCAAGAAAATAAAAATATGGATCCAACCCGCCGCGCATTTTACCAATACCATGCTAACGTCATGGAACCGTGGGATGGCCCAGCATCAGTATGTTTTACTGATGGTGTACAAGTTGGCGCAACACTGGACCGTAACGGCCTGCGCCCATCACGTTATACCGTGACTAAAGATGATTTTCTGATCATGGCTTCAGAATCTGGCGTGGTTGAAATTGCACCAGAGAACGTGGAATACCGCGGCCGTTTACAGCCCGGACGTATCTTTGTCGCTGATTTAGAGCAAGGACGCATCATTTCTGATGAGGAAGTGAAAGACAGCATTGCGAATGCTCAGCCCTACGCCAAATGGGTTGAAGAGAACCTCCTCAGCTTGAAAAAACTGCCTGAAGCGAGCAACCAGTACAGCCAACCTGCTCCTGAGCGTCTAATGTCCCGCCAACAGTCGTTTGGCGTCAGCTCAGAAGAGGTGAATGAAATCATTCTTCCTTTGGCAAAAACCGGTTATGAACCGCTTTCGGCCATGGGGGCAGACTGGCCTCTGGCAGTGCTTTCGCATCAATCACAGCATCTCTCCAACTACTTTAAGCAACTGTTTGCTCAGGTCACCAACCCACCGATCGACCCGATCCGTGAAAGAATGGTGATGTCGCTCAATACTTACCTCGGTAAAGATCAGAACTTACTGACAGAGACGCCCCTGCACTGCTTAAAAGTCGAATTGGAATCTCCTGTTCTTTCCAACTCTGAGCTTGAGAAACTGCGCGCTATTGATAACGAACATCTGCAAGCGAAAACCTTAGATATCGTATTTCAAGCCAGTGAAGATCAAGGCAAATTGGAACGCGCGCTGAAACGCATTTGCCAATATGCAGAAGATGCGGTTATCGATGGTTACTCGATTATTTTATTGACCGACCGCGCGGTAAACTCAAACCATGCGGCAATCCCTGCAATGCTCGCTGTCGGTGCGGTTCATCACCACCTGATCCGTAAAGGCTTACGAGCTAAATGTGACATAGTGGTAGAAACCGGCGACGCGCGTGAAACACACCACTTTGCGACATTGATTGGCTATGGCGCAAATGCGGTTAACCCGTATTTAGTCATTGAAACCATTATCGATTTACAACGAGTTAAAAAACTCGACCCGACCATTGCAGCGAAAGATCTGTTTGACAATTACCGCAAAGGCATCAACGGCGGGCTACTGAAGATCTTCTCCAAAATGGGCATTTCCACACTGCAGTCTTACCACGGTGCGCAAATTTTTGAAGCGTTGGGCATCAGCAAATCAGTGGTAGATAAGTACTTTACTGGCACTGTATCGCGCATCCAAGGTTTGACCATTGATGACATCGCAAAAGAGGTGTTAGTTCGCCATCGCGTGGGCTACCCGACTCGCGAAGTTCCAGTGCAAGTGTTGGATGTGGGCGGCGTTTATCAGTGGAAACAGCGTGGCGAAAAACACCTGTTTAACCCAGAGACGATTTCGTTGCTGCAACAATCAACACGCAACAAAGATTATGTGCAGTTCAAGCAATACGCGAAAGCGGTAGATGACCAAGGCGACAACGCTGCCACGCTGCGTAGCCAGCTTGATTTTGTTAAAAATCCAGCCGGTTCGATTCCCATTGAGGAAGTGGAACCGATTGAACGTATTTTAAAACGCTTCGCAACCGGTGCCATGTCGTTTGGTTCAATCTCCTACGAAGCGCACTCAACGTTAGCCGTGGCGATGAACCGTATTGGCGCGAAATCCAACTCGGGTGAAGGCGGTGAAGATCCAGCACGCTTTGAACGCAAAGAAAATGGCGATTGGGAACGCTCTGCAATTAAACAGGTCGCTTCTGGTCGTTTTGGCGTGACCTCCTACTACCTCACCAATGCCGATGAACTACAGATCAAAATGGCTCAAGGCGCGAAACCAGGTGAAGGTGGGCAACTGCCGGGTGATAAAGTCGATGATTGGATCGGCGCGACACGCCACTCGACTCCGGGAGTCGGTCTTATTTCACCACCACCACATCACGATATCTATTCGATCGAAGATTTGGCGCAGCTGATCTTTGATTTGAAAAACGCGAACCGTACCGGCCGCGTCAACGTGAAATTAGTTTCCGAAGCCGGGGTTGGTACTATCGCCTCCGGTGTGGCTAAAGCCAAAGCGGATGTGGTATTAATTGCTGGCTATGATGGCGGCACGGGTGCATCACCGATGTCTTCGATTCGTCACACAGGCTTACCTTGGGAGCTCGGCCTTGCTGAAACGCACCAAACCTTGCTTAAAAATGGCCTGCGTAATCGCATTGTGGTGCAAAGTGACGGTCAGATGAAAACACCACGTGACCTTGCAATGGCGACATTGTTAGGCGCGGAAGAGTGGGGAATTGCCACCGCTGCGCTAGTGGTTGAAGGGTGTATCATGATGCGTAAGTGTCATAAAAACACCTGCCCAGTAGGGATTGCGACACAAAACAAAACCTTGCGTGAGCGCTTTGATGGCCGCGTAGACGATGTGGTCACCTTCTTCCAATACATGGCGCAAGGCTTACGTGAAATCATGGCAGAACTGGGTTTCCGTACTATCGATGAAATGGTTGGCCAATCGCATAAACTGAAAGTGCGTGACAACATCAACCACTGGAAATACAAAAACCTCGATTTGTCACCAGTGTTGTACATTCAAGAGCCTCGTGCAGAAGATGGTGTTTATTGCCAAACCAAACAAAATCATCATCTAGAAAACGTGCTAGATCGTCAGCTAATTCAAATAGCCAACCCCGCGCTTGAAAAAGGCGAAGCGGTTAACGCAGTCTTCCCTATCGTCAACACTGACCGTAGCACGGGTACTATGCTGTCGAACGAAATATCGAAGGTATACAAAGACCAAGGTCTACCTCAGCCAATGAAAGTTAAATTCAACGGCTCCGCAGGACAATCATTCGGTGCATTCCTTGCTAAAGGTGTAACGTTTGAAGTAGAAGGTGATGCCAACGATTATTGGGGCAAAGGTTTATCTGGCGGTACCTTAGTGCTCTACCCTGACACGCGCTCAACCATCATTGCGCAAGATAATATCGTGGTGGGTAACGTCTGTTTCTATGGCGCAACTTCTGGTGAATCCTATATTCGCGGCCTTGCTGGAGAACGTTTCTGCGTGCGTAACTCAGGAGCCAAAGTGGTCGTAGAAGGTATCGGCGATCACGGCTGTGAATACATGACAGGTGGCGTCGCAGTGATCCTAGGTTCGACAGGACGTAACTTTGCGGCTGGTATGAGTGGCGGTGTAGCCTACGTGTGGAATCGACATGGAGACTTCGAAACTAAGCTTAACGCTGAATTGGTTGATCTCGACCCACTGCAACAAGAAGATACCGATCTGCTACGTGAGATGCTCAACAAGCATGTTCAGTTCACAGGAAGTGAAGTGGCTCAGTTATTCCTTGATAATTTTGAAGCAAACCTTACCCAAATGGTAAAAGTGATGCCGCGTGACTACAAAGCGGTTCTTCAAAAACGCAAGGTTGCAGCTGCGCAAGTACAAACGGAAGAAGTGGAGGCCGTATAAATGGGTAAACCTACTGGATTTTTAGAACATGGCCGCGAGCTGCCAAAAAAGCTCGATCCAACGGTTCGCATTCAAAACAACCAAGAGTTTGTCCTCAACGAAGAGTTTGGTAGCAAAATTAATACTCAAGCGTCTCGTTGCATGGACTGCGGAGTACCGTTTTGCCATAACGGTTGCCCTATCGGTAACATTATTCCTGAATTTAACGATGCCGTTTATCGTGATAGTTGGGAAGAAGCTTGGAAGATCTTAAGCTCAACCAATAACTTCCCCGAGTTTACTGGTCGCGTGTGCCCTGCACCTTGCGAAAGTTCGTGCGTACTCGGGATCAACCAAGATCCCATTACTATCTGTAATATCGAAAAAACCATCGTGGAAACGGCTTATCGCGAAGGCTATGCCAAAGCGAAAAAGCCGCGTTCTCGTACTGGAAAAACCATCGCTATCATTGGATCTGGCCCGGCAGGTTTGGCCGCAGCTGAGCAGTTGAACAGCGCGGGTCACTCAGTTACTGTGTTTGAACGTGATGAAAAAGTCGGCGGCCTGCTGCGTTTTGGCATTCCGGATTTCAAACTGGGTATGGACGTTATTGATCGCAAAATCAATTTGATGGCAGAAGCGGGCGTCAAGTTTGAAGTAAACGCACATATCGGTGTTGATATCAACGCACAGCAACTACGCCAAGAGTTTGAGGTCATCTTGCTTACTGGTGGCTCTACCGTGCCTCGTAACCTGCCGATTCCGGGGCGCGAGTTAAAAGGGGTTCATTTTGCGATGGAGTTTCTGGCACAAAATAACCGCCGCGCGAATAACATGGATCTTAAAACTGACGAGATCCACGCTAAGGGTAAACATGTGGTGGTGATTGGTGGTGGTGATACTGGTTCTGACTGTGTCGGAACCTCAAACCGACACGGCGCCGCAAGCATCACGCAAGTTGAAATCATGCCGATCCCAGCCAATAAACGCCCAGCCAACATGCCTTGGCCGCAATATCCAATGATTTTGCGCACCTCAACTTCCCACGAAGAGGGCTGCGAACGTCATTGGAATATTCTAACCAAAGAGTTCCTCGGCAACGAGCAAGGTCAAGTCACGGGGCTACGTGTTGCTGATATCGTTTGGCAAGATGCAAAACCGGGTGAGCGCCCGAACTTTGATGAAGTCGCGGGCAGTGAACGTATTATTGCGTGTGATATGGCTTTCCTTGCTATGGGCTTTTTACATCCAGAACCACATGGTGTACTTGCTCAGCTTGATATCAAGTTAGATGAGCGTGGTAATGTGGCAACACAAGGTTTTGCGACCAACCAAAAAGGTGTTTTCGCTGCAGGTGATATGCGTACAGGACAATCGTTAGTCGTACGTTGTATCAATGAAGGGCGCGAGTGCGCACGCGAGATCGACGCTTACTTGATGGGCAACACCAACTTAGAAGCGAAAGCCGACTCATTGATGCTTTCAGCCTAGTGCCTCGCGCTCTTTTCGCTGGTTCAAGGTGATCCAGAGCGCTAAGCAGCGATGATTTCTTCCAACGTTCTACTTTTTGGCCAGCATTTAATGCTGGCCTTTTTTATGGCTAATTCTTATTCCATGAGATTACCCACGTTAACAAACTGTAACAACAAAAATTCTATCTCATTGAATATATTATATTAATCTAGATGATTAGGTGGTAAATCCCATTGCAACATGATTTTTCACCAACAACTTGACCTTTTGCACCATAAGCTATAGGTTGTGAAGTCAGTGAAAATTAAAATAATCATTTTTGTTAAAATTTAAATTGAGAATGAACGCATAATTACCCACTTAAAACAACAAAAATAGAATAGTTAGTCATTTACTGTCTGGATGACAGAGAAGCAAAGGGAGAATTGCAATGGCTCTATATGATCCAAGTTTAGAGAAAGACAACTGTGGATTTGGTTTGATCGCCCACATGGAAGGCCAAACCAGCCATAAATTAGTCAGAACCGCGATTTCAGCATTAGATCGTATGACCCACCGTGGCGGCATCGCAGCCGATGGTAAAACCGGTGATGGCTGTGGTCTATTACTACAAAAACCAGATAGTTACCTACGACTCATCGCTGAAGAAAAAGGCTGGAAGCTCGCCAAACAGTATGCGATTGGTATGATTTTCTTCAGCCAAGATCCGGTCAAAGCGCAATCAGCGCGCGATATTATCAACAAAGAACTGGCGCAAGAAACACTCACAGTGACAGGTTGGCGAACCGTACCAACGAACCAAGCTGTACTTGGCCCTATTGCTGCCGAATCCGTGCCTGATATTCAACAAGTCTTTATTAGTGCTCCAGCGGGTTGGCGTGAACGAGACATTGAACGACGCCTTTACATTGCTCGCCGTCGCATTGAAAAGCAGATCACCGAAGATCGTGATTTCTATGTTTGCTCATTATCGACTCAAGTCATTGTTTACAAAGGCTTGTGCATGCCTGCTGACCTACCGCGCTTTTATCTTGACCTAGCTGATCTACGGATGGAATCAGCCATTTGCTTGTTCCACCAGCGCTTTTCAACCAATACTCAGCCACGTTGGCCACTGGCACAGCCGTTCCGCTACTTAGCGCACAATGGTGAAATCAATACTATCGAAGGGAACCGTCAATGGGCGCGAGCACGGGCTTACAAATTTGCCTCTCCCCTACTACCGGATCTGCAAACCGCCGCGCCATTTGTCAATGAAACAGGTTCCGATTCATCAAGCTTAGACAACATGCTCGATCTGTTTTTAGCGGGGGGAATGGATATTTTCCGTGCCATGCGTATGTTAGTGCCGCCGGCGTGGCAAAATCACCCTGATATGGACCCAGACCTTCGTGCCTTTTACGACTTTAACTCAAAACACATGGAGCCATGGGATGGCCCAGCTGGCATTGTGTTATCGGATGGCCGTTATGCTGCTTGTAACCTTGATCGCAATGGCCTTCGCCCTGCGCGTTATGTGATCACCAAAGATAAACTCATCACCCTCGCCTCTGAAGTCGGAATTTGGGATTACGCGCCCGATGAAGTGGCTGAAAAAGGCCGCGTTGGGCCCGGTGAACTGCTGGTGATCGACACCCGTCATGGGAAATTGTGGCAATCTAGTGAAATTGATAACGATCTCAAAAGCCGCCACCCTTAT
This sequence comes from Vibrio sp. V09_P4A23P171, assembly GCF_963875615.1. Classification (NCBI taxonomy): domain Bacteria; kingdom Pseudomonadati; phylum Pseudomonadota; class Gammaproteobacteria; order Vibrionales; family Vibrionaceae; genus Vibrio; species Vibrio sp. V09_P4A23P171. The sequence goes on from NZ_CAWNMR010000011.1 coordinate 192,738, forward strand.
GGCGAGTGGATGAAAAATAACGTCCACCGATTAACGCCATTTTCTGAACTCAGTGACGATTTGGTGGGCGAGCGCAGCTTTGACAATGACGAGCTGAAAACCTATCAAAAACAGTTTGCAATGAGCAACGAAGAGATTGATCAAGTACTGCGCGTACTGGGAGATGTAGGCCAAGAAGCGGTGGGATCAATGGGTGATGATACGCCGATGGCGGTGCTCTCTTCGAAAGAGCGTTTGGTTACCGATTATTTCCGCCAAAAATTTGCCCAAGTTACGAACCCGCCTATCGATCCACTACGTGAAAAGCACGTGATGTCACTGGCCACCAGCATCGGCCAAGAGATGAACGTGTTCTGTGAAACCGATGGTCACGCTTATCGTGTTACCTTTGATTCACCTATCTTGCTCTATTCCGACATGCAACAGCTATTGGAGCTCAGCGACAAACACTATCGCAATACCATTTTAGACATCAATTACGATCCACAGCATAAGGATCTCAAGCAAGCTTTGCTCGAACTTTGCCAACAAGCAGAGGAGGCCGTACGCCAAGGATCGGTATTGATCGTATTGTCTGACCGCGCTTTGCATAAGGATAAACTGCCGATCCCAGCGGCAATGGCCGTGGGCGCAGTACACACTCGCTTAGTCGAAGCCAATTTACGCTGCGATGCAAACATCATTATCGAAACCGCCACCGCACGTGACCCTCATCAATTTGCAGTCTTAATCGGCTTTGGCGCAACAGCCGTCTACCCTTACTTGGCCTACGAAACGCTCGGCAAAATGATTGATGATGGCACGTTGGAAAAAAGCTATCGCGAGGTGATGCAAAATTACCGTTACGGTATCGACAAAGGTTTATTGAAAATCATGTCGAAAATGGGCATTTCAACCGTTGCCTCTTATCGCTGCTCGCAGCTGTTTGAAGCGGTTGGCCTACATAGCGACGTAGTTCAGTTGTGTTTTAAAGGTGTCACCACGCGTATTCAAGGTGCTAACTTCGAAGACTTCCAACAAGATCTATTTAATTTAGCGCGCAAAGCGTGGACCAAACGTAAAACACTCGAACAAGGTGGCTTATTAAAATACGTGCATGGTGGTGAATACCATGCCTATAACCCAGATGTGGTTGGTACCTTACAAGCCGCAGTTAAATCAGGTGAAAGCGCCGATTACCAAAGCTTTGCCCAGCAGGTCAACGCACGCCCCGTTGCGATGCTACGCGATTTACTGCGCTTAAAAAAATCAGCGATACCGCTAGCACTGGAAAAAATCGAACCCAGTACGGAGCTATTTAAACGTTTTGATTCTGCGGCGATGTCGATTGGCGCCTTAAGCCCAGAAGCCCATGAAGCGTTAGCGACCGCAATGAACCGCTTAGGTGGCTACTCCAACTCTGGTGAAGGTGGAGAAGATCCACGCCGTTTTGGCACTGAACGTAACTCCCGTATTAAGCAGGTCGCATCAGGGCGTTTTGGCGTGACTCCGCATTACCTCACCAATGCTGACGTACTGCAAATTAAAGTGGCGCAAGGAGCAAAGCCGGGTGAAGGTGGCCAACTTCCCGGCCATAAAGTGACCGCGGAAATTGCCAAGTTGCGCTATTCAGTGCAAGGCGTGACCTTAATTTCACCACCGCCGCACCACGATATTTATTCGATTGAAGATTTAGCCCAGCTGATTTTCGATCTCAAACAAGTTAACCCAAAAGCTTTGGTTTCGGTCAAATTAGTTTCAGAGCCGGGCGTTGGCACCATTGCCACTGGCGTTGCCAAAGCCTACGCCGATCTTATCACTATTTCTGGTTATGACGGCGGTACAGCGGCTAGCCCACTCACCTCGGTAAAATACGCTGGTAGCCCTTGGGAACTCGGCCTTGCTGAAACCCAACAAGCGTTAGTCGCAAACGGCCTGCGCCACAAAATTCGACTTCAAGTTGACGGTGGTCTAAAAACAGGACTGGACGTGATTAAAGGCGCGATTTTAGGTGCCGAAAGCTTCGGTTTTGGCACAGCTCCTATGGTCGCGATGGGCTGTAAATTTTTACGGATTTGCCACCTTAATAACTGTGCGACAGGCGTAGCAACGCAAGATGAAACGCTGCGTAAAGAGTATTTCAAAGGCTTACCTGAGATGGTGATGAACTATTTCATCGGTCTTGCCGACGAGGTCCGTGGTTACTTGGCGCAGTTGGGCGTTGAAAAGCTCACCGATCTGATTGGCCGCACCGATTTACTAGAAGTACTTGAAGGGATGACCGCTAAGCAAAGCAAATTGGACTTATCCGGTTTATTGGAAGCGCCAGTATCCGCTCAGGGTCATCCGCTTTACTGGACTCAACCCAATACACCGTTTGATAAAGGACAACTTAACCAACAATTTGTCGATGACGCTTTAGCGGCAGTTGAAGCACAACAATCGATCAGCTTGTATTACAACGTACAAAATACTGACCGCTCGCTCGGTGCTCGCCTATCTGGTGAAATCGCCAAACGTTATGGTAACCAAGGCGTGGCCGCCTCGCCGATTAAAATTTATCTCGATGGCACAGCAGGTCAGTCATTTGGTGTATGGAACGCAGGTGGTGTTGAGCTTTACCTTACTGGCGATGCCAATGACTATGTTGGTAAAGGGATGGCAGGCGGAAAGCTAGTCATCAAACCCCACCTTGGTACCGCTTTTAACTGCAACGACGCTACGATCATCGGCAACACCTGTTTATATGGCGCAACGGGCGGCAAGCTGTTTGCGGCTGGCAAAGCGGGAGAGCGTTTTGGTGTGCGTAACTCTGGCACTATCACAGTTATCGAAGGCGCTGGTGATAACGCTTGCGAATACATGACCGGCGGAATCGTCGCCATTTTGGGTGCAACAGGCGTTAACTTTGGCGCGGGTATGACGGGCGGCTTTGCTTACGTGATGGATGAAAACGGTGATTTCCAAGGTCGAGTCAACAGTGAATCAGTAGAGGCTATTTCATTGCAAGATCTCTACATTCACCAAGAACATTTACGTGGTTTAATTGCCGAGCATTTGGAAGAGACGGGGTCGGTGCATGCTGAACAGATCTTAGCGAACTTTGATGAATGGATTCCAAAGTTCTATCTCATCAAACCCCAGGCGGCGGATCTGCAAACCCTACTCGGCCATCAAAGCCGCAGTGCCGCCGAACTTCGCGTTCAAGCGCAATAATTGGAAGGAGCCAGATTAATGAGCCAGAACGTATACCAATTTATTGATGTGAATCGAGTTGATCCGGCAAAAAAGCCGCTCACTATTCGCAAAATCGAGTTCGTCGAAATTTACGAACCCTTTACTAAACAGCAAGCGACCGCTCAAGCGGATCGCTGCTTAGATTGCGGCAACCCTTACTGCGAATGGAAATGCCCAGTGCACAACTACATTCCGCAATGGCTAAAACTGGCCAATGAAGGGCGCATTATTGAAGCCGCTGAACTATCGCACCAAACCAACAGCTTGCCCGAAGTCTGTGGGCGAGTCTGCCCACAAGATCGCCTCTGTGAAGGCTCTTGTACCCTAAACAATGACTTTGGTGCGGTCACCATAGGTAACATCGAAAAATACATTAACGACAAAGCGTTTGAGATGGGCTGGAAACCAGACATGTCACACGTGGAGTGGACAGATAAGAAAGTAGCGATCATTGGTGCAGGCCCTGCAGGTCTAGCCGCAGCCGATATTTTAGTGCGCAACGGGGTGAAGCCTGTGGTGTTTGATCGCTATCCTGAAATTGGTGGTTTGCTAACCTTTGGTATTCCCTCTTTCAAACTTGAAAAAGGCGTGATGGAAAACCGCCGCCGCATTTTCAGTGAGATGGGCGTCGAATTTCAGCTCAACATCGAAGTAGGTAAAGACATCACACTGCAAACGCTGCTTAATGAATATGATGCCGTTTTTCTCGGTGTCGGGACTTACCAAAACATGCGCGCAGGGCTAGAAAATGAAGAGGCAAACGGTGTTTACGATGCTCTACCCTTCTTAGTGTCAAATACTTATAAAGTGATGGGTTTGGAATCACCCCAACCATTTATTGATATGGCGGGCAAAAAAGCGGGGGATTTGGGGGCGGAGACACTGCGATGGATGCGGGGGTACTTCCATTCGCCCAAAAGACGCCCAAGGGATTTTTGCCCAACGACGCGGTGAAGAGAAAAAGGCGGGTGCACACCGAGAAGGGGAAAAAGGCAAAGAAGAAGGAGAAGANTTTCAGTGAGATGGGCGTCGAATTTCAGCTCAACATCGAAGTAGGTAAAGACATCACACTGCAAACGCTGCTTAATGAATATGATGCCGTTTTTCTCGGTGTCGGGACTTACCAAAACATGCGCGCAGGGCTAGAAAATGAAGAGGCAAACGGTGTTTACGATGCTCTACCCTTCTTAGTGTCAAATACTTATAAAGTGATGGGTTTGGAATCACCCCAACCATTTATTGATATGGCGGGCAAAAAAGTCGTGGTACTTGGAGGCGGAGACACTGCGATGGATTGCGTGCGTACTTCCATTCGCCAACATGCCGCCAAAGTGATTTGTGCCTACCGACGCGATGAAGAGAACATGCCGGGTTCACGCCGAGAAGTGAAAAATGCCAAAGAAGAAGGCGTAGAATTTATGTTCAACCTGCAACCGCTCGCCATTGAGGTCAATGAACAAGGCCAAGTGATTGGCGTTAAAGTGGTGCAAACCGCTTTGGGGGAGCCTGACGCTGCTGGGCGTCGCAAGCCCGAGCCCGTTGCGGGCAGCGAACATGTGTTGGCAGCCGACGCCGTCATTATGGCGTTTGGTTTTCAGCCACATGCCATGCCATGGCTTGAGCCATTTGGCGTTGAACTTGATCAATGGGGACGCATTAAGGCCGCGTCGCAGCAATCGTTCCAGTACCAAACCAGTAATGAAAAAATTTTTGCTGGTGGGGATGCCGTACGCGGCTCCGATCTGGTCGTCACGGCCATTGACGAAGGGCGCAAAGCCGCAGAAGGAATACTTGACTACTTAGGTCTTTAAGCCTTAACTGCTTAATATCCTTGAAGGATTCATGGTGACGTGAATCCTTTTTTCTTAGGCCATTTTCCTTCAGCCATCGACACTGCAGCTCGCTTGTATTTTGGCGATTGGTAATGAGGATTCATTTGATAAGGACTATCATGCGCGTAGTACTAAGTTTACTGATGTTTGCCACACTAACCGCTTGCAGCCAAGGAGTGACAACTATGACCGATCGCACTGCGACCCCTTGCGGAAATAAACCGAATTGCGTTTCGACTCAAGATGAGCGTAACGCGTTCTCGCTCTCTCCCTTTATCCTCAAAACAGGCGTCTCTTTAGATAAAATCGAAGCGGTAGCGCTTTCTATTCCTCGCTCTAAAACGGCGGTGAAAGAGGACAATTATCTCCGCATTGAATGCACCAGTCGTATTTGGCGATTTGTGGATGATCTTGAACTTAAGATAGAGAACGGACGTTTAATCGTACGATCTGAATCGCGCATTGGTTATTCAGATATGGGCGTCAATCGTAAGCGAGCAGAAACACTGCGAGAAAACCTCACCAAAGCAGGCTTGATTGAATAGTTGCTCAGTATCGCACTGGCGGAAAGTTTCGTGCTAAACTTCGGCCAATTTTGCTATACCCAAACAACTTGGAGTTGCAGGTAGGCGGCAAGTGAGTGAGTCCCCATGAGCATAGGCAAACTATGTGATTGGGGTGAACGAACGTAGCCAACACCGCTGCGGCTTCAAGTAGGAAGGGTATATTCACCAGATATTTACTATCAACCGAATATTTACTACTAACCGAATAAGAGAAACCTCATGAAAATCGGCATTATTGGCGCGATGGAGCAAGAAGTCGCGATATTAAAAGACGCAATCGACAATGTTCAAGAAGTCAGCAAAGCAGGCTGCACCTATTTTTCAGGTCAAATCCATGGGGTGGATGTGGTGCTGCTACAATCTGGCATTGGTAAAGTCGCCGCAGCCATTGGCACCACTCTTTTACTTAATGAATACCAACCAGATGTAGTGATTAACACCGGTTCTGCAGGTGGTTTCGATTCAAGCTTAACCATGGGTGATGTAGTCATTTCAAGCGAAGTTCGTCACCATGATGCCGATGTAACAGCATTTGGCTATGAAATGGGGCAAATGGCAGGTCAACCAGCCGCTTTCAAAGCGGATGATGCATTGATCCGCGTTGCAGAACAAGCACTAACACACATCAAAGATAAGCACGCGGTACGCGGCCTGATTTGTACCGGGGATGCTTTCGTTTGTACCGCTGAGCGTCAAAGCTTTATTCGCCAACACTTCCCAACCGTGATTGCGGTTGAGATGGAAGCTTCAGCAATTGCACAAACTTGCCACCAATTCAAAGTGCCTTTTGTGGTCGTTCGCGCCATTTCAGATGTAGCCGATAAAGCGTCTCCGATGTCCTTTGATGAATTTTTACCGCTTGCCGCACAAAGCTCATCAGAAATGGTGATTAAGATGGTCGAACTGCTTAAGTAAGCAGTGACAGACTCAACATGGACGAGTTAATCACCTACTTGTATGCCAACGGTACGCTCCTCGTTATGTGGGGAGCGGTTGCCTTTCATCTTATTTTACCCATCCCGCGTAACGCTCATCCCGTCACTTTGTGGCGAAAATTTGCGGAAATATTAGCGGATAAAGTCAATACCAGTAGCAGTTATTCACAAAGCCTACTTTCCGGCACACTGGCTTGGCTATTGATGTGCCTACCCGCATGGGTCACCTTAGTCGCGTTAAAACCTTTGGTATGGCAACCTCAACTATTTGATTTAGCGCTACTATTACTCGCATTTGATTGGCGTAGCCAAGAATTATTAGCCAATCAGCTTATCGGCGCACTCAGCAAAGAAGACAAAAAATACGCTCGCAGCGTGCTTGCCCCTTTTGTGAATCGTGAAACCGATAGCTTGTCTGCGCTGGGGTTAGGTAAGGCGGGGGCTGAAACCGTCATTGTTGGCTATGGGCGCAACGTGATTGCAGTGCTATTTTGGTACGCCTGTTTTGGCGGTATTGGCGCGTTGATGTACCGTCTCATCGCTGAACTCGCCAGAGCTTGGGCGCCTTCGCGAGCGGCGTTTCATCCTTTTGGTATTCCATCGGTACGCTTGCTGGCTGTGCTTGACTTTGTGCCACTGCGCCTATTTAGCCTATTGATTATCATTGGTCGCAACGCATCAAACACCTTCTCAGCCATGTTACAACAAAGCCGCTTATGGCCACTCCCAGGGCCTGCATGGCTGTTAACCGCCGTCGGCAATAAACTATCACTGGCCTTAGGTGGCCCAGCTATCTACGGTGATAAAAAAGCCCTGCGCGTAAAAATAGGCGGACGTATCGCCCCATCAGCCTTCCACCTTGCGCAAATCCAAAAACTGTTAGCTTGGCGTATTTTCGCGTGGATAGCATTAGAGAGCGTGATACTGCTGCTCGTCCATCAAGGATTTTAGATGCGTTTACTGTTTCTCAATATTGTCGTCACGCTGTGCGTAGCTTTTCCAGTTCAAGCGCAAGTTAAACGCATCATTAGCTTAGCGCCTCATGCCACGGAATTGGCCTTTGCGGCTGGCCTTGGTGATAAATTGGTGGCCGTCAGCGAGTACAGTGACTACCCAGCACAAGCACTCAAACTCGAAAAAGTGGCCAATTACCAAGGGTTGAATATAGAGCGCATTCTTACCCTAAAACCGGATTTAGTGATTGCTTGGCCTGCGGGCAATCCGGCGAAGGAGCTCGATAAATTAAAGCAGTTAGGGCTGAGGATTTATACGACAAAAACTCAAAAACTCGATGACATTGCCAATAATATTGAAGCACTTAGCCAATTTGCCGATGATCCGAGTATCGGCCAGCAAGCGGCGCGTGATTTTCGTCAATCACTCATCACTCTGAAACAGAGTTATGGCAGCCAAAGTAAAGTTCGTTATTTCTATCAACTCAGTGAAAAACCGATCATCACACTGGCCAAAGGCAGTTGGCCCAGTGAGGTCTTTGAATTTTGTGGCGGCGAAAATATTTTTGCCAACAGCGCATCCCCCTACCCTCAAGTTGGGATTGAGCAAGTGCTGCTGGCTAAACCTGATGTAATTTTCACCTCTGAACATGCGATAAAAAATGGCACGATGTGGCAAAAGTGGCAACAGCAACTACCCGCTGTACAAAACGGGTTTGTGTGGGCACTGACCTCAGATTGGTTAAATCGACCAACGCCCAGAACACTGCAAGCGATAGAAGAAGTGTGTGAGTACTTTTCCGTCGTTCGCCAAAAACGCTAACGCTTGCGTAATAAAATCTCGTACAATTCCTGCCCGAATTTTGTTCCATTAACGACTAAAGAGAACCCAGTAACATGGACTCCATGCTGCTCTATCTTATTGACTTATTTGGTACGGCTATCTTTGCCATTTCTGGCGTATTATTAGCTGGTCGATTAAAAATGGACCCGTTTGGCGTGGTCGTGCTTGCGAGCGTTACTGCAATTGGCGGTGGAACAATTCGTGATATGGCATTGGGTGCGACGCCAGTTTTCTGGATAAAAGACACCACTTATCTTTGGGTCATTTTCATCACTTGTTTACTCACCATGCTGCTGGTTCGCAGGCCTAAACGCGTTGCTTGGTGGATCTTACCCGTTTGTGATGCAATCGGTTTAGCCGTGTTTGTTGGCATTGGTGTTGAAAAGGCGATGAACTATCAAGACTCGGCCATGGTTGCGGTAATCATGGGCGTTATTACTGGCTGTGGCGGCGGTATTATTCGTGATGTACTGGCCCGTGAGATTCCAATGGTGCTACGCAGCGAAGTCTATGCTACAGCTTGTATCATCGGCGGTCTGTTTCATACCACAGCACTAGCGATGGGCTACGATAGCTCAAGCGCCTTTCTGGCCGGAGTCGCCTCAACCTTAATCATTCGACTTGGAGCGATCCGCTGGCACTTATCACTGCCCACTTTTGCACTGAATAAATAAAGCCGATCTCATCAAAACCACAATCAGTAACATGTACAGACGCTATGGGTTATGGTCGCTTTGCGATAAGATGAGCCAATCTATTCCTCATCGTCATTAATTATGTTGCTAGAAGGTATCGAAACTTTGCTGGTACTGAGCAAAGAAAAAACCATGGGGCGTACGGGCAGCCTACTCTACATTAGCCAGTCCGCCGTTAGTAAGCGGATTGCTAATTTAGAAAAAAGGGTCGGTAAAAAGCTGATTGAGCCTGATGGCCGACAGATTAAATTAACCACAGATGCACAGGCCTTGGTTGAAACTATTGGCCCAAGCTTTAGTGAGTTATGCGGTTTGATTTTCGATCAGCAATCTTTTACGGATGCCACACTGATCAGGATAGACTGCTCAGAAACGTTAGTCGCTGGCTATATTAATACCACCATGGGGCAGTACCTCAAGCACGATAAGTTCATCACCATCACCACGAACCATACGCCGAGGATTGTTCAGCACGTTCAATCAGGCAAAGCGACATTAGGATTTTGCGCAGGCTACTTACCCGCTAATCATGGGCTAATGACGTTTCATCTGGTAGATGAACCCTTTTACATTGTCAGCCAAACACCCTTATCTTCGTTACCTAAACAGCTCGTTACCAATGATTTATCCAACCCAGCGAACGCCTATCAAGTCGATATATTGGCGAAACTCGCCATCACGCCACAGATGGAAATGGACTCGTATACGGCCGCAGCACAATTGGCATTAGGAGGCATGACGCCTGCTTTAGTACCACTTTCAGTGATTAAAGCGCTGAACATTGAACCTCGCTATTACTTTGATTTTGATGAACTGCAACCTTTGGTTCGGCCTGTTCATCTCTGTCTGCGCAGCAATAGTTATCGCTCGCCAAGGGTCAAAAGATTGATAACAACCATTGCTGATGCTGTTGCCAAAGAAGTTTTATTGCCATCAACATCGACATCACAATAACTAATGGGCGGATCCATTTCTGCCCTTTAGTCACCACTATCTTTGCGCCCATTCTCGCCCCTAAAAAACCACCAACGGCCATCACCAGCCCTATCTTCCAAATCGGCAAGCCAGCAATAACAAAAAAAAGCAGCGCAGCAATGTTTGAAGTGAAGTTGAGAACCTTGGTTCTTGCAGTCGCTTCAATCAACGAAAAATGACCTAACACGACAAAACAGACCGTAAAAATAGACCCGGTGCCCGGACCGAAAAAACCATCATAAAAACCGATACCAAAACCGACCGTAAAAGCAAAAGCCGTTTCAGACAATGGAGCAGGCCCATTGTGGGTTTTCGTCGCGGGTGCAAGTAGAAAATAGAGTGAAATACCGATCAGCAACAGCGGGATTAAGCTGGTCAACAAACTGGCATCCATATGCTGCACAAGTTCAGCCCCACACGCAGCGCCGATAAAAGTACAAGCTATCGCCAACTTCATCTCTTTTAGGTTCACAATGCCATTGCGTACAAAATACCAAGTGGCGGAGAAACTGCCAAATGAGCTTTGCAGCTTATTGGTAGCCAGCGCTTGAGTCGGTGGCACGCCTACTGCCAGCAAAGCCGGCAAAGTAAGCAAACCGCCACCGCCAGCCATCGCATCAATGAACCCTGCAATCCCTGCAACCAAAAACAACAGGCCTAATACTTCCAGTGAAAGTTCCATTTCTTATCAACGCATTGAACAATAAAAACCAACAATAGCACCACTTAAAAGGTGAAAACAGCGAAAGCCAAGACAACAACCCATTCCCATTTTTCATCAATTAAAAAGCTATCCTCTAAGCCAAATCTCTTCTTCATTGGTAAAACGATTCAATTCGGCCGAAAAGTATCCACCGGCATAGCCGGTGGTTTTTCATATGCGCCTATAAGGCTTTCCTACTGGCAGCGCCCTAGCAGGCGCGTAGTGATCTGACATTTGCATATGACTATTTCCTGCGGCCCGTAAACGGGCTACCTGAGTACGGGAGCGATAATTGCTCTCCCATTTTATCCTGCTCTAGTTGGTGCTTTATGTAACTTTGTATCTTCTACCGTATCTACATAATACCCTCAACACCAAAATTCTCGATTCCTGTACTTGAACTTCAAATCGCCAAATCGCTCATATAGCATCAGGCTACTTTTTCCTTTCAAATACCCCATAAATGATGAAACACTCATCTTCGGTGGTATTTCTAAAAGCATATGAATATGATCTACGCAGCACTCCGCTTCAATAATATTCACACTTTTCCATTCACATAGTTTTCTAAGTATCTCGCCTACTGCCCTTCGTTTCTCACCATAGAACACCTGCCTTCGGTACTTAGGTGCAAAAACTACATGATATTTACAATTCCATCGCGTGTGCGCTAAGCTCTTTTCGTCCCCCATTGGGACCCCCTTTCAATTCTTAATTAACTCTTGCAGTTGCCAGACCACAAGACGTTTTTATCAAATTGAAAGGGGTTATATAACTGACTTATAGCTGTAAGCTTTACGGAACCCCCAGCCTAGCTGGGGGTTTTCTCGATACAAAAAAAGCCCGCTTAATTCAGCGGGCAATGAGGTTGTCATGTAGGTCTTAGACCTACTGATTTATTATTTTTTAACGCTTATGCTAAGTGTGCTTTCACTTGCGCGTGTAACTCTTGCACTGACGTAACTGATGACTTCGCATCGGCCGTATGAGACATACAGGTTGCAAAGGCAGCATTCAGTGTTGTGGTGTAGTTGACTTTTTGTGCTAATGCTCCACGACGAAGAACTTTAGAATCTTCAATCGCTTGACGCCCCTCGGCTGTATTAATGATGTAGGTGTATTCATTATTCTTAATACGGTCAAGAATATGAGGGCGACCTTCATGCACTTTATTCACCAAACGTGGGTTAATACCGGCTTCACCTAAAATTACAGCTGTACCGTGGGTAGCATCAAGCTGATAACCTAATTTCACCAGTTTCGACGCTAAATCAACCACACGCTGTTTATCACCTTCACGTACAGAGAGCAGAGCTCGGCCGCCTTCAGGATAAACATTACCGCAACCTAATTCCGCTTTTGCATAAGCTTCAGCAAACGTTGCACCCACGCCCATCACTTCACCCGTTGAACGCATTTCAGGGCCAAGCAGTGGGTCAACACCAGGGAATTTATTAAATGGCAGAACCACTTCTTTCACTGAGTAGTAAGGAGGAATGATCTCTTTAGTAAAGCCTTGTGACTCTAGAGACTGCCCTGCCATCACGCGCGCGGCAATTTTGGCAAGCGGTGCGCCCGTTGCTTTTGACACAAACGGTACAGTACGAGCGGCACGAGGGTTAACTTCAATCAGGTACACTTGATTATCTTTAACCGCAAACTGCGTGTTCATCAAACCGCGAACGCCTAATTCAAACGCCAGCTTCTCAACTTGTTCACGCATCACATCTTGGATTTCTTGGCTTAACGTATAAGCTGGCAGAGAGCAAGCTGAGTCACCAGAGTGAACACCCGCTTGTTCAATGTGCTCCATGATGCCACCAATGACGACACGCTCACCATCACAAATCGCATCAATATCGACTTCAATTGCATCATCGAGGAAGCGATCAAGCAGTACTGGGGATTCGTTAGACACACTGACGGCTTCGTTAAAGTAACGACGCAGATCTTGTTCGTCATAGACGATTTCCATCGCGCGGCCACCAAGAACGTAAGACGGGCGTACCACCAGCGGGAAGCCGATGTCTTTCGATTTTTCAATCGCCTGTTCCATTGTGGTCACTGTTGCGTTTTCTGGCTGCAGCAGACCTAAACGATCAACCGCTTGCTGGAAACGCTCACGATCTTCGGCGCGGTCAATCGCATCTGGGCTAGTACCAATGATAGGCACTCCAGCGGCCTCAAGTGCACGAGCCAATTTCAGTGGTGTTTGACCACCGTATTGCACGATGACGCCTTTAGGTTTTTCAACACGAACAATCGCCAATACATCTTCGAGTGTCACTGGTTCAAAATAGAGGCGATCGGAAGTGTCATAGTCTGTTGAAACCGTTTCAGGGTTACAGTTAACCATGATGGTTTCATAACCATCTTCGCGTAGCGCGAGTGAGGCATGAACACAACAGTAATCAAACTCGATACCTTGACCAATACGGTTTGGACCACCGCCGAGCACCATGATTTTGTCTCTATCGGTCGGTTGTGCTTCACATTCGTCATCATAAGAGGAGTACATGTAAGCCGTATCAGACGAAAACTCCGCCGCGCAAGTATCGACACGCTTGTAAACCGGATGAATATTATATTGGTCACGCATACGACGAATTTCACTTTCAGCCACGCCAAGCAGTGAAGAGAGACGCGCATCCGCAAAACCTTTGCGCTTCATCTTGCGTAGAACATCCGCATTTAAGCCAGCAAAACCACCCGCTTTGACTTCTTGTTCCATTTTGACCAGTTCTTCGATTTGTACCAAGAACCAGCGATCAACGTTAGTCAGGTTGAAGACCCCATCCACAGACAAACCAGCGCGGAAAGCATCTGCGATATACCAAATACGCTCAGCACCCGCTTCTTTCAGCTCATGGCGAATTTTAGTCAGTGCATCTGGTGCGTCTAAATCAACCATTTCGTCTAGGCCGTTTACGCCAATTTCCAGCCCACGCAGTGCTTTTTGCAGCGATTCTTGTTGGTTACGACCAATCGCCATCACTTCGCCCACCGACTTCATTTGCGTGGTTAAGCGATCGTTAGCACCGGCAAATTTTTCGAAGTTAAAGCGAGGGATTTTCGTCACAACATAATCAATAGTTGGCTCAAACGACGCTGGGGTTGCACCACCAGTAATGTCGTTCATTAACTCATCAAGTGTGAAACCTACCGCCAATTTGGCTGCAACTTTGGCAATAGGGAAGCCCGTCGCTTTCGATGCAAGAGCCGAAGAGCGAGAAACACGTGGGTTCATCTCGATGATCACCATGCGGCCATCTTTCGGGTTGATACCAAACTGTACGTTCGAACCACCCGTTTCCACACCGATTTCACGCAGTACGGCTAGCGATGCGTTACGCATGATCTGATATTCTTTGTCAGTTAGCGTTTGCGCAGGAGCTACCGTGATCGAGTCCCCCGTGTGAATACCCATTGGGTCAAAGTTTTCAATCGCACAGACTATGATGCAGTTGTCCGCTTTATCGCGAACCACTTCCATTTCGTACTCTTTCCAACCGATGAGTGATTCATCAATCAACAACTCGTTGGTTGGCGAAAGATCAAGGCCACGGCGGCAAATCTCTTCAAACTCTTCTTTGTTGTAAGCGATACCGCCGCCGGTTCCACCCATAGTAAATGAAGGGCGAATAATGCAAGGGAAACCCACCATCTCTTGAACGCGGTAAGCTTCTTCCATAGTTTTTGCCGTATCAGCGCGAGGACAAGCTAAGCCGATTGACTTCATCGCTTTATCAAAGCGAGAACGATCTTCCGCTTTATCAATCGCATCAGCCGTTGCGCCAATCATCTCAACGCCAAACTCAGCCAGAACACCATGCTTTTCCAGTTCAAGTGCACAGTTCAATGCAGTTTGGCCACCCATGGTCGGTAATACCGCGTCTGGGCGCTCTTTTTCGATGATTTTACGCACTACTTCCCAATGGATAGGCTCAATATAAGTCGCATCGGCCATCTCTGGGTCAGTCATGATAGTGGCAGGGTTCGAGTTGACCAAAATCACTCGGTAACCTTCTTCACGCAGGGCTTTACATGCTTGAGCGCCAGAGTAGTCAAACTCACAAGCCTGACCGATTACAATCGGGCCAGCACCTAGAATTAGAATACTTTTAATGTCAGTACGTTTTGGCATTGTCTACTACTCCGAATTACGCTGTGTGCTTTTTAATTAGTTCAATAAAATGGTCAAACAAAGGGGCGGCATCGTGCGGGCCAGGACTCGCTTCAGGGTGTCCCTGAAAGCTAAAGGCTGGCTTATCGGTGCGGTGAATTCCTTGTAGTGAACCATCAAATAGCGATTTGTGCGTTGCACGAAGCGTGATAGGCAGCGTTGCTTCATCAGCAGCAAAACCGTGGTTTTGTGCCGTAATCATCACCACATTACGATCCAAATCTTTCACTGGATGGTTCGCGCCATGGTGGCCAAATTTCATTTTTACTGTTTTTGCACCAGACGCCAATGCCAAAATTTGATGCCCTAAACAGATACCAAAAATAGGCAGTCCTTTCTCTAAGAACACTTTGGTTGCTTCAATCGCATAAGTACATGGTTCTGGGTCGCCAGGGCCATTTGATAAAAAGACACCATCAGGTTTCAGCGCTAGAACTTCTTCAGCCGAGGTTTGTGCTGGTACCACAGTTAGGCGGCATCCTCGGTCAACCAACATACGGAGGATATTGCGCTTTGCACCGAAATCGTAGGCAACAACGTGATAGGGCAACTCGCTGTCATCTTTCGCTTCAGGAAGTCCACCTTCGAGCGTCCACGAACCTTGTTTCCATTGGTACGCTTCTTTTGTTGTAACTTCTTTCGCAAGATCCATTCCTTTTAAACCGGGGAACTCTTTGGCTTTTACCAGCGCCAATGCTTCATCTAAATGGTCACCTGCCATAATGCAGCCATTCTGAGCTCCTTTTTCACGCAAAATGCGCGTTAGCTTGCGCGTGTCGATATCGGCAATGCCCACAATATTTTGTGATTTAAGGTAGTCAGAAAGGGAAAGTTCATTACGGAAGTTAGAAGCGATAAGAGGGAGATCGCGAATCACAAGGCCTTGTGCATGGATAGAAGAGGATTCTTCGTCTTCGGAATTGGTTCCGGTATTGCCTATGTGGGGGTAAGTAAGAGTAACGATTTGTTGAGAATAGGAAGGATCAGTGAGGATTTCTTGGTACCCCGTCATCGAGGTATTAAAGACGACTTCACCAACGGATATTCCATCAGCGCCAATGGATACACCGTGGAACACCGTCCCATCTTCTAGGACTAACAGTGCTGACTTACTCAAGACAACCTCCAGAATAAAAATGCAAAAAATATAAATTAAACTGCAAATCTGTCTTCCTTAAGGCCATAGAGTCGCGCCATAGGGTGATTTAGACAAATTGGCGGTATTCTAATGACCACCATGATTACTGTCAACATTTCATAATAAATTAAGGCAACATTTAAAGCGTTAGAGATAAAAAGCGAACCTAAGACAGTAAAAAAATAGGTTTGATGAGTAAAAAAATGAGAATGGAGGAATTAGAATCAGCAAACTGAAACTCTTTGATGCATTTTAAACAATCAACGATAAACAAAATCACGCAAACGTTAATCAAGCAGAGAATAAGTGCAATTTCAGAGATCTAAAACAAAAAGAAAGCAATACCCACCTAAAACACAACAAAAGTAAGTCAGTAAAGTAAAAATAAAGAGAGATAATTAAATCGGTAAAAAGAGGTGTAACAAAGATGCGCCAGCAAACACTGACGCATAATTATGTAATCAAAGATCGTTCAAACCTAACACGTCAGTCATGCTATAAAAACCCGCAGGTTTATCAGCAAGCCAAACCGCCGCTCTCACTGCACCATTGGCAAAAGTCATACGATCCGTCGCTTTATGGGTGATTTCTACACGTTCACCGATATCAGCGAACATCGCGGTATGCTCACCCACGATATCGCCAGCACGAATCGTAGCAAAACCAATCTCATTTTTAGTACGTTCACCGGTAATACCTTCTCGCGCATAGACGGCAACGTCACTCAGTTGGTTACCCATAGCATTAGCAATCGCCTCTCCCATGCCAATTGCGGTTCCTGACGGAGCATCCACTTTATGACGATGGTGGGCTTCAATGACCTCAATATCACAGTAATCACCCATCACTTTAGCCGCTTTTTCAAGCAATTTGAAAACAAGGTTAACCCCAACGCTGTAGTTAGGAGCCATGACAATCGCAATCTGTTGTGCGGCAGCATTGATTTGTGCTCTTTCTGCTTCAGAAAAGCCCGTTGTGCCAATCACTAGCTTCTTACCGTGTTTTTTACATAACTCAATATTGGCTAAGGTGCTCACAGGAGCTGTAAAATCAATGATGACATCGAAGTTATCTACGGCATTCTCTAGGTTATCCACCAACGCGATATCAAATCGCCCTTCACCGCATAACTCACCGATATCAACACCAACCAACGAGGACTCAGGACGCTCTGAGCCCGCACCCACTCGAGCATGGTTATTTTGATAAGTGGCTTTCACCAAATTGCGGCCCATTCGACCCGCCGCTCCTGCAATCGCAATTCTCACCATTGCGTTATTCTCCATTGTGACGACATCAGCTTAAGCTTGCATCGTTTCTCTTCGTTCAAGGTGTTTCTGTAAACTATCAACATTTGCTTGTGGTGGCTAGCGACTTAGGCAAACTCTTTCATGACGCGCTCGACGATGGGCGCATTGGCTTCAGGAAATGAATAGTTTGCCAACTCAGAAACCGCTACCCATTCTCCTTGCTGCCCTTCTTTACCATACGGCTGATGATCAAATTGTGTCACGCAAATAAAATCAAAAGTTAAGGACTTGTCTGAATAGTCAAACTCAAGGTATTGGTAAGGAGATTGCTCAGTAATATGAATACCAATCTCTTCATCTAGCTCGCGGCAAATGGCTTGTTCAATCGTTTCTCCCGCTTCAACTTTGCCGCCAGGGAACTCCCAAAAACCGCCTTTGTGAAGATGATCTGGTCGTTTGGTAATGTAAATTTCTGATTTATCGCTATTGAAGATAATAGCCGCAACAATATGAACACGTTTCATAAAGACTCCGATTCGCCGACTTCCCAACCTAGAAAATAAAGATGAGAAATATTGAGTTAAAAAAAGAGTCGCCTAAGCGACTCTTGGGGTGATCATTCAAGGGATCAGTTGATCTGTCCGTGGCACTGTTTGTACTTTTTACCGCTACCACAAGGGCAAGGCTCATTACGACCAACTTTACGCTCTTCACGAACCATAGGCTGGTGCCCTTGATCTTCAGAAGCTTCATCTGCAACCGAACTGTCGGCACTTTGGTGCTGGAACTGTTGGCGACGCGCGGCTTCTTCCGCTTGCGCTTGACGCTGTGCTTCCATACGTTCAACTTCTTCTTGCTGTTGTACGCGCACCTTCGACAAGATAGTAATCACATCGGTTTTTAAAGAATTCAATAGTTCTTCAAACAGCTCAAATGACTCACGCTTGTACTCTTGTTTTGGGTTTTTCTGCGCGTAGCCACGTAGGTGGATGCCTTGGCGCAAATGATCCATCGCCGCTAGATGCTCTTTCCACAAGGTATCCAGAGTTTGTAGCATGACCGATTTTTCAAAATTACGCAGAACAGAAGCCCCAACTGCTTTCTCTTTTTCACGATACACACTAACCGCTTGTTCAAGAATACGTTCGCGCAGCGCTTCTTCGTACAATTTATCATCAGCATCTAGCCATTGCTGTAATGGCAGCTCTAAATCAAAATCGTTTTTCAAACGATCTTCCAATCCTTTAACATCCCACATATCCTCAAGTGATTGTGGCGGAATGTATTCGTCAATAACGGAAGTCAGAACATCTTGACGATTCTGCTCAATCATTTCGCTGATATCGTCTGCTTCCATGAGCTCATCACGCAGCTCATAAACTACTTTACGTTGATCGTTAGCAACATCATCGTATTCAAGAAGCTGTTTACGAATATCAAAGTTACGTCCTTCGACTTTACGTTGCGCTTTTTCAATCGAGCGAGAAAGCATCTTACTTTCGATCGCTTCACCTTCATCCATACCACTTTGGATAAGGCTTGCCATACGATCTGAGGTGAAGATACGCAGCAGTGAATCTTCCATCGATAGATAAAAACGTGAAGAACCCGCATCCCCTTGACGACCAGAACGACCACGTAACTGGTTATCGATACGACGAGATTCGTGGCGTTCAGTACCAATAATGTGCAGACCACCAGCGGCTAACACTTGGTTATGAACCTCTTTCCACTTCGCTTTGATCTCATCGATCTGTTCTTGTGTTGGATTCTCTAGCTGCTCAATTTGTGCCTGCCAGCTGCCGCCCAATACAATATCAGTACCACGACCAGCCATGTTAGTCGCAATCGTCACCGCGCCCGGAATACCCGCTTGCGCTACAATTTCTGCTTCTTTTTCATGGAATTTCGCGTTAAGCACGTTATGTTTCACTTTAGCTTGCTTCAACGCATTAGAAAGTAGTTCAGATTTCTCAATCGAAACCGTACCGACTAGCGTTGGCTGACCTTTCGCAACACGCGCTTTGATGTCTTCAATGATCGCCGCAAATTTTTCAGCTTCAGTGCGATACACCACATCAGGCATATCATCACGAACCATAGGTTTATTGGTTGGGATCACCACGGTTTCCAAACCGTAAATCGATTGGAATTCGAACGCTTCGGTATCGGCAGTGCCCGTCATACCAGAAAGTTTTTCGTATAAACGGAAATAGTTTTGGAAGGTGATCGACGCAAGAGTCTGGTTCTCGTTTTGGATTTTAACACCTTCTTTCGCCTCGACAGCTTGGTGTAAACCTTCAGACCAACGACGACCTGGCATAGTGCGGCCAGTGTGCTCATCAACGATGACCACTTCGCCCTCTTCTGTCACGATGTAATCAACGTTTTTCTCAAATAACACATGCGCACGCAATGCGGCATTGACGTGGTGAAGTAAGCTAATGTTCGTGGGTGAATAAAGAGTATCGCCCTCTTCCATCAAACCATTTTTCACCATTAACTCTTCAACAAATTCTTGACCCGTTTCCGTCAAATGAACTTGTTTTGATTTTTCGTCAACCGTGTAGTGACCATCACCACGATACTCTTCAGAATCTTCTTTATCTTGCTTTTGCAGAAGTGGAATGAGGGTATTAATGCGGATGTACAACTCAGAACTATCTTCTGCAGGACCTGAGATGATCAACGGCGTTCGCGCTTCATCAATAAGAATCGAGTCTACTTCATCGACTACGGCAAAGAAACGTTCACGCTGTACACGATCTTCTTTACGGAAAGCCATGTTGTCGCGTAAGTAATCGAAACCAAACTCGTTATTGGTTCCGTAAAGAATGTCGGCTTGATAAGAAAGTTTTTTCTCTTGTGGTGGCATATTGGGTACGTTAATACCGACCGTCATGCCTAAAAATTCAAACAGTGGGCGGTTTGTTTCTGCGTCACGTTTAGCAAGATAATCGTTGACAGTAACAATGTGCACGCCTTTGCCAGGCAAGGCATTGAGATACGCAGGTAAAGTCGCGGTTAACGTTTTACCTTCACCAGTGCGCATTTCTGCGATTTGACCCGCGTTGAGAACCATACCGCCGATCAACTGTACGTCGAAGTGACGCATACCATATACGCGCTTGGACGCTTCACGCACGGTGGCAAATGCTTCAGGAAGTAATTGGTCTAAGGTTTCACCTTGCTCTAAACGTTGACGAAACTCAACCGTTTTGGCTTTTAATTCTTCATCAGTTAGTGCTTCAAAAGTAGGCTCGTAGCTGTTGATCTCTTTGACAATTTTTTTAAGGCGGCGCAGCGTTCTGTCATTGCGACTGCCAATAACCTTTGTCAGTAGCTTAGTTATCATGTGTCAGGAATCTCTCTTTATTAGATCGTTTTCGATCTACTCTTAATGCCGTCAGTCTCTACCAGTTTTGAACTAAGGATACTGAGATAAATCATGTATCACAGATATTGTGACGGTGAGGTTTATTTTCAAGGTATTAAATAATTATGTAACGCATAGTGTAAGGAATTTTTGCGGCAACAACCAATAGCAAAACTATTTGTTTGAAGCACACTTAATATTTTTACGCTTTTTGAGCACTGTTTAAGCAATAAAATGGATTTATTACTATACGCATCATAGGCACCACAATAGAATTGAATGGCAACTTAAGAGGGAGACACCATGCGCGATCACCGTCCCACGTTAACGAAAGAGCTGATCAGCGATTCATCTCTAAAGAAAATACAGCAACATGCCACCGAGATCCTCGCTTTAAATAAAGTGCTCAATAAGTTGCTTCCTAAAGGAACGGCCGATCATGTCCGAGCCGCTAATGTGCGCGGTGGTCACTTAATCGTTGAAGTGGCCAGTGCATCGATAAAAATGAAGCTTGATTATGACCGATTACACATTTTGAATCAGTTACGCAACCAAGGATTTGCCAAATTGATCAGCATTGAGCTCAAGATAAACCCAGCGCTCTATCGTAATCGTGGTATGAAAGAAGAAAAAGAAACGGTCGCTCGCCCACCACTATCTGAAAATACGGCGCAGGCATTACTGATGGTGGCGAGTAGCGCTTCCCCTAAAGTCAAAAAACGTTTGGAAAATTTGGCGAAATTGGCTAGGCCCAAATAAGCGTCATCAATGAATTAGTACAAATAAAAAGGCCAGACAACTGTCTGGCCTTTTTATTTAAAAATTGCGATTAAGCGAGAACCATATTTGGTTCAGCAAACGCCACTGGAGAGCCAACTTCTTCTTCAAAAGTAGCCCATTCCCACGCCTCTTGGTCGGCTAAGACCGCACGCAGTAGCTGGTTATTTAAACCATGGCCTGATTTATAAGCACGGAACTCACCCACAATGGAATGACCACACATGTACAAGTCACCAATGGCATCCAATACTTTATGAGTGACAAACTCATTGGCAAAACGCAAACCTTCTTCATTAAGAATACGGTATTCATCTAATACGATGGCGCAATCAAAGCTACCACCTAAACAGAGGTTTTGCGATTGTAGGTACTCAATGTCACGCATGAAACCAAAAGTACGAGCTCTTGAAATTTCTTTGACGAAACCTTGCGAGGAAAAATCAAACACCATGCGTTGTTCATCAGAATCGATAGCAGGATGTTGAAAGTCAATCTCAAAATCCATACGAAAACCGTTATGGGGTACAAGTTCCGCCCACTTATCACCATCTTCAAATCGAACTGGTTTCTTAATTCGAATAAAACGTTTTGGTGTATTCAGCGTTTGAATGCCCGCTTGTTGTAGCAAGTAAACAAATGGGCTAGCACTACCATCCATAATAGGAATTTCAGGTGCGTCAACTTCGATGATAACGTTGTCGATTCCCATGCCCGCTAATGCTGCATTTAAGTGCTCAACAGTAGAGATACGAATACCTTCATCGTTGACCAAAGCAGTACATAGCATGGTATCGCGAACAGATTCAGGATCCGCAGGGAAGTCTACTGGAGGATTGACATCAGTACGGCGGTAAATGATCCCAGTGTTTGCAGCAGCAGGGCGAAGCGTTAATGTGACTTTACGACCAGAGTGTAAGCCCACCCCAGTTGTTTTCACTATTTCTTTCAGAGTTCGTTGTCTGATCATCTACTTGCCTCTATGTCAGTGCGACAAAACACGGTCGGTAAAGCACCGACCGCGAATGCTACCATAATTTTGAACAGTGTCAAATTATGTCTAATTGTTAATCAGCCTGACGACGTAAAAATGCTGGGATATCAAGATATCCATTTTCCTTATCTGCTTTCGGTGCCGTATTTTGGCTTGCACCGGAAGAAGATGAAACAGTTGACGACGATGCTGATTGCGGTTTCACTTCTGCTCTTTCTTGCAAAGGCTGTGCCGTTTTTTCTTCGATTTTCGCTGCTTGCTGAACCATTTGTGGTTGAACTGCTGGTGCGACTTTGGCTTTACCGCCTGCAACTAAAGTAATGTCTGGCTTTTTCTCATTGCCAATACCCGTTGCAACGACAGTCACGCGAATTTCGTCTGCCATATCAGGATCTAACGAAGTACCGATGACAACTGTCGCATTGTCAGACGCAAACGCCTTAACAGTATTACCGACGGTTTCGAATTCGTCTAGTCGCATATCCAAACCAGCAGTAATATTGACCAACACGCCACGAGCGCCTGCAAGATCAATATCTTCCAAAAGAGGGCTAGAAATTGCCATCTCTGCCGCTTCTTCAGCACGATCTTCGCCGCGAGCCACTCCACTACCCATCATCGCGTGGCCCATTTCTGACATCACAGTACGTACGTCAGCAAAGTCCACGTTAATCATGCCTGGGCGTGTAATTAGCTCTGCAATACCTTGCACTGCATTTTTAAGTACATCATTCGCACTCGCAAATGCTTCAAGTAAGGTAATACCACGACCTAACACTTTCAGTAGTTTTTCATTAGGAATGGTAATCAAAGAGTCAACGTGTTTTGACAACTCTTCAATACCTTGCTCAGCAAATGCCAAACGTTTTTTTCCTTCAAAACTGAAAGGTTTCGTGACAACCGCTACGGTTAAGATACCCAGTTCTTTGGCAACTTCTGCAATAACAGGAGCTGCACCAGTACCTGTACCACCGCCCATACCAGCTGCGATAAACACCATATCGGCACCCATCAGAACTTCTTTAATTCTTTCTCGGTCTTCTAGAGCTGCATCACGTCCAACTTGCGGGTTTGCACCAGCACCCAAACCTTTAGTGATATCACCACCAATTTGAATGACGCTACTTACGCTTGTTTTACGAAGTGCTTGCGCATCGGTATTGACACTGATGAATTCCACGCCTTCGATGGACTCACGCACCATGTGTTCAACAGCGTTACCGCCACCACCACCAACTCCAACGACTTTAATTACAGCATCGTCAGACATTTCCATCATCGGTTCAAACATGTGTTATCTCCGTTTTCCCTGCAACTCAGGTTAAAACTCTTTTTGTATCCAGTTACGCAAACGACCAATTAAGCTCGACATGGATTGGCGTTTCGGTTCGCTGTATTCCGTGTCGTCATTAATTTGGCTCTCT
Source organism: Vibrio sp. V09_P4A23P171 (assembly GCF_963875615.1). Lineage (NCBI taxonomy): Bacteria > Pseudomonadati > Pseudomonadota > Gammaproteobacteria > Vibrionales > Vibrionaceae > Vibrio > Vibrio sp. V09_P4A23P171. The sequence goes on from NZ_CAWNMR010000011.1 coordinate 216,599, forward strand.
TTCGCATAATGAAGTAAACCAACCGCCGTAGAATGATACGGCTCTTTTACGTAATCTGTAAGGCCACTCACCTCTAAAGGCTTGCCTACGCGAACTTGATTGCGGAAAACGCGTTCCGCACACTCAACCAAACCTTCAATTTGCGCAGCGCCGCCAGTTAAAACAACACCAGCCGCTAAATGGTGTTTAATACCATTTTTGCGCAATTTGTCTTGGACAGTATCTATAGTTTGGTTAACTAATCCCATTAATTCAGTGTAGCGAGGTTCAATCACTTCCGACAAGGTTTGTCTTTGCAAACTTCGCGAAGGTCTTCCTCCTACACTTGGGACGTTAACGGTATCATCCTTGCTTACCAATTCACTCAGCGCACAGCCATATTTTACTTTAATCTCTTCAGCATCACTGACTGGTGTGCCAAATGCAAAAGCAATATCACTGGTTACTGCGTTTCCTGCATAAGAAAACACTTCAGTATGTCGTAACGCACCACCGGTCCAGATAGCAACATCCATAGTGCCTGCGCCTATATCAATCACGCACACACCTAACTCTCGCTCATCTTCCGTAATAACTGCATTACTTGCCGCTAAACCAGAGTAAACCAGTTGTTCAACTTTTAAACCACAGCGTTCTACCGCTTTGATAATATTTCTCGCCATATCATTATGACAAGAAATAAGATGCACGCTCACTTCCATGCGCACACCTGATAAACCAAGCGGGTTTTTAATTCCCTCTTGGTAATCAATCGTAAATTCTTGAGGAATGACGTGCAATATTCTTTGCTCTTCCCCAATTTTTATTGATTTGGCGGTATGAATCGCTCGATCCATATCTTCTTGAGAAACTTCTTCATCCGAAATAGTTCCCATGCCTTTTTCAATACGGCTCGCAATATGTCGCCCAGATAGAGAGAGAAACACATTACTAATTTGGCATTCCGCCATTAATTCTGCTTGGTCAACCGCTCTTTGGACAGACTTAACGACCGATTCAAGATCGTTAACTCCCCCTTTATCCATCCCACGGGATGGGCTCGTACCAGCGCCAATAATATTAATTTGACCGTCAGGCAGTATTTCACCGACTAAAGCTGACACGGTGGCTGTGCCTATATCAAGACCAACAATAATGTTGTCATCAGCGGTCTTAGTCATTTTTACTCTCTTGTGCTTCTTGTTCAGGGAACCAACCTACTGCGGCTCCTGTATCATATCTAAGATCGATATAGCTAACTTGTTCAGCTTTATTACCTAAATTCTTATACAGCGAAATAAAACGTGCAACTCGCTCATCTAGTGATTCTTTACCTAACTCTAAGCGGATGCCATTATCTAAAATTATTTGCCACGCTCGACGATCGTTGAGTAACAGTGACGATATATTTAAGTTTAATGATTGAAACTTAGGGTTCGTTTTATTCCAAACATCCAGTACTTCGTGACTGGTTCCTTGCGGGCCATAAAGTTTCACTCTATCGCCGTTCAATTGACCAATATCACCATTAAATACCGTGCCATATCCGTCTAACAAAGCGTTGCCATTCCAAATCGCTACCGCTCTATACTCTGTCAGAAACACTTTTATTGTGTCAGGCCATTGTTTACGAATCGATGCATGGGCCACCCACGGGATGACCTGTACACTCGATTGAAGTACGTTAATATCTTGCGACATGAAAGTACCGATATGATCCAACTGAGCAAAAGCGCGCTGCACATCTAGCGAAGATACGTATTGCAAGTCACCTTGTAGAACAATTTTTGAAAGCGGTAGCCTCTGTTCGTCCCACATCCAACTGAGTGTTGAATAAATGAGTGAACTTATCAGCAACAACACCACAAATAAAAAAATAGCGCCAGCGGCGTGATCTTTTATGAGTGGCGAACGGGACACAGCTCGGCTTTCATCGAACACATTCATTAACAAAGCCTGATGTTCCTGTTTCTAAATCGCAATCGCATGCCCTATTTGGTTCACAATAGAGGTAAAAGCACTGACTTTAACCTCCGGATTATACTGAGGTCGCTGAAAGTATCAAACATTGAAAGTAATAAATCTGGACTGGATACCATGTTATTCAATATTGATACACAAATAAGCCATTTAAATTAAACCTGTTGCATTTTACTGATATTCAGTTCGAGCCCCGCTAAATGTTTCGCTACCTTGCCGATATCCCCAGCACCTTGCGTCAGCACGAGGTCACCATCTTGTAATACATTAGCCAGAATCGAAGGCAGTATGGTGCTGTCGGGAACAAAAATAGGATCAATTTTACCGCGACTGCGTATCGTTCGGCACAACGATCGACCATCGGCTCCCGCAATCGGCTTTTCTCCTGCGGCATAGACATCGAGCATGATCAGCACATCGACTTGCTCCAGTACATTGGCAAAATCATCATACAGATCGCGAGTTCGACTGTAGCGATGAGGTTGGAAAATCATCACTAGCCGTTTTTCTTGCCAACCACTACGCGCCGCCTTAATAGTCACGCCCACCTCGGTCGGATGATGACCATAATCATCAACGAGCATCGCAACCCCATTGCCCGTATCAAACTCGCCCAGATGATCAAAACGACGTCCCGTACCTTGGGTGCTAGCCATCGCTTTTAAAATCGCTTCATCGCTGATGTCGTCTTCCGTTGCCACTGCAATAGCCGCGGAGGCATTAAGCGCATTATGACGACCTGGAATATTAAGCGTGATATCCAGATTGGCTCGTCCCTGTCTGACGACCGTAAACTGGCCTTGTTGCCCCTGCTGATGGTAATTCTCAATCCTGACATCTGCATCATCGGCAAAACCGTAGGTGATCACTTGACGGCTGATACGTGGGATGATTTCACGCACAACAGGATCATCAATACATAATATCGCCTGACCATAAAATGGCAGGTTGTGTAAGAAATCGATGAAGGTCTGTTTGAGCGTTTCAAAATCACCGCCATACGTATCCATGTGATCAGCTTCGATGTTGGTCACGATACTAACCATAGGCTGAAGATGAAGAAATGAAGCATCACTTTCGTCAGCTTCAGCAATCAAAATCCGACTTGAACCCAAACGCGCATTGGTGCCGGCGCTTTTGACTAACCCGCCATTAACAAACGTAGGATCTAAACCAGCCTCAGAATAAATTTGCGTAACCAATGCCGTAGTCGTTGTTTTACCATGCGTACCAGCCACTGCAATGCCATGACGAAAACGCATTAATTCCGCCAACATTTCTGCACGACGAACAATAGGAATGCGTCGCTCACGCGCCGCTTTCAGTTCAGGATTTAGCTCATCGATTGCAGTAGAGACTACCACCACGCTGGCGTGTTCAATATTAGTGGCTTGATGACCGATATAAATGATAGCCCCTTTATTTGCCAATCTTTCAGTCACAGGGTTGGAAGCGAGATCTGAGCCGGTAATTTGGTAGCCTTCATTGAGCAATACTTCTGCAATTCCGCTCATTCCCGCCCCACCAATACCGACAAAGTGAATACACTTGACGCGGCGCATCTCTGGCACCATGGCACGGATTTGAGCTAAATCTTGAGTATGTTTAATGGTCATGAAAAATTTCTCGTTATTGGGTAAGTGCGATGATAGCGTCGGCAACGACTTTATCAGCATCCAGTTGTGCGGCTGCACGCGCTTGTTGCGCCATCAACAGCAGATCATGACGCTCAAGAGAAGCAATCTCTTGCGCTAGTTTTTCTACTGTGAGCTGCGGCTGTTCAATCATTTTGGCCGCACCACAAGCGACTAAGTGATCCGCGTTAAGCGCTTGCTGTCGGTCTTTATGCATAAAAGGGATAAATATAGCGCCAACACCGGCCGCTGCCACTTCGGAAACCGTTAATGCTCCCGAACGGCACACCAGTAAATCAGCCCACGCATAAGCGCCAGCCACATCCTCAATGAACTCGGTAACGTGTGCATTTTTGATCTGAAGCGCGCGATAAGCTTGCTCAACCGACTGTTGATTATTCTTGCCTGCTTGATGGCAAACTTGGTAATTATCGCCAAGCACAGCTAGTACGTCAGGCAAAGTTCGGTTGAGAATCTGCGCACCTTGGCTGCCGCCCATCACGAGAATGCGGATCGGTTCATTTCGCTCAGCAAAGCGTACTTGCGGCGCGGGTAATGTAGCGACATCTTGACGTACAGGGTTACCTACGACTTGCGCCTCAGTAAAGGCACCGGGGAAGGCTTGAAATACGCGTTTGGCAATTTTCGAAAGCCAACGGTTGGTTAACCCTGCTACGGCATTTTGCTCGTGAAGCACAACGGGAATTCCCATAGACCACGCTGCCACGCCACCGGGGCCACTGACGTATCCGCCCATGCCGAGCACCGCATCAGGTTGCCACTGCTTCAAATAACGACGCGCTTGAAAAATCGCGTTCACAATTTGAAAAGGCGCTTTCAGCAAACGCCCTATGCCTTGGCCACGTAAACCTTTGACCTGAATAAAGTCGATCTCAATACCATGTTTAGGCACTAATTCTGCTTCCATCCGATCCGCAGTCCCTAGCCAGCGGATCTGCCAACCTTGTTGTTGGAGCTGTTTAGCCACAGCTAGGCCGGGAAAAACATGTCCCCCCGTGCCACCAGCCATAACCATTAAACGTTTATTGTTTATCATTGGATTCTTTTTCTATAGACACTCGATTGCGATCTTTGAGTCGACATTCATGATCAATTCTCAATAAGATCGACACCGCAACCGACATAATAATTAAGCTTGAACCGCCGTAACTGATCAAGGGCAGCGTTAGGCCCTTAGTCGGCACCATACCCGCAGCAGCACCCACATTGACGAGTGTTTGGAATGCAAACCAAATTCCAATACCAAAGGCCAGATAGCCACCAAATTGCTGATCATGCTCAAAGGCTTTTTTACCGATAAACACCGCTTTAAGCACCAGACTAAAAATCAGCAGTAGAACCAGTACAACGCCAACAAAACCGAGCTCTTCAGCCAGCACTGCAAATACGAAATCAGTGTGCGCTTCAGGTAAGTACTCTAGCTTTTGAATCGAGTTACCAAGCCCTTGACCAAACCACTCTCCACGACCAAAGGCCATCAAAGATTGAGTCAATTGATAACCGCTGCCAAACGGGTCTTCCCACGGGTCAAGAAATGACGTTACACGGCGAATACGGTAAGGCTCTGCCGCAATCAGTGCGATTACCGCAACAATTCCAGCCACCATGAGCGCAATAAATTGTGACAGTTTGGCCCCAGCAATAAACAGCATACCAAACAGAGTCACCAGCATCACAACCACGGTTCCCAAATCTGGCTGGCCAAGCAGCAAGATGGCCAAGGTTCCAAACACCATAATCGGTTTCATGAAACCACCAAAAAAGGTTTGCCTCACTTCATCTTGTTTACGAACTAAGTAACCAGCCATGAAAATAAACAGTGACAGTTTCGCGACCTCAGCAGGTTGCAGGTTAAATAACCCCAAAGGGATCCAGCGCGAGGCACCATTGACCGATTTGCCCGCGAGCAAAACCACAATCAGCAGCATAAAAGAGACGCCAAGTAGCACCGAGCTGTATTGCATCCAACGTTTCATTGGCACTTGCAACACCACACTCGATGTCACGATGGCCAGCATCAAGAAAATGGCGTGACGAAACATAAAGTGAAACGGTTGATCCGTTAAACGCGAACTGATAGGAAACGAAGCCGATGTCACCATCACAAGCCCAGTCAGCATCAAACCTAAAGCAATCCATACCAATTGACGATCAAACAAGGCTTCAGGCGCTTGGCTCTGAAACCATTGACGAGTCATTTTGATGAGGCTTGAAAAGGACAAAATGCAATTTCCTGTTGATTAAGCGTAACGCTGCGCAAGCTCGGCAAAGGCGTCACCTCTGGCCATAAAGTTTTTAAACTGATCAAAACTGGCACAAGCAGGCGAAAGCATCACCATATCACCACGACGCAGCTGCGGTTTGATCGATACGATAATCTCTTCCATCGATGAATAGAACTGAGCCGATGGATGCAGTGGCATGAATTGCCCACCGTCAACGCCAAAACAGCACAGTTTTACGTTCAATGTTTTTAGTATCGGTGCTAATGGCGAGAAATCAGCGCCCTTGCCGACGCCCCCCACAAGCAGATACAAAGTCCCTTGGCAATTTAACCCCGACAACGCCGCTTGAGTGCTTGCGACATTGGTCGCTTTCGAGTCATTGACCCATTTTACGCCGTGATTATCAGCAACAACCTGACAACGATGTGTCAGCCCGCGGTAAGATTTCAATGCATCAAGCGCAGATGAGTAATCAACACCCGCTAAATCGAGCAGTGCGAGCACAGTGAGCACGTTAGCACTATTGTGTCGTCCCACTAAGCTGAGTTCCTCGCTTGCCAACAATGGCGTGCCTTTCGCCACTAAGAACGATTTGCCATCAATCATTTGAGTGCAATAGTCCGCGTCATGTTCAACGGAAAAACGTGCGATGTGACCTGAAAATGAGGGAGGTTCTGTCTGGCTATCATCGGCGTTCACGACCGCCGCTTGCGCATACTTAAAAATGCGCAATTTAGCTTGGCGATACGATTCCATACCATCGTAGCGATCCATATGATCTTCAGTCAGATTGAGAAAGGCAGCAGAGACGAGTTTTAAACTTGAGGTCGTTTCTAGCTGGAAGCTTGAGAGCTCCAGCACATAAAGATCGGCCTCTTGCTGAAGTAGATCTAAAGCAGGCACACCAATATTGCCGCCAACGGCAACCTTAACCCCAGCAGCTTTAGCAAGTACTCCGGTTAAATCCGTCACTGTGCTCTTGCCGTTGGCTCCTGTGATAGCGATAACAGGCTTATCCACCTGCCAAGCAAAGAGCTCAATATCGCCCACCACGGGAATATGTTGTGCTAACGCCTGTTGAATCTCTGGCGTAGCTAAAGCAATGCCCGGATTAGTAACAATCAGGTCAGCGTCAAATAACCAAGCTTTGTTCCAGCCGCCACAATGTAGCTCAACTTGCGAGCTTAAATGCTCTCGACCTGGCGGGTTTTCCCGCGTGTCGATCACCTTAATCGTGAGCGAGCGATCTAAGCTCAAAAGGTAGTTAACCACCGAGAGGCCCGTCATACCTAGCCCCACGACCACCACATTATTAACAGTTTGCCAACGATCCATCTTCATTCCATTCAACACCGTTTTGCTCTATCACTAGCGCACTTTTAGTGTAGCCAAACCCACTAACACCAACACAATTGAGATAATCCAAAAACGGACGATCACGCGTGGTTCTGGCCAACCTTTCAATTCATAGTGGTGATGGATAGGGGCCATCCGGAAAATGCGTTGACCACGCAATTTGTAGGAACCGACTTGTAAAATCACCGACAAGGTTTCCATCACAAACACGCCGCCCATGATCACTAACACAAACTCTTGACGAACCAACACCGCAATTGTACCGAGTGCACCGCCTAGAGCGAGTGAACCCACATCGCCCATAAAGACTTGCGCAGGATAAGTGTTGAACCACAGAAAACCTAAACCGGCCCCCACAATTGCAGTACACACCACCACCAACTCTGAGGCATAAGGAACATAAGGAATATGCAGATAACTGGCGAAATTGACGTTCCCAGTTGCCCATGCAATCACAGCAAAACCAGCAGCAACCAAAACAGTCGGCATGATGGCTAAACCATCCAGACCATCGGTTAAATTCACCGCGTTACTGGTTCCGACGATGACAAAATAGGTCAGCACAATGTAGAGCAAGCCCAGTTGCGGCATCACATCTTTAAAGAAAGGCACCACAAGCTGAGTAGCTGCGGTATCGTTGCCATGTGCATAGAGAGCAAACGCCACTATCAACGCAATGGCCGACTGCCAAAAGTATTTCCAGCGCGCGATCAATCCATCACTGTTTTTACGCACCACTTTGCGATAATCATCCACAAAACCGACTACGCCATAACCAAGCAGCACCGCGAGTACAGCCCACACGTAAGGGTTTGAGAGATCAGTCCACAGCAGTACGGTAATAATGATAGAGGCGAGGATCATCACTCCGCCCATGGTTGGCGTACCGCGCTTACTAAAATGTGATTCTGGACCGTCGTTACGCACTACTTGACCAATTTGCAGTAGTTGCAAACGTTTAATCAAGCGCGGCCCCATCCATAACGACAGAGCAAGTGCGGTTAAAATACTGACGATGGCCCGAAATGAAAGATATTCGAACAGACGAAAAAAAGAGAAGTATGGCTGGAGTAGATCCGCGAGCCAAATAATCATGAGTATTTCTCCTTAAGAGCAGCCACAATTTTACTCATACCCGCACTGTTTGCACCTTTGACAAGTAAGGTATGAGACTCTTGATCGAATTGTGATAATTGCTGCTCGATATAAGCAATCATGTCCGCATGGCTTTCAAAATGGAGGCCATGGCATAGGTCACTGATCACTTTTGCATCGCGACCGTAAGTAAGGACATAGTCAAACTGGAATGGTGCAGCATGTTCACCGACTTGACGATGAAGTGCAAGGCTTTCATCGCCCAACTCAGCCATATTACCTAAAATTAACCAACGCCTTGCAGAGAAAGTGTTAAGTAGATCAACCGCCGCTTTCATCGCTGGAACACTGGCATTGTAACTGTCATCAATCAGTTTCACAGTCGTGCTCAATTGGGTGACATCAACACGCCCTTTCACCTGAGCTAGATGCGCAAGTCCGTACTGCACCTCTTCAAGATTCGCCCCCAACTCAATGGCTAATGCCGCCGCCGCCAACGCATTAGAAACGTTATGTTCACCCACAATATTGAGCCCAATATCAATATGACCGACGGGTGTGATCATTTCAAACTGGGCTTCACCTTGTTCATTAAGCCTAATACCACGGGCGTAAAAATCTGCAATTTGACGGCTGGAAAAGGTTTTAACGGTTTTGTCCGCTAAAATAGCGCTCCACCGCTCACCACCGTGGCTTTCTAAATTAATAATGGCTGTCGCACCTGAAGCAAGGCCTTGATAAATTTCACCTTTCGCCTGTTTTACGCCCTCAATTGAGCCAAAACCTTCCAGATGCGCCGCGGCAACATTGTTCACCAATGCGACATCCGGCTTCACTAAAGAGGTGGTATAAGCAATTTCACCAATATGGTTCGCCCCTAACTCAATCACCGCATACGCATCATTAGGACCAGAGCGAAGCAGAGTGAGCGGCACGCCGATATCATTATTAAAATTGCCAGCAGTAAAGAGCACGCGGCCTTTGGCTGATAAAATATTTGCCACCATCTCTTTGACTGTGGTTTTACCGCAACTGCCTGTAATCGCAGCGGTCGGTGTTTGACACTGTTGGTGAACCCAAGCGCCAAGCTGGCCTAACGCCAGTTTGGTGTCGGTAACCACCAGTTGAGGAACCGAAACCGCCAAAGGGCGCTGAACCAATAACGCCTTTGCACCAGACGCAACCGCTTGTACAGCAAACTCATGAGCATCAAATTTATCCCCGACCAAGGCAATAAAGAGCGCACCGGGTTTGATTTGACGTGTGTCGGTCGAGACCTCGGACACGGTGACATCACAACCAACCAATTGTGCATGCAAAACGTGCGTCAATTGCTGTAAAGAGACTTCTATCATGCACTTATCTCCAGTAAGGTTTGCGCCGTTTCGCGATCCGAATAGTGAATAGTTTGATGGGCCATCACTTGATAATCTTCATGCCCTTTGCCTGCCAATAAAATGATGTCTTGCTGATCAGCATGTTGCAGGGCGTATTGCACGGCAGCGTAACGATTGTGTTCAACGTGTGCGTGACTTGCAAACTCAAGCCCTGCCACCATATCTTGCACAATGTCTGCCGGTTTTTCGCTACGAGGGTTATCGTCGGTCAAAATGACCTTATCGGCGCAGCGCTCTGCAATTTCGGCCATCATCGGGCGTTTGCCTTTATCACGGTCGCCACCACAACCAAAAATCGCCCATAGCTGACCTTGGCAATGAACGCGAAGTGCTAATAGTGCTTTTTCCAAAGCATCAGGCGTGTGTGCATAATCGACGACGATCTTCGCACGATTTGGCGCTTGAAAGAGCTCCATTCGCCCTAAGACTGGCTGCAGTTGAGAAGCCGTTGTCATCAAGGCTTGTTTATCAAAACCTAAAGTCAGCATAGTGGCAAAAGCGAGTAGAAGATTGCTGGCGTTAAATTCGCCAATCAACGGCACGCTCAATTCACCTTGACCATAGTAGCCGTCGAAGGTTAATGAAATACCATTATCACTGTAAGAGACCGAGCTCGCCCACAGCGCTTTAGCGCATTGCGGTTGCTGCTTTAAAGAGACGGCAATCGGTGCTTTCAGCTGTGCTAACCAACTCGCACCCACCGCATCGTCGGCATTAATGACAGCGTGTTGGCAGTGATGAGCGGTAAATAAGGAGAACTTTGCTTTGGCGTACTCTTCCATGGTGCCATGATAATCGAGATGATCGCGGCTTAAGTTAGAAAACACGCCCACAGCGAACTTCAATGCTTGAACTCGCCCTTGAACTAATCCGTGCGAAGAGACTTCCAGCGCAGTATAGCGAGCGCCCTGCTGCGCTAATTGATAGAGTGTTTCTTGGACCTCAATGGCATTACCTGTGGTATTGGCGGCAGGCTGTAAATGGTTGAGAAAACCATTCCCCGTCGTACCCAGCACCGCCGCTTTCTCGCCTAACAAGTCAATCCACTGCGCGATTAATTGAGTAATGGTGGTTTTACCGTTGGTTCCCGTAACCCCAATCAACGTACTGGTCTTCGAGCGGTAAAGCCGCGATGCCAGTTGAGATAGATGTTGGTTTAGATCAGCAAGGTAAATCACTAACACGCCATTGACGGTAGCCATACTACCATGCAGATACTGCTCACACGCTTGAGCCAATACCAGATTCGCCCCAGCTTGAGTGGCGCTATCAATAAACTGCCTTCCGTCGATGGTATGGCCGACCACTGCAATAAAGGTATCATTGGGTGATATTTTACGGCTATCGAGCACTAAACGAGTCACCGGCAACGTTGAAATAGAATGGCCATCGAGGTCAAGCCAAGGGGCGATGAGATCTTGTAAACACATACTCGGCGTCATTGTGCTTCTCTCTTAATTATTTTTGGAATCGATTTTCATCAGGAGCAACATTGAGGATCTGCAACGCTCCTTTCATTATTTCGGCAAAGACAGGGCCGGCAACGGAACCGCCATAATATAAGTCACCTTGAGGTTCATTCACCATCACCACTAACGAGACTCGAGGGTCGCTCACTGGAGCCACTCCTGCCGTGTAAGCAAAATATTCATCACCATAACCGCCGGCAATCGCTTTGCGCGAAGTGCCTGACTTGGCCGCAATACGATAGCCCGGAACCGCGGCTTGAGTTGCTGTGCCACCGGGTTGGGTAACGGTTTCTAACATTTCCAACACTTTCTTAGCATTAGTTTTATCAACCACTTGGCGTGATAAATCTTGCTGGTTGCTGTCAATAATATGGATTGGTTGGTACTGACCTAAATTGCCTAAAGTGGCATAAGCATGAGCCAACTGAATGGGGGTAATTGACAAACCATAGCCAAATGCCAAGGTGGCAATTTCAAACGGTGACCAACGGCGGCGATTCGGGAAAATACCCAAAGTCTCACCGACGAGGTTTAAACCGGACATTTCACCAAGCCCTACAGAGGTATACATACCTAATAGAGCTTCGAGAGGCATTTCAAGCGCCAGCTTAGCCACTCCGATGTTACTCGATTTTTTCAGAATTAAGGTTAAATCGGCTTTGCCGACTTTTGAGGTATCACGCACTCGACTGCCGCCGATTTGCATGATGCCATTCCCTGTATCAATCACCGTTTTGTCATTCGCAACGCCATTTTCAAGCGCGGCCAATACTACAAAAGGTTTGACAGTTGAGCCCGGTTCAAAGGCGTCCGTGATCACGCGGTTACGCATTTTAAAACTTTGCCAATCGGAACGGTTATTGGGGTTGTATGAGGGGGCGTTAACCATCGCTAATACTGCACCCGTTTTCACGTCGAGCAAAATGGCCGATGCCGAAGTAGCACGATAGTCCGCCACAGCTTGCTTGACCGCACGAAAGGCGATCGCTTGCAAACGTTGGTCAATGGTCAACGCCAGTGGCTTGCCCTCTTCACGCTCTTCAAGCGAGATATTTTCCACCACTCGGCCATACCGATCTTTGCGGATCACCTGTTTGCCAGCTTCCCCCGTCAGCCATTTATCATAGCTGCGCTCAACCCCTTCTAAACCGTGGCCATCGATGCCCGTCACACCAATTAAGTGCGCACTCGCCTCACCGGCTGGATAGTAACGGCGAGATTCGGCCTTGAGCCCCACACCCGCTAATTTAAGTTCGCGAATATAATTGGCCATTGCAGGGCTAACTTGACGCTGCAAATAGATAAAACGGCGGGTTTGGTTCTCTTCAATTTTTTTCAGCAGCTCACTGCGCTTAATGCCTAACACATCAGCCAGTGCGTACCAGCGTTCACGTTCAACTAAGCCGCCGGCTTTAAAAATAGCTACAGGATCAGCCCATACTGCATCGACAGGAACACTGACTGCGAGAGGTTCACCATTACGATCTGAAATGATTCCGCGTGCCGATGGCAAGGTTTTGGCTCGGACAGAGCGCATATCCCCTTCGCGGATCAAATTATCCGGTTCGATAATTTGGATGAAAGCAACGCGCCCAACCAATAAAGCGAAAGCAACGAATACAAAAAAGAGGATGAGATAGAATCGCCAACGGATCAAAATAGGAGATGTCGCTTTTTCTTGACGAGGTGCCGCTTGGGCTTTGTCTTTGTTTTTTTTCATTTGAGCGTAATCACCACTTCTTTATCAGAATCAGGTCGCTTCATTTCCAGCTCTTGTTTGGCAAGATTCTGCACGCGGCTATGTTCTGCGAGGGCCGTTTCCTCAAGAATGAGGTTACGCCATTCATTATCGAGCCGCTCGCGCTCAACTAAGGTTTGATCTTTTTCTGAAATCGCCTGCCTAGAATGGTGGGTAATAAACACCACTCCCATCGCACTGGCAAAAATTAACATTAACAAAATAAGCGGCACTCGACCCACCGTAAACAGGTCAAGTGCAATCAGTTTGGTTAAGTTAGGCGGCGACTTAGACATGGACTACAGTTTTTCAGCAACTCGTAATACTGAGCTGCGTGAGCGGGGATTGAGTTCCACTTCTTCTTTAGTTGGCATAATCGCTTTCCCAACTGGTTTTAAGTTGGCTGAGCCCAATGCCTGAATTTGTATTTCTGTTAACGGCAAACCATGTGGAACCTCTGGGCCTTTACTCTCTTTACGAATAAAGCGTTTGACCATGCGATCTTCAAGCGAATGGAAACTGATCACCGATAAACGCCCTTGTGGGGCTAAGATCTTAGCTGCGCCTTTTAATGCAGTGTCGATCTCTTCTAATTCACTATTGATATAGATACGAAATGCTTGAAATGAGCGCGTAGCCGGGTGCTTTTTCTCTTTAAAGCTTTTCGGCGCAGCTTCTGAAATCAGTTTAGCCAATTGACTGGTTCGCGTCAGAGGCTCTTTTTCATCGTCTTCACGGTAAGCGACAATCGCTTTGGCAATACGGCGCGCGTGCTTGTCTTCACCAAATTCACGAATCACCCAAGTAATGTCGTCCAAATCGGCTTGCGCAAGCCACTGCGAGACAGGGAGCCCTGACGTCGGGTCCATACGCATATCAAGCGGGCCATCTTTCATGAAGCTAAAACCGCGCTCGGCATCGTCCAACTGTGGCGAGGAAACGCCTAAATCAAGTAGTACTCCATCCACTTTTCCGACCAGATCGTAGCGCTCAGCGTATTGTGCCATGCCAGAAAATGGGCCATGAATGATAGTAAAACGCGGGTCGTTAATTTTTCCAGCTTCAGCAATCGCTTGTGGATCGCGATCTATGCTGTACAGACGACCATGGTCACCCAACTTAGAGAGAATTGTACGACTATGACCACCACGGCCAAACGTGCCGTCGATATAAATACCGTCTGGTTTGATAGCAAGGCCATCAATGGATTCATTCAGTAGTACAGAAATGTGTTGAAAAGGTTCAGTCATCGTTTTCTCATCGGGCTAAAGCTGAAATATAGCAATCGGCTACGGCGCAAGTATTCAGTTTACTGATTTAACGCCGCATCGCTACCACTTGACGTTGGCATCACGTGATATTGCGCTAAGTTTAGTGCTTACGAAATAATTTTCGTCAATAAAAAGCAAAAAACCCATCATAACCGCAAGAGTTATGATGGGTCTGCAATAGGTGGAGTTGACGTATAAGCCGGGTTCTGTTCCGCTTGCGCGGCAGTAGCCATTCGTCTAGGCCAGCAATCACTCACTGGCTCAAGCAACCTACCCGCTTCCTTACGCGAGCAACGCAATGTGGAAGCCTATTTGGTCTTGCTCCGGGTGGAGTTTACCTTGCTACGAACTGTTGCCAGACGCACGGTGCGCTCTTACCGCACCCTTTCACCCTTACCTGTGCCCATTCCGAAGAAATTGGGCCATCGGCGGTCTTCTCTCTGCTGCACTTGTCGTAGGCTTTCGCCCCCCAGGCGTTACCTGGCACCCTGCTCTATGGAGCCCGGACTTTCCTCCCCTCCATCAGTCTCCCCAGCACAAGGCTAAAGGACATCAATGAAGCAGCGACTACCCAGTCAACTCCGAGGGCGGATTGTATAGAGAAAGATAGGTACTGTCTAGGCTCAAACAACTTCTGTGTTTAATTCACGCTTAAGCGTTTAATTATCCATCGATTTAAAACATCAAGATGCCGCTGGCTAATTAAGCAGATAGGTTTTCAAGCCCCCACTTATAAAGGGCATTTTTCTTAAGGTTATAAATTTCAGCCGCCAATGCGGCCGCTTTTTTCAGAGGCAGCTCTTTTGTCAAAATCGCTAAACTGCGCAACGCTTCGTCTGGCAAGCTATCGTCCACGCTTTCTCTGTAACCATGGATCAGTAACACCATTTCACCACGCTTGCGGTTCTCATCTTCATTAATCCAATTAATCAGTTCGCCTAACGGCAAACCTTGAATCGTCTCGAAGGTTTTGGTGAGCTCGCGGGCTAGCACCACGTTACGATCTGGCCCTAAGATAGCTAACATATCTTGCAGTGATTCGCTAATTCGGTGTGGTGACTCATAAAAAATACAGGTGCGTTCAGCCTTAGCGATCTCTAGGAATTTATCTTTACGCCCTTTGCTTTTCGGCGGCAAAAAACCTTCAAAACTGAAACGATCAGAAGGCAAGCCTGATGCACTGAGCGCAGTAATCACAGCACAAGCGCCCGGAAGTGGCACAACTCTCACACCAGCTTGACGACATTGATTGACAAGATGGTACCCTGGATCACTGATCAGTGGCGTTCCTGCATCAGAAACCAACGCAATAGATTGCCCTGATAATAATTTATCGACTAACACTTGTGCTTTTTGCTGTTCGTTGTGATCATGCAAGGCAAAGGTTTTAGTCTGGATATTGAAGTGAGCGAGAAGTCTGCCAGTATGGCGTGTATCTTCCGCAGCGATAACATCAACACTTGAGAGTACTTCAATGGCTCGCTGGGTAATATCACCCAAATTGCCAATTGGCGTAGGAACAATGTAGAGAGTTGGGATCTCTGCTGGCAAGGTTTTGCTATCTGTCATTTGTTTACCATCACTTCAACGATTAATATAGAGACAATTTTACACGGAATAACGAAAGAACTCATGGCTATGAAGAACCATCCGAGACTCAGTGTACCACGCTTATTCACGCCCGTTGCATTAGCAATGGCTTTGGCGGCGTGTTCGTCTTCACCGTCGACGCCCACCTCAGTCGATATTACGCAAGATCCCACCAAGTCAGCGCAAACTTACTTGATGCAAGCAGATAGTAGCCAAGGTTCACTGCAAAATGATTGGTTGATCATGGCTCTTAAAGCCGCAATTAACGAAAACAACAGCGAACAAGCACAACTGTTGATTATGCGCTTAGCCAAACAGTCGCTCTCAGAAGCGCAACAAGCTGAATGGCAAATGGCTAAGGCGCAGTTGTTGAGTAATGCGGAACAGTTTTCACAAGCGCTCTCTCAGCTTAATTTTCAGGCTTGGTGGAAGCTAAGCCCTGAAACATGGGCTCAATACCATCAAATGCGCGCCGATATTTTTACCGCGCTCAGCCGCCCTTTTGATTCAAGTAGGGAGCTTATTGCATTAAGCACTTACGTTGATGATGCCGAGCAAGAAGCGATTGCCGATCAAATTTGGCTCAATTTCAATCACTATAGCGAACGTGAAATTACCCAATTAAATCCAGAGCCTAACGAAAACGTGCTCGATGGCTGGCTACAACTGGCTGTATATATGAAAACGCTCAATAGTAATATTCCGCAGTTGAAGAATACGCTCGAAAAATGGCTCGCGGAAAACAGCAATCACCCAGCGGCTCGTTATACGCCTAAAGCGATACAAGATATTCTAGCGCTGGAGATCATCAAGCCCACTAACACCGCGTTGTTACTTCCTCTTTCCGGAAAGTTTGCCACGCAAGCTCAACTGATCCGTGATGGCTTTATCATGGCGATGATGAATGACCGTAACCGTGACCTCAATGCTACCTTGACTGTGATTGATACCAATGCCGAAGACGCCGCGCTCATAGACAAGCAACTGATTGAAAAAAACATTGATTTCATTGTTGGGCCACTCATCAAAGAGAACATCGAGAATCTACATAAGCTTCAACAAGCACGCTTAGCTTCTATCCCTACGCTGGCGTTGAATATTCCAGACCAAATTGAAGATCATCCTAACACTTGCTATCTTGCACTTTCGCCAGAGCAAGAGGTTGAACAAGCCGCTAAGTATCTGTTTAGCCAAGGCTATCAGTACCCTTTAATACTCGCTCCTCAAGGTAATTACGGCCAGCGTGTAGTAGAAGCGTTTAACGCAGAATGGCAAAAATACAGCAAGAATAAAGTATCGGTGAACCTATTTGGTGATAAGCGTCAATTGCAACGCAACATTAACTCAGTATTTGGTCTGCAAGATAGCCAACAAAATATCGCGCAAATGGATGCGTTGATGGGTATTGATTTGCAAAGCCTGCCCCGCAGTCGTCGTGATATCGATTCGGTTTATATCGTGGCTAACAGCGCAGAATTGACTTTAATTAAACCCTTTATCGAGGTCGCAATTAACCCTGACACTAAGCCACCTAAACTGTTCTCAAACTCTCGTAGTAACAGTGGTAACACACAGTATGAAGACCTCTCTGGTGTAACTTATAGCGATATTCCATTACTCATTCATCCCAATTCAATGCTGGATAATGAAATGAACCAATTGTGGCCAAAGAACTCCAATAGCGAGCGACGCTTACAAGCATTAGGTATGGATGCTTATCAGTTAATGATTGAGTTGCCACAAATGAAGGTCGTCGAGGGGTATAGTATCGATGGCAAAACAGGCACATTAAGTATTGATGAGCAATGCGTGGTACAGAGAGAGATCAGTTGGGCGGTGCATGGCGCTCTTTAGTCGCCGCGCAGTTGGTCAACAGTATGAAACCGCAGCCAAACACTATTTATTAGGTTGTGGTTTGGCTTTTATTGAACAAAACTTCAATACCAAAGTCGGTGAAATCGACCTCATTATGCGAGATAAAAACACCTTAGTGTTCGTAGAGGTTAAATACAGAAAAAACCAATGTCATGGGCATGCCGCAGAAATGGTTACTACCGCAAAAATGGCAAAGTTGATGAAAACCGCGAATTTATGGCTACTGAAACATGGCCTATCGCCCTATGACACCGATTTTCGTTTCGATGTGATCGCCATCCACCAAGATGTGCACCACATTGAGTGGATTAAAAACGCAATAACTCAAGGATAAACGATGCTCGACAGCATTAAAGACAGTTTTACCGAAAGCATCCAAATTCAAATTGCGGCTGCTGAAGCACTACCCCATGCGATCACGCATGCTGCACAAGCCATGGTGGCAACGCTACTTAACGGTCATAAAATTCTCTGTTGCGGTAATGGTGGCTCTTCGGCCAATGCCCAGCTTTTTTCTTCTTGCTTACTGAACCGTTTTGAAACTGAACGTCCGAGTTTACCCGCGATTGCATTAACCGCAGACAATACCACGTTAACCGCAGTTGCTAACGACTATCACTACCAAGAAATATTCTCTAAACAGGTACGTGCATTTGGTCAACCTGGTGATGTTTTGTTGGCTATTTCAACCAGTGGTAACAGCAAAAACATCATTAAAGCGATGGAAGCGGCTGTGACTCGTGATATGACGATTATCGCTCTCACAGGCAAAGACGGTGGAGAAATGGCTGGTCTTCTAGGTGAAAATGATGTGGAGATCCGCATCCCCTCGCAGCGGACGGCTCGAATCCATGAAGTTCATATGGTCACCCTACACTGCTTATGTGACTTGATTGATCAAGTCCTTTTCCCTTCTCATGAAGAATAGACAATGAATAGATTAAAACTTTCACTCATTCTACTGTTGAGCTTTGCTGTATCAGGTTGTGCAGGAGTTATCCTTGCTGGCGCGGCAACAACAGCGAGCCTAGTAACAGACCCTCGAACCACTCAAGAAATTTGGAATGATAATAACATCGAATTTGAAGTAGCAGGTATCGCCAATAAAGCCCCCTTTAACGGAAAAACTCGCATTACGGCCAGTTCTTATCAAGGGATTGTCGTGTTGATGGGACAAGCTGAAAACTCCGGATTACTCAATGAGTTTGAAAATAAAGCACGTGAGACAAAAGGGGTCAAAACCATTCATAATCAAGTCAGAATAAAAGCGCCTTTATCAATTGGCGAAATCAGTAACGACAGTTGGATTACGACTAAAGTAAAATCAGCGCTGTTGGCCAATTCTGAACTGAACACAATCAAAATCAAAGTAATCACAGAAAATAGAGAAGTATTTTTACTTGGCTATGTCTCGGCGGAACAGGCTAATCTAGCCAGTGATATTGCTCGAAACATATCAGGCGTAAAACAGGTGATTAAGGCATTTCAATACAGCGAATAACCTCGGTTATCCTTTGTTTTTTTTTTAGAAAAAAAGCAGCGAATATCGCTGCTTTTTCGATCATGACTGCTTAATGTGTGAAAATGAGTTACTTAAT
This sequence comes from Vibrio sp. V09_P4A23P171, assembly GCF_963875615.1. Classification (NCBI taxonomy): domain Bacteria; kingdom Pseudomonadati; phylum Pseudomonadota; class Gammaproteobacteria; order Vibrionales; family Vibrionaceae; genus Vibrio; species Vibrio sp. V09_P4A23P171. Next base: position 235,827 of record NZ_CAWNMR010000011.1, read on the forward strand.
AACTCTTAGGCTTGGTTTTCCCTTCGGCCGAGAGGTTTCTTGTGCTCGAGTCTCTAATAATTCCTCATCTTCTTGAGAAGCAACGCTTAACATCGGCTCTTGTTCAGATTCCTCTGTTATGCCCGCTTCTAGATAAGGGATATAGGCCTCTTCAGGTTCAAACATAGTACCTGCACCGTTTTCACGTGCATAGATAGCTTGCACTGCGTACAAAGGCACTATGACCGAATGAGGACGTCCACCAAAGCGAGCATTGAACGTAATCGCTTCATTGCCAAGCTCAAGGTTACCTATCGCTCTTGGGGCAAGATTAAGGATAATTTGTCCATCTTGCACAAACTCCATCGGCACTCGTACACCCGTAAGAGTGGCATCCACAACAACATGAGGAGTCAATTCATTTTCTAATAGCCAATCATAAAATGCTCTAAGCATATAAGGTCGGCGAGGAGTCATTTGAGAGATATCCATCAAACTGCCTTAACGAACTAAACGCATCTCACGTTCAGCTTCTGTTAAAGAAGCCAAGAATGAATCACGCTCAAAAACACGATTCATATATACTTTAAGCTCTTTAGAGCCAGGACCAATCAGATCAATACCCAAAATAGGTAAGCGCCATAGTAATGGAGCTAAATAACAGTCAATGAGGCTAAACTCTTCACTCATGAAATATTCGTATTCCGCGAACACAGGACCAAGAGTAAGCAGATCATTGCGTAATTTATTACGAGCTGCTTCTGACTCTTCCGCATTACCCTTCACGACTTTCTCAGCCAGTGAGTACCAGTTTTTCTCAATACGGTAAATCATCAAACGGCTATTACCACGAGCCACAGGATAAACAGGCATCAGCGGTGGATGAGGGAAACGCTCATCTAGGTATTCCATGATGATCTTTGAGTCATAAAGAGCAAGCTCACGATCAACTAACGTTGGTACTGTCTTATATGGGTTTAGCTCAATAAGGTCAGCTGGCAGATTGGTTTCATCAACTAATTCTACTTCAACACTGACACCTTTTTCCGCTAGAACAATACGTACCTGATGACTATACATATCAGATGCACTCGAAAATAGCGTCATCACAGAACGTTTATTGGCAGCTACAGCCATGGAGCCCTCCAGCACACTTACAGATATAAAAACAATGGAGGCCAAGCCTCCATTGAAGATTCTAAAAATTAGAAATTAACGCCGCATGGTAGCACAATTAATGCACATCACGCCAATATTCTTTCTTCAATAGAACGACCACGATAGTAAATAGCACAAGGAATGCCATTACCCACCAACCTAAAGTTTGACGTTCAAGCTTGACTGGTTCTGCTGAATATTCAAGGAAGTTAACAATGTCACGGACCGCTTGATCATACTCACTTTGGCTCAGCTCACCCGTTCCATCAGACTCGGCACCAATAACAGCCTTGACTTCCTCGCCATTGACAAGATGAGTACCATAAACTGGTTGTGGGATCCCTTGTAGCTCTTCAAGCACATGGGGCATACCGACACTTGGGAATACGATGTTGTTTACGCCAAAGGGCCGGCTAGGATCGGCATAAAATGAGCGAAGGTAAGTATACAACCAATCTGTTCCTCGAACACGAGCCACAAGCGTTAAATCTGGTGGCGGTGCACCAAACCATTTCGCTGCCGACTTATCTGGAATCGCATTCTCCATCAGTTGACCAATTTTGGCATTCGGATCAAAGATCAAATTCTCTTTCATCAAATCCGAGGGAATATTCAAATCATTCGCTACACGCTCATAACGCTGGTACTGAGTTGAGTGGCAACCAAAACAGTAGTTCATGAATAGCTTTGCACCATGCTGCAGTGATGCTTGATCTGTTAAATCATTATTTGCTTTATCTAAATGTACATTTGCGCCAGCTGCCAAAGCAAGAGATGGCAGCATTGCAAACAAAATTACAATCCACTTTTTCATTTAAATGTCACCCTCTCTGGTAATGGTTTCGTTGCTTCATTTTTGCTGTAGAAGAACAACAAAACAAAGAACATGAAGTAACCAACGCTAAATATACGTGCAAGCATTGTGTAAGTGGCTGTCGCAGGTAACGCACCTAAAACACCTAACGCAATAAAGCAGATAGTGAACTGAATAATATTGATTAAGTGGAACTTACTACGATAACGGTAAGAACGAACCTTACAACGATCCAGCCATGGCAATAAGAACAACACCACAATCGATGCACCCATCGCAGCCACACCAATTAACTTATCAGGAACAGCACGTAAAATTGCATAGAAAGGCGTGAAATACCAAACAGGTGCGATGTGTGCTGGCGTTTTTAGTGGGTTTGCCGCTTCAAAGTTAGGCGGCTCAAGGAAGTAGCCCCCCATCTCTGGGTTAAAGAACAACACATAACAGAACAGGATTAAGAAACCGGCTACACCAATAAGATCTTTCACTGTCCCGTAAGGATGGAATGGAATCGAATCAATGATGTCGTATTTCTTGGTGTAGTAGTCGTGAAATTTAAACTGCGTTTTATAATCATCGCCCATCGACCCTTTTGGTACTTTGGTTTCGATACCGTCAGGGTTATTAGAGCCGACTTCATGCAGTGCTAATATATGGAGAACAATTAGCAACAATAAAACAATAGGTAAAGCAATCACATGCAGTGCAAAGAAACGGTTCAGAGTGGCACCTGAAATAACGTAGTCACCACGTATCCATAGAGTTAAATCATCGCCGATAACGGGGATTGCACCGAACAAAGAGATAATAACTTGCGCTCCCCAATAGGACATTTGTCCCCATGGTAGCAAGTATCCCATAAAGGCTTCGGCCATCAACACTAAGAAGATCAGCATGCCAAATAGCCATAGCAGCTCACGAGGCTTCTGATAGGAGCCGTAAATTAAGCCACGGAACATATGTAGATAAATCACCACAAAGAAAGCTGAAGCGCCAGTGGAGTGCATATAGCGCAGTAACCAACCATACTCAACATCACGCATTATGTATTCAACAGATGCAAAAGCCCCTTCACCTGATGGCACATAGTTCATGGTTAGCCACACGCCAGTGAGCAGTTGGTTAACAAGAACCAACATGGCTAACGATCCAAACAAATACCAAAAGTTAAAGTTTTTCGGCATTGGATATTCAGATAGGTGTTTTTTGTAAGCGTTCATTGCAGGTAAACGCTTTTCTACCCAATCAAGTAAAACTTGCATTATGCAGCCTCCCCGGTCTCATCTAATCCTATGACAATACGAGTATCGCTAAGATACATATATTGAGGGATAACCAAGTTTAGTGGTGCCGGAACACCTTGAAAAACTCGACCCGCCATATCAAATTTCGAACCATGGCAAGGACAGAAAAAACCAGATTTAACCCCTTGAACTTGTTCACTAAAAGAATCAGGCAAATAAGTAGGTGAACAGCCAAGGTGAGTACAAATACCCACAGCAACGAAATATTCAGGTTTAATCGATCGATAAGCATTTTGCGCATAATTAGGCTGCTGCTGCTCATCCGATTGAGGATCTCGAAGTTGGTTTTCGATATCTTTTAGCCCATCGACCACTGATTGAGAACGACGAACAACCCAAACAGGTTTTCCTCGCCACTCAACACGAACCATTTGCCCCTCTTCAAGTTTACCGATTTCAACTTCAACGGGGGCTCCAGCCGCTTTGGCTTTGGCACTTGGGTTCCAAGATTTAATAAAAGGAACGGCGACAGCAGCGGCTCCTAACCCTCCGACAACGGCTGTTGTCGCGGTTAAGAAACGTCTGCGACCGTTATTTAAAGGCGCATTGCTCATCCAAACATTCTCCCATTTGCTCCCTGTGGATTATTATTATTCCGCTTATCAAGAGCATGGCTAACAAAATACGAATCTAGTTGTATTTATTTGATGGCAAATCATAAATAAAACCCTACTTTTTGACAAGATAAAGCTACCTTTTCGTAACATTCGTGAAGTAAATCGCACGTGAGGTCACAAAAGGAAGATTAAAGAGCAACAACCAAATGATGTGATTAAAAAAATGAGTGTTTGCTAACACCAAAAAACAAAAAGCCCGGTATAAATACCGGGCTTTTGAACCACAATCCAGTAACACTGGAAGCGAATCTTTTGAAAAAAGATTAACGCTTAGAGAATTGTGGTTTACGACGTGCTTTACGCAGACCAACTTTCTTACGTTCAACGCAACGAGCGTCGCGAGTAACGTAGCCAGCTGCACGTAGAACAGGACGTAGTGATTCGTCGTATTCCATTAGAGCGCGAGTGATACCGTGACGGATAGCACCAGCTTGACCAGAAATACCACCACCTTTAACAGTGATGTATAGATCTAGTTTCTCAGTTAGTTCAACTAGCTCAAGAGGTTGTTTAACAACCATGCGAGAAGTTGGACGACCAAAGTAAACATCAAGGCTACGCTTGTTGATTACAATGTTGCCGCTGCCTGGTTTAATAAAAACGCGTGCAGCTGAGCTTTTGCGACGGCCAGTGCCGTAGTATTGATTCTCTGCCATTTTCGAAATCCCCAATTAGATGTCTAGTACTTTTGGTTGTTGAGCAGCATGGTTGTGCTCAGCGCCAGCGTAAACTTTCAGCTTACGGTACATAGCACGGCCTAGAGGACCACGTGGTAGCATACCTTTAACCGCTAGCTCAATAACCATCTCTGGCTTACGAATAATCAGCTTGTCGAAAGTGATTGATTTTAAGCCGCCTGGAAATTCAGTGTGACGGTAGTAAGTTTTAGCTGCTGCTTTGTTACCAGTTACAGTAACTTTCTCAGCGTTTACAACGATGATGTAATCACCAGTGTCTACGTGAGGAGTGTATTCAGCTTTATGTTTGCCACGTAGGCGAGATGCAATTTCACTTGCTAGACGACCTAGAGTTTTACCCTCAGCGTCTACGATATACCAGTCGCGTTTTACAGTTTCTGGTTTAGCAACGAAAGTTTTCATGCTAATAATAACCCGTTAAATAAAATTTACACTAAAAGGAGCATTAAAATGCCCCCACTGTCTAAGAGTCCAAAGTTGCCCCTTCGAGCGTTTGGTTTCTCTCGGCCTCTCGTTTCACAGAAACAGGCCTGCAGTAACGGTGGGTCGCAGGATTATAGGGAAGTCAGTAGAAAAAATCACCTCTTTTTGAACAAAATCACGAATTTTTTATTTTGCTTTAAAAGTGTTCGGATTGAGCTAGGCCAGATGTTCCCTTGATAAATACTCATGACTTTGCATTTCAATTAACCGCGACTGACAACGTTTGAATTCAAACTCCAGTTGCCCATGCAGATACAGATCGTCCAGCGCCACTTCGGCGGAGATAATTACTTTTACATGTCGTTCATAAAATTCATCAATCAACGCAATAAAACGCCGCGCTGCATCATCGATGGCGCGATCCATTTGCTTCACATCAGCCAGCAGTACTGTATGGTAAATTTTGGACAACTCAATGTAATCGTTTTGGCTTCTTGCCGTTTGGCATAACTGTTCAAATGTCGCATGTAAAATACCATCACTAGCCTTTACAACAGGGAGGGTGCGATGGTTGATTTCAATCTCACTGCGTGCTTCTTTTTTCTCGTCACCAACCAATTGCCGATAGTAATGTTGTAAATTGTGGCTTGCTGCTTCATCCAATGGATAGTGGTAAATTTCCGCTTGCTCTAATGTTCTTAAGCGATAATCAATGCCACTATCGACGTTCAACACATGACAGTGTGATTCAATCAAAGCAATTGCAGGGAGAAAGCGTGCTCGCTGCAAGCCGTTGCGGTATAAGTCGTGCGGTGGAATGTTCGATGTCGCCACTAAGATAATACCGCGCTTAAACAGTGCTTGAAACAAGGTACCCAAAATCATCGCATCGGTAATATCTGATACAAAAAATTCATCAAAACAGATAATTTCCGTTTCAGACTTTAAAATATCGGCAACCTTTTCTAAGGGCTCTTCAACTCCAGCCAGCGCCTTCAGCTCATCATGAACTCGATACATAAAACGGTGGAAATGCACTCGCATTTTGCGAGTGGTTGGCAGAGCTTCAAAAAACGTATCCATTAGATAGGTTTTTCCTCGCCCGACACCGCCCCAAAAATAGAGCCCTTTAGGTAAGTTAGGCTGTTTAGGTTGGCGGCCAAACCATTTGGTCCAAACCGCGGAGGGCTTAACTGGTTGGTTAAGATAATCCTGAAACTGATGGTAGAGTAAATCCAGCGCATCGACGGCGCTTTCTTGAGCAGAGTCTCGTTGAAAACCGAGTTTTTTTACATCGTGTTCATATCGCTGTTTTGGTGTCATGACCGCCTACTGCACTAAAGAAAATGGAAACTGCTATTTCGTGTATTTCGCTTTATTGGCTAGAGCAGTCATAGTAACATGTCCAAGCGACGTGTGTAACCAACAGGTAAAAAACATGTTAAATAACAACAATAAGGAGCTGTTATGCCTTGGATATATGCCATTGTAGGCTTGCTAGTAGGGGCCGTGTTGGGAATGGTCATTTCACGATTGACTACGCCTCAATATAAAAACCAAAAGTCTCTACAAAAAGAATTAGATAACGCGAAATTTAGTTTGGAACAACAACGCCAAGAATTGTCGGATCATTTTGCTCAAGCGGCAGAAATACTCGATACACTAGGTAAAGATTATACAAAACTGTATCAACACATGGCCAAAACATCGTCCGAAATTCTGCCGAATATGCCAGAGCAAGATAACCCATTTATCAAAAAAATCGCTCTGCATAATGATACAGATAAAAGCAACGATGACATTTTGGAACAGCCACCGAAAGATTATGCCAATGGCGCAACAGGGCTTTTTAATACCCCCAAAAAAGAGATCATTCATTCTGCAGACGTGGTTAAGGTGAAAGCCGTTTAATCTGAATTCATGAACTTTATAAAGGTTTTTGAGTCATAAACCTCACGAGAGTGTTGAAGTTTTGTCTTTCGTACAAATATTAAACTTCGAACACAGTTATTCCAAAGGAGCTTATGATGAAAAAACCTTTACTTCTTTTAACCGCTCTATCGTTAAGTTTAAGTTCAATCATCACCCCACTACCCGCAATGGCAGCGCTACCCTTTTCTGTCAGTGGTGAGCCACTGCCGAGCTTAGCACCGATGCTAGAGCAAGTGACACCAGCGGTTGTGAGTATCTCAGTTGAGGGAACTCAAGTCTCCCATCAACGTTTACCCGAGCAGTTTCGATTTTTCTTTGGTCCTGACTTCCCAATCGACCAATCGCAAGAGCGGCCATTTAGAGCATTAGGCTCTGGTGTCATTACTGACGCAGACAAAGGTTATGTTGTGACTAATTATCACGTCATCGATGGCGCTGATAAGATTCGCGTCAAACTATACGACGGCCGAGAATACGATGCGGAGCTCGTCGGTGGCGATAAAATGTCCGATGTCGCGCTGATCAAACTCAAAAAAGCAAAAAATTTAACCCAAATTCGTATCGCAGATTCAGACAAACTGCGTGTAGGTGATTTCACTGTCGCGATCGGGAACCCGTTTGGTCTTGGTCAAACGGTGACTTCCGGCATTGTTTCTGCGCTAGGACGAAGTGGACTTAATCTTGAAAACTTTGAGAACTTTATTCAGACCGATGCCGCGATTAACAGTGGCAACTCTGGTGGTGCCTTAGTCAATCTCAATGGTGAATTGATTGGGATTAATACCGCGATTCTTGGGCCGAATGGTGGCAACGTTGGGATAGGTTTTGCAATACCATCAAATATGATGAAAAACTTGACCGAACAGATCTTAGAATTTGGTGAGGTAAAACGTGGCGTGCTCGGCGTTCAAGGGGGTGAAATAACCTCTGAACTGGCTGAAGCGCTAGGCTATGAGTCAAGTAAAGGGGCGTTTGTTAGCCAAGTTATCAAAGATAGCGCCGCCGATAAAGCAGGGATCAAAGCGGGTGATGTCATCACAGCTATTAATGGAAAAAACGTTTCTACCTTCAATGAATTAAGAGCCAAAGTGGCAACATTAGGTGCAGGTAAAAAAATCACAATCGATGTAATCCGCGATGGTAAAAGCAAGACCTTCGACGTAACCTTGAGTGAAAACAACACCACAACCAAAGCAGAGCAACTGCACTCGGGGTTGACTGGTGCGGCACTGACCAATACGACGGATCAAGACCCAATCGCTGGCGTTAAAGTGACTGCTATAGAGAAAGGGTCAGCGGCAGAAGCGTATCAACTACAAAAAGAGGACATCATCATTGGTGTTAACCGCCAACGAGTGAAAAACCTCGCACAATTACGCGAAATTTTGGAGAAAAAGCCGAGCATACTTGCGCTGAATATCCAACGAGGTGATAGAACCATTTACTTGGTTATTCGCTAATTAGTGAGAATCGCTTGTGGAGCGATCAGGGCAGCATTTGAATGCTGCCCTTTTCTTATTCAATCATGTAGTGCTATTCTTCCTCTCTCAAGCTCAGGTGTAAAATAAGCTGAGTATATAGCGGGTTTTGTTTGGGGAAGATATGCTTAACTTTTTACTTCGTTCAGTGGGGCTTGGGCTTCTCGCTGCTGTTGTTATTTTACTAGCGGTTCCCTCGCTACGTTCAAATGTTCTCCCGCAAATCGCGGCCGAAGAGTCTCCCAATGCGCTCTCTTTGCAAATTTCGTTTAACCAAGCCGTTCGCCGCGCCGCACCTGCTGTAGTCAATATTTACAACCAAAAATACACCGAAAGCGATCGCAGTAAACTGTCGATTCAAGGGTTAGGTTCTGGTGTGATTGTGAGCGAGAAAGGGTACATCATTACTAACTATCACGTAGTAGCCCAAGCCGACCAAATCGTAGCGGCCTTACAAGATGGCCGTCTCGCAGCCGCGCAATTAGTAGGCAAAGATCGACGCACGGATATCGCAATTTTGCGAATCGAAGGAACGAACCTTCCCGTTATTCCACAAAATCCCAATTACTCGGTGAAAGTTGGCGATGTGGTACTGGCCATTGGCAATCCATACAACCTTGGACAAACCACTACTTTTGGTATCATTTCTGCCACTGAACGTTCATCAGTCAGTACCGATGGACGTCAAGCTTTCATCCAAACTGATGCGGCCATTAATGAAGGCAATTCCGGTGGAGCTTTGGTCAACACTCAAGGAGAGCTCGTAGGTATTAACACGGCTTCGTTTCAACAAGCAACTGAAATGAAAACCGATGGTATATCATTCGCGATTCCTTACAAATTAGCCAATACCATTATGGAAAAAATCATTGCTGATGGACGCGTGATTCGCGGCTATATCGGTATTGATGGGCAAGATATTACGCCAGTAACATCTCGCTTACTTGGCAGTGAACATATTGGCGGCATAGTTGTGTTGGGCATTGACCCCAATGGCCCTGCGGAAACGGCTGGTTTTAAAGAGCGGGACATTATTCTAAAAATTGGCGGTAAAAAAATTAATGGTCGCAAGAGTGTGATGGAAATTGTCACTGACTTGCGCCCAGGTACCGTTGTCGATGTGCTCATCTTACGTAAAGGTGAAGAGATGACACTTCCCGTGACAATTGTTGAAGACCTACGCGAATAAACTAAGCCACCAAAAACAAAGAGACATAAAAAAGCCCCCAACTCACGAAGGGGGCTTTTATTTATAGACTTTTACTCTTGCTCAAGATCTGAATCACTAAGTTCTGATTCAATCTCAATCGCAGTAACACGTTGTAGCCCTCTCGGCAGTAAGCTACCTCGACGTCCACGCTCACCACGGAAGTTCTCTAGATCGCTGGCTTTTAAACCAAGTTTGCGTTTGCCGGCATAGAGCGTAATAGCCGCTCCTTGAGGCAAGGAGATTAAATGTGACACAAACTCTTCACGCTCTTTGGACTTAGCCGCAGGAATATTGATTATTTTGTTGCCTTTTCCTTTGGTTAGCTGTGGTAAATCTTTGATTGGGAATAGCAACATTCGGCCCTGATTCGTGATCGCTAAAATATCATCAGACTCCAAATTACCGATGGCCTGCGGCGTCATTACCTCTGAGTTCTCAGGCAAATTAACTAAGGCTTTACCACTACGGTTTTTCGACAGCAGTTCACCACCTTTACAAACAAAACCATAACCGGCATCCGAGCCCACTAACCAGAGTTGATCCTCTTCCCCCATCACTACTTGGCGAATAGACGAGCCCTCTGTGATGTTGAGACGCCCCGTAATCGGCTCACCTTGACTGCGCGCCGAAGGTAGCGAGTGAGCTTCAAGCGAATAACTTCGACCATCGCTACCCAAGAATACGACCTGTTGATTGCTCTTACCACAAGCATGAGCCAAATACTGGTCGCCGGATTTGTAGCTCAAACTTTGGCAATCCACATCATGCCCTTTGGCATGACGTACCCAGCCTTTTTCCGAAAGCACAACGGTGATCGCTTCACTTGGCACAAGGTCACGCTCAGTCAACGCTTTAGATTCAGCACGCTCAATCAGTGGTGAACGGCGATCATCACCGTACTTCTCAGCATCCGCTTTGATCTCTTTCTTCAACAATGTGTTCAAGCGACGCTCAGAACCAAGCAACTGCTCTAATTTTTCGCGCTCTTTGGCAAGCTCATCTTGCTCACCACGAATCTTCATCTCTTCAAGTTTGGCTAAGTGGCGAAGTTTGGTATCTAAAATCGCATCGGCTTGAATAGCACTAATACCAAAACGGGCCATCAGTACCGCTTTAGGTTCATCTTCAGTACGAATGATTTCAATCACTTCATCAATATTCAGATAAGCAATGAGCAAACCTTCCAAGATGTGCAAACGCGCCATGACTTTATCAAGACGGTACTGTAAGCGGCGGCGAACCGTGGTGCGACGAAACTCAATCCACTCAGAAAGAATGGTCACTAAACCTTTCACTTCTGGGCGATTGTTTAAGCCAATCATGTTCAAGTTAACACGGAAGCTTTTCTCTAGATCGGTTGATGCGAATAAGTGGCTCATCAACAAGTCACAATCTACGCGGTTAGAACGCGGCACAATAACAATACGCGTAGGGTTCTCGTGATCCGATTCATCGCGTAAATCTTCAACCATTGGCAATTTCTTCGCGCGCATTTGGTTAGCGATTTGTTCGAGCAATTTAGCGCCTGAGACTTGATGAGGTAATGCTGTGATCACAACATCACTCCCCTCTTTATGCCAAACCGCGCGCATTTTGATACTGCCGCGACCTGAGCGATATATTTTCTCAATTTCAATTCTGGGTGAAATAATTTCCGCTTCGGTCGGATAATCTGGCCCTTGCACGTACTGCATCACATCATGCAGTTGCGCTTCCGGGTTATCGATCAGGTGAATCGTCGCATCGGCAATTTCACGCACATTGTGTGGCGGGATATCGGTCGCCATACCCACCGCAATTCCCGTGACGCCATTGAGCAAAATATGAGGTAAACGCGCCGGCAGCATTTGTGGTTCTTGCATTGTCCCATCAAAGTTAGGCTGCCAATCAACGTTACCTTGTCCAAGCTCACCCAGTAAAACTTCAGCGAATTTAGACAGTTTCGCTTCGGTATAACGCATCGCCGCGAAGGATTTTGGATCGTCCGGAGCACCCCAGTTACCTTGACCATCCACCAATGGGTAGCGGTAAGAAAAGGGTTGTGCCATTAATACCATCGCTTCGTAACAGGCCGAATCACCGTGCGGGTGGTATTTACCGAGCACGTCACCAACGGTACGCGCTGATTTTTTGTACTTGGCTGACGCCGAGAGTCCAAGCTCCGACATCGCATAAATAATACGTCGCTGTACCGGTTTTAAACCATCGCCAATATAAGGCAGTGCGCGGTCCATGATGACGTACATCGAATAATTGAGATAGGCGTCTTCAGTGAACTTACGCAGCGGCAGTTTTTCAACACCATCAAAGGTTATTTCAGTTGACATTTATTGCACCTCTGCCATATCGCCATAACGTTGCAACCATGCGCGGCGGTCATCTGCACGCTTTTTACCTAGCAACATGTCCATCATCTCATCCGTTGCTTCAGCATCATCAATGGTCAGTTGCACCAAGCGGCGCGTGTTTGGATCCATCGTTGTTTCACGCAATTGAAGCGGATTCATTTCACCCAAACCTTTAAATCGTTGGACGTTGATTTTGGCTTTTTTCTGGCTAAGTCGCTCTAAAATGCCCTCTTTTTCAGCATCATCGAGTGCATAAAAGACCTCTTTGCCGCAGTCAATCCGATACAAAGGAGGCATCGCAACAAAAATGTGGCCCGCTTTGACTAGTGCTCGGAAATGTTTGGTAAATAAGGCGCAGAGCAAGGTGGCAATATGTAAACCATCAGAGTCCGCATCTGCGAGAATACAGATTTTACCGTAACGCAATCCATCTAGATCGTCGTTATCAGGATCAATCCCAAGCGCAACAGAAATATCATGCACTTCTTGTGAAGCCAGCACTTGGTCTGCCGACACTTCCCACGTATTTAAAATTTTCCCACGCAGTGGCATAACCGCTTGAAATTCACGATCGCGCGCTTGCTTAGCACTGCCGCCTGCTGAATCCCCTTCGACAAAGAAGATTTCCGTGCGGCTCAGGTCTTGCACTGAACAATCGGTCAATTTACCGGGGAGCGCGGGGCCCGATGCGATTTTTTTCCGTACCACTTTTTTGCTGGCTCGCATGCGGCGATGCGCATTGGCAATGCACACTTCGGCAAGTAATTCAGCGAGTTGTGGTTTTTCATTCAGCCATAAACTAAAGGAGTCTTTTATCACACCTGAAACAAAAGCCGCGCTTTGACGTGAAGAAAGGCGCTCTTTGGTTTGCCCTGCAAACTGTGGGTCTTGCATCTTAACCGACAACACATAAGAACAGCGGTCAAAGACATCTTCACCAGTTAACTTAACGCCACGCGGCAACAGGTTGCGGAATTCACAGAATTCACGCATCGCATCGAGCAACCCTTGGCGTAAGCCGTTAACGTGCGTACCACCTTGTGCGGTCGGGATTAAGTTAACATAGCTTTCAGTGATCATCTCACCACCTTCAGGTAGCCAAATCACTGCCCAGTTGGCCGCTTCAGTTTCAGCGACAAACTCACCCGTAAATGGCTCTTCGGGCAATAAGGTGTAACCCTTTACGCCTTCTGCGAGATAATCTTTTAGGCCGTCTTCGTAGTACCAACGGTGCTCAAGATTGTTAACCTTATCACTAAAGGTGATCTCGAGCCCCGGGCAAAGTACCGCTTTAGCGCGCAAATTATTGATTAGGCGAGTCACTGAAAAGTTAGGCGAATCAAAGTAGCTGGTATCGGGCCAAAAGTGGACACTCGTCCCTTTATTGCGACGACCACAGGTGCCAGTCACCGTCAATTCCTCGACTTTATTACCGTGCTCAAACGCCATTTCATATATTTGCCCATCACGGCGAACGGTCACTTCCACACGCTTGGATAGGGCATTCACTACGGAAATACCTACCCCATGTAAACCACCGGAGAACTGGTAGCTTTTGTTTGAAAACTTACCACCCGCATGCAATTTACAGAAGATAAGCTCAACGCCTGATATTTTCTCTTCAGGGTGAATATCAACAGGCATACCACGCCCATCATCGATCACTTCAAGTGATTGATCTGCGTGGAGAATAACTTGTACCTTGGAGGCATATCCGGCTAGCGCTTCATCGACACTGTTATCGATAACTTCTTGGCCTAAATGGTTAGGTCGCGCGGTGTCCGTATACATCCCAGGTCGGCGACGTACTGGTTCTAAACCATTAAGAACTTCAATGGCCCCAGCATTATATTGTTCAGTCATAATACGGAATGCTTTTATAGATAAATGATTCGTTACTTTTTCGGCAGTTTATCAATGATGTGCTTGTGATTAATTAACGACAACAACGCTGATTTTTTCAGCATTACAAACTGCAAAAGTATAGGTAGAACATAGTCTGGAAGAGCCTTGCTTATGTCAAGCGAGATAAGTAAGTTACAGGTAAAATTATGACTCCCCCCTCAATGAATCGGTCAGAGATCTAGGAATTCGATGATTTGTCGCGGATATCGCTCAAAGTTCACAAAACTATGATCGCCGCCAAATTCAACCGTCTGTTTTGCTCCCGTCAATTTAGCGACGGCTTGACGGTAATCTAAGACTTCATCACCCATTTGTTGCAACAACCAAAATGACGTGACGTCATTAATTTTAACCTCTAATGCTTTGAGCTCTTCAATATGTTTCGCCTCTAGCCGATAGTGCTCTTGCGTGTAGGGGTTGACTTGTTCGCCTAAAAAATTGACCAATAATTCATACGGTTTGATTGCTGGGTTTATCACCACGGCACGAAAACCAAACAAATGGTTTAACCAAATAGACAAATACCCGCCTAATGAACTCCCCACCAGCGCAATACGATATTGATCTTGATGTTGATGAATAAGATCAAGTAGATATTCCGCAGCTTGCGCGGGAAAACTGGGTAACTTAGGCACCATCACTTTGATATCAGGACGCTGCATTTGGCAATACTTCACCATCACTTGTGCTTTGTGCGACAGCGGCGAGCTATTAAAGCCGTGAATATAAAGCAGCATAGGTTGACGAGTAGGCATCTCAGTATCCATTAGCGTTAAAATCCGGTTGGAATGCGCCGTTAGCTAAACGTTTGACCTGAGTTTCTATTTGACCATCAGCAGATAGCGTCAATTCACGCCATCCTGGGGAAGTACGATCCAAAGCAAAATCATCTGAATTGGGCTTAAATTGTACACAGGTCGAGGGAGTGGCCATCACTCGGACACCGTGATGGAGTTTATCCATATTTTGATGAACATGACCACACAGGACGGCTTTCACATTGCGATGTTGCGTGACGATATTCCAAAAAGCATCGCTGTCTTTAAGGCTATGTTGATCGAGCCAGGCGCTCCCCACCAATAGAGGATGATGATGCAGCACAATCAAGGTGTGTCGCTGATGGTGCGTCGATAATTTTTCGTCAAGTAAAGCCAATTGTTGATCGCTCAGCCGTCCATGCGGTACGCCCACCACTTGAGAATCGAGCATCACCATCTGCCAGTGTTCACCGAGTAATACATGCTCCGACTGTTGAATCTGCTCTGACGGGAATACGGCGCCCATATTGGGTTTAAAGTCGTGATTGCCGGGAAGCCAAAAACAAGTTTTTTCTAATGAAGAAATACCACGAGAGAAACGAAGATAAGACTCAGCACTATGATCTTGCGAGATGTCACCCGTAGCCAGAATTGCATCAAATTCAACATGTTGCGCGCAAATCTCTGCCACAACAGCATGAAAGCTATCTACCGTATTAACACTCAACAGGCTGCCATCATCCGGCGCAAACAGATGCGTATCGGTAATTTGTAGCAGCTTGATGCTGTCTGAATTGTCTAGAGTTGGCGACACGTTCAAAATTTATTAATCCAAATTGAATGACTAATTTTCATCTATGACGAAGACTAAATTGGAGCTCGACTAATCCCGTGCTTTAAACAGAAAGTAAGCCAATCGCCTAAAAAGCGATTGATTTGCGCTTTCTCATCTTTTTGCATCATTTGTTCATTCGGGTAATCATAGCGAGCTTTGATCTGATTTATCCGCGCACTTGCACACACTTCGGAAACACGTGCATCGTGGTAAAGCCTGACAGACATCGACGGTAATGGAAATACTGAAACGTCATCACTCTGACAAATCTCCACTAAAGTTGTGTACTTTGTGACCTCTAGCACTTGTAATTGATAGGTCATTTGAGCGGCCTGATAACAGCGTAAGTCACCCACGCTCGGCTGACTTGGTAACAAAGCGTTCAATTTCGCGTAGTTAGTTTCGTACACACGCATTAGTTCCGACAAATCAACGTGATACGGTTTTTTCAATGCTAATTCTGCCATTGCAATTGTAACTGTTGATAGTTTAGCTCTAACCATTGTAAAGCGATAATTGAGGCACCATTCTCAATTTGGCCGTTTTTCACTAAGCGGTAAGCCTCTTCACGGCTCATGACATGAACTTTGATGTCTTCACCTTCATAGTCAAGCCCATGTACGCCTTTAGCTTGCGTTGCATCGATTTCACCAACAAAGACGTCGAGTAATTCAGAGCATCCGCCAGATGATGGATAATAAGAGCTAATTTTTTCAATTCGGTTCACTTCGATTCCCGCCTCTTCCATCGCCTCTCGACGAATAACCTGCTCGGACGTTTCATCAGGGTCGATGACTCCAGCAACAATCTCCAGTTGCCAAGGATGGGCGTGCTCTAGTGCTCCAACTCGAATTTGCTCTATAATCACGACTTCATCACGCGCAGGATCATAAGGAAGCATAGCCGCAGCATGACCTCTTTCAAACATTTCTCTTTCAATCTCCTCACTCCATCCACCTTCAAACAACTTGTGTTTAAAGCGGTATTTCACCATGCGGAAAAAACCTTGGAACAGTGTTTCTTTTGAAATGACGTCCACATCTTGGGGCGTAAAAATGTTGTACTGTTTGTCAGACTGCTGCATTTGAAACCTCGCTCAGTGAATCTCATAGTTTAATCATGGAATTCATCCATCACCAAGGATATTGCTCAACTTTTTATATAAATTTTATATTTATTTTTAAACGAGCATCGAATTTTATTGCACAGATGGACAGTTATGTGTAAAAAAGTGCAAAGTTTCGAGTGAATTACCACCAATTTAAGTTAAACTCCTTAAAAGTAACCTTCTTACATATTAAGGCAGGGAATAGGACCAATGAAAAAACTGCTTCCACTATTCATCAGCGCAGCATTAGGCAGCCTGAGTTCTTCAGTATGGGCGGATACTCTTACTGAAATCTATAATCAAGCCAAAGAAAATGATCCTCAGTTACTGAGCTCTGCAGCTCAACGTGATGCTGCATTTGAAGCGGTAACATCTAGCCGTGGCGATCTTTTACCACAGATCAACCTGACTGCTGGTTACAATATCAACCGCAGCGATACTGATTCACGTGAAAGCGATAAGCTCACAGCAGGCATCAGTTTCTCTCAGCAGCTTTATCAACGTTCAAGTTGGGTTTCTTTAGACACGGCAGAAAAGAATGCACGCAAAGCGGATTCTGCCTATGCGGCCACCCAGCAAGGTCTAATTTTACGCGTTGCACAAGCCTATTTTGAAGTGCTTCGCGCCAAAGATAACTTGGCATTTGTCCGTGCAGAAAAAGCGGCAGTGGCTCGTCAATTAGAGCAAACGAAACAACGTTTTGAAGTCGGTCTTTCTGCAATTACTGACGTGCATGACGCACAAGCGCAATACGATGGCGTGCTTGCTGATGAAGTTTTGGCAAAAAATAGCCTCACTAATAGTTATGAAACCTTGCGTGAAATTACCGGCCAAGAACATTCTGATTTAAGTGTGTTGGATACTAATCGTTTTTCAGCCAGCAAAACAACGCAGCCGATTGATGCTCTGCTTGAAGAAGCCCAACAGAAAAATCTCTCTTTGCTGACCGCTCGTATTGCTCAAGATGTCGCGAAAGATAATATTTCATTAGCAAGTTCAGGGCACTTACCCTCACTGACTCTTGATGGCGGCTACAAGTACGGTGATGAAAGCAACGATAACAGCAACTCTCAAGGGGATTACAACGATTTCAATGTTGGGATCAACCTTAATGTGCCGCTGTACACCGGTGGAAAAACCACGTCGAAAACCAAACAAGCTGAATTTGCGTACGTTGCTGCAAGCCAAGATTTAGAACAGACGTATCGCAGCGTTGTGAAAGATGTACGCGCATTTAACAACAACATCAATGCCTCTATTGGCGCTTTACGTGCTTATGAACAGTCAGTTATTTCAGCGAAATCAGCACTGGAAGCGACCGAAGCAGGGTTTGATGTCGGTACGCGGACTATTGTTGATGTGCTTGATTCAACGCGCCGTCTCTACGATGCGAATAAAAATCTCTCTAACGCACGTTATGACTATGTGCTGAGCGTACTGCAATTGCGTCAAGCAGTAGGCACCTTGAGCGAGCAAGATATTTTAGATATCAACGCTGGCTTAAAAGCAGACAGCTAAAAAGTAAAAGCCGCTGACAATTCAGCGGCTTTTTTGTAGTGATTGGCTCATTTTATACAAAATGCCAAAGGATACGGCGCGATGTTAGCCTCTGCCGCCTTTAATCGCTTCAATAATTTCTGTGGTTGAGCAACCATCTTCAAAGTTCAACACTTTGACTTCTCCACCCGCAGCAATCACTTCTTCACCACCAGCGATATCTTCAGGTTTATAGTCACCACCTTTCACCAGTAAGTTAGGTAGTACAGCCGCAATCAAACGCTGTGGCGTATCTTCAGAAAAAGGAACCACCCAATCGACAGCGCCCAATGCAGCCAGCACCGCCATGCGGCGATCCGTTGTATTGACTGGGCGACCTGGGCCTTTCAAACGCTTAACCGACTCATCCGTGTTAACGGCAACAATCAGGCGATCGCCTAATTTGGCTGCGTGGTTAAGATAAGAAACATGTCCTGCATGCAAAATATCAAAGCAACCATTGGTCATTACCACCTTTTCGCCCTGAGCTTGAGCCACTTTTACCGCATCAATTAAGGCTTGTTCACTGATGACACCATAATCAGTATCTTTGCTACCGTGAACCGCTTCCGCTAGTTCAATGGTTGAAACGGTTGACGTGCCCAGTTTACCAACCACAACACCCGCCGCCGCATTGGCTAATGCACACGCTTCATCAAGTGGTTTACCTGCTGCAACTGATGCTGCAAGCACTGAAATCACCGTATCTCCAGCGCCCGTTACGTCATACACTTCTTTGGCTAATGTTGGTAAATGGAATGGCTTCTGATTGCGTTGTAACAGTGTCATGCCATGTTCGCTGCGAGTCACCAACAGTGCGCCAAGATCAAACTGTTCAATCAAGGCAAAGCCTTTTTCTACTAGCTCTTGCTCTGTTTTTACTTTGCCTACGACCTGTTCAAATTCAGACATGTTAGGTGTGAGCAATGTTGCGCCACGATAACGTTCGAAATCGGCTCCTTTAGGATCGATAAAAACGGGAATGTTGGCTGCACGTGCTTTTTGGATTAATTGCTGCACATGCTCTAATGCGCCTTTGGCGTAATCGGACAAGATCACCGCTTTTACTTTCGGTAACGCCAGCTCCATGCGAGATAAAATCAGTTCTGGATCGGTGTTCTCAAACTTATCTTCGAAATCCAAACGGATCAGTTGCTGGCCTCGGCTTAGCACGCGTAATTTTGTAATGGTTGGATAATTTGGCAGAGCAACAAAATCACAACTCACTTTCAACGCTGTTAACGTTTCAGTCAGAACGTTAGCAGGCTCATCCACGCCAGTTAAACCAACAATGTGCGCATGACCGCCCAGCGAAGCAATGTTCATTGCAACGTTTGCCGCGCCGCCTGGACGTTCTTCGCTATTCTCTACTTTTACTACAGGAACGGGGGCTTCTGGTGAGATGCGACCAGTTGGGCCATACCAGTAGCGATCAAGCATCACATCGCCAATAATCAATACACCTGCATCATTGTAGTCAGGTAGGATTGGTTTCATTGTGGATCTCCAATTTTTGTTATTGCGCTGAGTGTAACACAGCTCATTGAGTCTCTAAAACACTCAACCTAGCCACTGCTGCCAAGCGTTTGTGACTCGTTTTCGCAGGTCAACAAACTTACTTTCGTCAACATCCGCATCCAAGTTAAGCAAGTTTCGATGATGGATCTGATTGCGCATTGAGGTATAGGCATCGGTGAGAGCCAGCGCTTGTTCTTCCTCCATAACACCTTGGTTCAGCAGTGACTCAAAAATGCGTACGTTGTCTGACCAAAACGTCAATTTTGGCTTTTCATGGCTAAAACGCAGCACTAGATATTGAGCTAAAAACTCAATATCAGTGATGCCACCAGCATCTTGTTTAAGCATAAAGCGGCCACTTTTCTTTCCCCCCAAATGATCGCGCATTTTTATCCGCATCGCGACTACATCCTGCTTGAGCTTGGTTTCATCTCTTGCCAATGACAAAATCTCATGACGGGTGCGATGGAAAGCCTGTTGCAGTGGCTCATCACCATAAATCATTCGGGCACGAACTAAGGCTTGGTGTTCCCACGTCCACGCTTCATTGCGCTGGTATTCATCAAACGCTTCAGCGGGGCTAACTAACAAACCGGACGCTCCGGACGGGCGCAAACGAGTATCAACTTCATACAAAATACCAGAAGCGGTACGAGTAGCAAAAATGTGGATCACGCGCTGGGCTAAGCGCAAATAAAACTGACGGCCATCAATCTCTTTTGCGCCATCGGTGTAACAATCCACCGGGCAGTCATGGAGAAACACGATATCAAGATCGGAATTGTAACCCAACTCCCAGCCCCCTACTTTGCCATAGCCAACGACTGCAAACCCTTTACCATCCCTCTCTTTTAAATGAGTGGGTTGGCCGTATTTTGCACTGACTTGCTGCCAAGCTTGGTTGATCACGGCTTCAACGATGGCTTCAGCAAGGTAGGTTAAGTGATCGCTCACTTTCATCACAGGCAAAGCACCGGCAATATCAGCAGCAGCAATACGCAAAATGCAGATCTGCTTAAATTGGCGTAATCCTTCCATTTGCTGCTCCATATCCTCTTCGGGAATACGAGCAAGAAAATCACGCAGTTCAGTTTTATAAGCAGACAACGCCATTGGATTATAGAGATGCTGCGGGTCGATAAGTTCATCGAGTAAAATGGGGTAACGACTAAGCTGTTCCGAAATCATCGGGCTTGCGGTACATAAACGCACCAGCTGCGTCAATGCCGCAGGGTGTTCATCTAGCAGCTCAAGGTAAGTGGTTCGAGTCACAATTTTGTACATCAAATGCAGCACACGAGGTAAGCCAAACTGCGCATCTGGATGAATGAAAATCGCTTGGAACAGTTTTGGCATCAACCGGTTTAATACATCTCGTCCGCGTGGACCCAGCGTTTTTTTCGCCAAATCCTCTTTAAATTGGATCAATACATGCACCATGCCGGCAGGATCATCACAGGTAAGCTCTTGTTGAAAAATCGTTTCAAGCACATCAGGCTTGTGCGCCATATCCCACAGCTCGTGAAAATGTTTAGCAACGCACTGGTCATCATCTTCTTCATCATCGCCAATCAGAGTTGCAAATACTTGATGTACTTTGGTCATGTGTTGATGCGTTTCGTGAAACAGCGTTACCCAGTCAGTGCATTGCATTGCAACGGCTAAGCGAAGTTGATCCAGTTCATTGTCTGGAAAGGTTTGCATCTGCTTGTCGGCCATCGCTTGCAATAGGTTCTCAAGGCGACGTAAAAACAGATAAGCTTGTCGTAAATCGGCCACTTCTTGCGGTTTGAGCAGGGCAAGTTCTTCTATTGCAACCAGTGTTTCTAATAGTCCACGCTGACGTAAACTGGGTTCTCGTCCACCACGAATTAACTGAAATACTTGTGCGATGAATTCAATTTCGCGGATCCCGCCTGCGCCTAATTTGATGTTGTTATGCAGCCCTCGACGTCTCACTTCGCTGCTGATCATCGATTTCATACGGCGCAGAGATTGAATGGCGCTAAAATCGATGTAGCGGCGGAACACAAATGGTCGCAGCATTTGACGCAGCTCTTGGTACTGCGGATACATTTCCCGCCCCATTACTCGAGCTTTGATCATCGCATAACGCTCCCAATCACGCCCTTGCTCTTGGTAATAATCTTCGAGCGCCGCATAGCTCATCACCAGTGGGCCACTTTCACCAAAAGGACGCAAACGCATATCAACTCGGTAGCAAAAACCGTCAAAGGTATGTTGATCCAACGCTTTAATGATTCGCTGGCCTAAACGGGTAAAAAATTGCGCATTCGCGATGCTGCGGCGAGCGCCTTGTGTTTCACCGTTTTCAGGATAAGTAAAAATGAGGTCGATATCCGATGAGAAGTTCAACTCACCGCCACCTAACTTGCCCATGCCGATGATCAGCATAGGTTGTGCTTCACCTTGGTCGTTAGTTGGCGTTCCCCACTCGAAGCAGCAAACAGCGTACTGCCACTGGTAAGTCTCAAAAATGAGTGCTTCCGCCAGTGCTGAAAGATGTGCAAGGCTCTCTTCTAATGTCCAACTGGCGGTGAAATCTCGCCAAGCGATGTACACCATTTCCCGGTTACGAAACTGACGCAAAATACGATGCCCTGACATTTCATCTTTGCACTCTTCTAGCTGTATAGCGAGATCGTCTCGGTAATGCTCTAGCCTTGACTCTCCCGCCAACATTTCCGGTAATTGCATACACAACCGTTCATCTCGCAATAATGCTTCATTGATAAACTGGCTCATCCCGACCACATACAACAGCTGTTTTTTCAATGGCTCGGACCACTGTGCAATGCTCGGTTGTTGCTCTAGCAAATGTTGATAGGTTGTGTGCGCAAAAGCGTGAAGTGATGAAGGCAGTAACATGAGACATCCTTGTGAATTGAGACCAATGCAGTCGCTAGAAGGCTATTTATAGCAAACTTATATCAATAAAAAACGCCCAACAACAAGAATTGTGGGCGTTGATTGAAGGATCGAATTTCTACAGAGTTAGACTTTGAACATCGTAATTTTCCGATCTAACTCTTCAGCGTTGCTTTGCATGATCTCTGATGTTTCAAGCAACTCACCAACTACTGTTACTGAGGCTTCAACGAGCTCCCTCACATTGGTTAGATTTTGGTCCATTTCCTGAGCCACGCTAGTTTGCTGCCCAGCGGCCGTTGCGATTTGGATATTCATGTCATTGATCCGTTGCACTTGATTCACAATACCATCTAATTCAGTGCCCGCATTCGTAACCAGCTCAACTCCTTCAGCCGCTTCAACTACACTTTTTTCCATTAAATCAACAGCTGAATTGGCACTATTTTGTAATTGAGAAATCATCTCTTGGATCTCAATCGTCGCTTTTTGGGTGCGCTGCGCTAAGTTACGCACTTCATCGGCCACCACCGCAAAACCACGCCCAGCTTCACCAGCCCGAGCCGCTTCAATGGCAGCATTGAGCGCGAGTAGGTTGGTTTGCTCGGAAATACTTTGGATGGTTCCAACAACACTGCCAATCGCAACCACTCGTTCTTCAACTTGGTTGACGGCTTGCGCTGATGCCGCGATATCCTTCGATAGCTCACTCATCTTAGTGATGGTGCCTTTGACAAAACGCTGACCAGTTTCTGCTTGACCTGACGCTTGCTCGGTTAGTGCTGATGCATTTTGTGCATGCTCTGCGACCGTTTGCACCGTGGATGTCATTTCACTCATGGCGGTGGCCAATTGGTCAATTTCGTTAAACTCTTCTTGAGCCGAATCTTTGGTTTCTGACATGCTGATGGTCATGACTTCGGTAAGTGACGAAAGCTCTTGTGAGGCATCCACTTGCATCTTAATGACATCTTGCAACTGGCGGCGGGTTTTCTCAAGCTCTCGCGCAACGTCGCCGTACTCATCTTTACATTCCATATTAATCGGTGTGGAAAGATCACGACTTGCCATCAACTTAATTGAATCACTTAAATATTGTGTTTGGCGTAGCATGACTTTGGCTGCGGCGAGTAAAAGCACAACAAAAACGATGATCATGAATGCCGTTTGCCATACTACTTGAGTCAAATAAGCATCATAGTGTTGCTGAGCGATTTCGGTATTCTGAGTTGCTGCAAGCAGTGATTCGTAAAAAGTACGAGCATCCCAAAGCTGCTTTGCGATGATCAATACTGTACTAAACACCATCAGCATAACCATTTTAGGAACGAGACGAATATCGGTAATCAAACGTTCCCATGGCTTAAATGCCATTGTTGCCATTGTCAGTTCTCCACTATGTCTTATATGTTGAAATTTCGGTAAGTAAGCAAACTCAAAAACTAAAAAAGCTATTTATTTTGAGCTTCGTATGAAAAAAGATGATATCAAAGATGAGACAAATCCAATGTGTTTATTGTTGCTGATCCACTCACTCATGGCATTATTTGTGATCTCAGGCTTGTTGTTCATCTCTGTCAATCATGATACCTGTTAGGTTTCTATCGACCCTGATTTTTTGAACTGTAGTCGTTTCGTTGTGCAACCTGTTGGAGATTTGATCTCATCCACAAATCAATTGTAATTAATGAAACTAAATGAGCAGAGATATAAAAAAAGAGACACCGCAGTATCTCTTTTTCATTTTGGCTGTGAGCCATGTTGATTAGCGACTTTTACGCCAATAAGGCTCGGCTTCAATGCCAATTTGTCGCGTCTGCTCCATCGCATGAACAATGGAGTTTTGTTGGCGAATCAGCCATCGCTTGAGTTGTTCTTGTTCGTCTTCTTGCAACTTGTCGATCAAATTCTCTAGCGGCTTGAGCATTAATAAATCATCTATTCCTTGCAGTAAATCAGCCCAAGGGAGACGGAAGTTTTTGCGTTCTTCAATATCATAAAGGCTCGCAAAACCGATGCCAGTGTAGAGATTACGCATTAAACGATACTGCTGATCAATATACTCTTGAGGGCTTAGCTCAACTTTAGGAGGAAAAGCTTCCATTAACTCGGCCCATGTGCGATCCAACTGCTTCACCGAAAACGAACCGACGTTACGCGCCATTTTTTCTCTGGCTTTATCGTCCAAGAAGGGTTGCCATCCACGGCTCAAAATCCAACGACTGAGATCAAGCAGTAACCCAGTATACCGCGCCGAACTGAGTAGCTTTAAGTTTTCTTCCCGATTAGGTAGTGCCTCTTGCTGCTCTTTTAACTCGGCGATGATAAATTTACGAGCGTCCAGTTTACGCAGTGCGTGGCCTTTATCTTCAAGCAGATTTGTTAGGTAGTCATGAGTTTTTAACCACGATAACTCTTGCTCCAACCATTTTAATTCCTGACGTAAAATAGCGCTGGCGCGACGTGGCACAATGCCGCCATAAATGCTCAAGATCTGGCGTAAAAAACTGGTGGCGTGGCTTATCTCATGTAACGCCGGAATTGAATCGCGCTCGGTGTAGATCTGTTCATGGTGATGCCAATGGGATAATGCATGCTCTAGCGAGTGAATAAAACACTCTTCCACGCTGTCAGTACTGATTGTATTGACCAAGGTTAAGGCATGAACTTCATCACCTTGATAACCAGACGCAAGACGATAGCCTCGCGCCGCTTTACTCAAGTTACCCAGACGCATACCACCGTGCTCACAAAACTGGCGAGCTAACGTAAACAAAGCATCCGTTTGCCCCGATTTCAACTCCAGCTCCACTTCGCAGATAGGTTCTTGTTTTTCACCTGCAACGACAAAGCCTTGATCGAAAGCCACTTCAACTTGGCTGCCATCGGCCATGCCAATCAACCACTGCTCGCGTGTGAAGTTGGTCGAAAATAGAGGCATAAGTTCAGATTGTAAGGTCGTAATATCTTTACCTTGTGGCCAGATATCTTCCGGATGAAGCGTCAAGTTCGGTTCATTGCTGTTGTGCTCAGCATTGTATTCTGGTCTTTGGTGCAACCCTGCAACGACTCGACCCGCCGTTTTAACAGTTTGAACATACACATCATCAAAGCGACGAATACGAAGCCCTGTGTCGTGTTGACGCAACCAGTTGTCAGGTGTATCGAAGTAAGTGTTCCCTAACGCTCGACAACTGTGCTGAAGTACTTTGATTTCAGAGATCTTGTAACGCAAAATTTCCGAAAATTCTGGTGAAACAAAAAACTTCAGTTCTATCTCGGTTTCCATAACTAACCCTTTCAAAGCAGATAGCGAAAGAATATGGCCTAATGCACAGTGGGGCAAGTAACAAATATCACCGGAATGATGATCTAAAACAGTTTTAATGAGAGATTTAATGGGTTAACATGCGCGCCTTTATAGCCATCGCTCAACATTTCGCCATGAATGGTGTATGTTATTTTAAGGTTATATTTTTTAGGTTGAACGACCATGCCAGTAAATACAATTATGGGGTTATTTGCAAAGTCCCCTATAAAGCCTTTGCAGCGCCACGTTGTGTGTGTGAATGAATGTTGCTCTCACTTAGTCAATTTCTTTGAAGTTTGTTCAAAGGGTGACTGGGAGAAAGCAGGTGAAATTCGAGCCCAAATTTCTCATTTAGAGAAAGAAGCGGACGTACTCAAGCGTGAAATTCGTCTTAAACTACCACGCGGTTTATTTATGCCTGTCGATCGTACTGACATGCTAGAGCTGTTAACTCAGCAAGATAAACTGGCCAACCTTGCAAAAGATATTGCAGGCCGTGTCTACGGTCGTCAATTGATCATCCCAGAGCCTCTTCAAGAAAACTTCATTGCCTACGTAAAACGCTGCCTTGATGCAGCAAATCAAGCGCAAAAAGTGATCAATGAGCTCGATGAGTTATTGGAAACAGGATTTAAAGGTCGTGAAGTCACACTGGTGGCGGAAATGATCAATCAACTGGATGTGATTGAAGATGACACCGATGCGATGCAGGTTCGACTCCGCCAACAATTAATGGCTATTGAGTCGAAAATGAATCCGATCGATGTAATGTTCTTGTACAAAATTCTAGAATGGGTGGGCGGCATTGCCGATCAAGCTCAGCGCGTTGGCGCTCGTCTTGAACTAATGCTTTCTCGCTCTTAAATCAGTAAGTTAACCAAATAACGAAGAGTAAAACTTGATCCATCAGCTTAGGCGTTGATTATTTTCTCCGCTGATGGTTTTGACTCGCTTCGAGAAAATGAGTCCAGTTATGCTCCGCTTGTTATCAAAAGACTAGGTATTACGATGGATATCCTTGCGAACTACGGCACTGTCCTGATTCTTGTTGCAGCCGCTTTTGGCTTCATGATGGCGATTGGTATTGGTGCAAATGATGTTGCTAATGCAATGGGAACTTCAGTAGGCTCAAAAGCGCTAACCGTAAAACAAGCTATTATCATTGCGATGATTTTTGAATTCGCTGGTGCATATTTAGCGGGTGGTGAAGTAACCGAAACCATTCGTAACAGCGTCATCGAACCCGCACTTTTCGCTCACCAACCCGACGTTCTTGTTTATGGCATGATGTCTGCACTTCTCGCCGCCGGAACATGGTTATTGCTGGCTTCATACATGGGTTGGCCTGTATCAACGACTCACTCTATCATCGGCGCCATTATCGGATTTGCCTGCATATCTGTCGGCCCAGAAGCGGTTGATTGGGCCTCAGTAAAAGGCATCGTAGGCAGTTGGATTGTCACCCCAGTCATTTCTGGTTTGTTCGCCTACTTAATCTTCGTCAGTGCTCAACGATTGATTTTCGATACTGAAAATCCACTGATGAATGCCAAACGCTTTGTTCCTATTTATATGTTCATCACCACTATGGTGATCGCACTGGTTACCATCAAAAAAGGCCTTAAACATATAGGCTTACACCTGAGCACTGGTGAAGCATGGTTATGTTCTGCGGCGTTATCAGGCCTTGTTATGGTCGGTGGTTACTACTACATCAAGAGAAAATTTGCCAACCGCGAAGAAGACCATGGGTTTTCCGGTGTTGAGAGCATCTTTAGCGTATTGATGGTGATCACTGCGTGTGCAATGGCTTTTGCGCATGGTTCAAATGATGTAGCTAACGCGATTGGTCCTCTGTCTGCGGTGGTTTCAACTGTTGAAAGCTTGGGGGCTGTTAGTGCTAAAAGCTCAATTGCTTGGTGGATTTTGCCACTGGGTGGTTTTGGTATTGTGGTTGGCCTAGCTACCCTTGGTCACAAAGTGATGGCGACGGTCGGTACGGGTATCACTGAACTGACGCCAAGCCGTGGCTTTGCTGCTCAGTTGGCAACAGCGTCAACGGTCGTATTGGCATCAGGTACTGGCCTTCCAATCTCAACTACACAAACACTTGTTGGTGCGGTATTAGGGGTTGGTTTTGCTCGTGGAATTGCGGCATTGAATCTAGGTGTGGTGCGTAATATCGTTGCTTCATGGATTGTCACCTTGCCAGCAGGCGCTTTACTTGCGGTCATTTTCTTCTATGCCCTGCAAGCAATATTTGGCTAATACAATAAGTCAATAGATTGTAAGTGCAATGTCATTAATTGACTCAAACGCACAGAAAGGGAGGCTTAGCCTCCCTTCTTTGTTGCACCAATCAACGAAACTTCTTAATATTTGTCGAAAGCATTTTAATACCTCATTTGATAGCTAAAGGACTTATCGTGAAAAAACTGATCTGCATGGTTTTACTGACCATGTTGGCTGCGCCAACGTTTGCGCAAGACCGCTATATTGCGGACAAACTCTTTACTTATATTCATTCAGGTCCAAGTAACCAATTTCGCATTCTCGGTAGCATCGATGCAGGAGACAAAGTAAAGCTGCTTGATGTTAATAACGATACTGGTTATAGCCAGATTGCCGATGAGAAAGGCCGCACGGGTTGGGTTGAAAGCCGTTTTGTCACTCGCCAAGAAAGCATGGCGATGCGTTTGCCTAAATTGGAGAGTGAGCTGGCCGAAGTGAAAAGTAAATTGGCCAATGCAAAGCAAAATGCAGACAGTGAAAAAGCCGGATTGGCCAATTCATTAGAGGCTCGCAATCAACAAATTTCAGAGTTAGAACAAAACTACAGTGATATCAGTAAGCAGCTCACTGATTCACAAACTGAAATTCGCGAACTGCGCGCTAAGCTGGATACTCAGAAAGAGGATCTACTGCTTAAATACTTTACTTATGGGGGCGGCGTAGCGGGTATTGGTCTGCTACTTGGACTAATTTTGCCACACATTATCCCACGCCGTAAGAAACACCCTTCTGGTTGGGCATAATCTCCCTAACAGACTGGATCTATCACTTGAAAAACGGTCACCAGAGAAAGGTGACCGTTTTTTTATCCTTTCCAATCATAAAGAGCTGGGATTTCAATCAATTCACCATCGAAACGTATCAAGGTCGATTGCGGATTAATCTCGACTAATTGCACACCATTCACCACATCATCACCTACCTTTCGCTCTACGCCATTAATTTTTACCCATCGTTTATCTGTACGACTTGAATAAACGTGAGTCTGGAAATTCAGCGCTGGGATACGACCTGAAAAGGTATCAAGATGTTCTGTGAGCAGAAGATGATCTTTTGATGTGTCTCCTACAAGTACGACTTGATCTTTGCCTTGAATCGCCAACTCAACTCGTTGTACCAATTCCGGGGATAATTGACTTAAGTCGAGATCATTAAGGCCAAACTCCTGATCTGCGTTTTTATCTCGCCGCGGCTCACTAGTCGTCAACTGGGTACCATGTAAAGGAGTAAATGGCGGCGTAGAGCTTGTCTCGGTAAGTGTTTTCACTCGTGGTGTATTGGTTTGTAACTCACCAAAGTCAGGGTATTCCAGAACTTGGTAAGCCCCCTCTTGTTGCACAACTTGTGGCGCATTGCGCTTCAATTGTTCTAGCTCATCGATTCGAGCTTGGTATGAATGATAAATAAGATAACCGCAGCAGAGTAACGATGGAGCAAACAACACGGTAAGCGATGATTTCGAGCACCATGAAGATGGCAAGGATTGATTAAACACTGCCACATGAGAAGAGTGCGGCAAGCTTTTGCTCTGGTGGCTCAGCTCTGATTGCTCTAATGCTTTAAGCACTTGCGACATTATCCTTGCTCCTTAGTAATGAGAAGGCGAGGTGCGTTGTGTTGAGTCAATAGCTCAAGCCGACTTATAGTGCGAGCCCCAGCAATACCATCGCTGTCCATTTTTTGCCAGCGTTGGAAAAAAGCTACTTTGCGCTTTACCTCACCATCAAATTGTTGATGCCCTGTAGCTTGCTCTCCCAGTAACTGAGACAATTTTTGGTCAAGCAGTTCAACATCATCTCCTTGCATGCCCTGCTTCAACGTTCGGAGTAAATCGTGCTGCCAAATGTAGTGATATTCTCCTGTCCATACGTCATTGAGCTGACTTTGGTTAATTTGCACATGCTTTCCTGACATTAACAATTGCACCTGCTCAGCATTGATCTGGTACAGCACCGCATAAGCTTGTGTTTGCTCCGCAGCTAAAGTGAGCACCACTGGCAAATTTAACTGCTTTAATTGGTTGAAATCACCCTGCATACGCTGACATTGAAAGCGTCCTTGTGCTTGAGCATCACAAAAACTATCGGCCAAAGATGCACTGTAACCCCACACTTTATAAAGATCGCTAATGGCCGATTCCAATGCCTTCGAGCGTTCTAGATCTTGTTCCAATTGAGCACTGATCACCACTTGAGTGATCGGTTTAGGTAATTCAGGGGAAGGCAACGCAAAGCGCATCATGCGATCAATCCATGGCGGGCTAAACCACGCAATGAACACAGCTAACATTAAGCCCGCAATGAGAGGAGAGCGATACGATATTGAAGACGGTACGAGGCGAGCATGAGGCGACTGATAGACCGAAGACTGAAAATTCATGACCTCTTGACCCGCGGTACGCACTAATTCAAATGAGAGCGCTTTCACGCCCTGCTGATAGGCTAACTTGAAACTCGCATCGCATACTAAGTTAATTAAACGCGGAATACCGTGGGTCTGTTCCGCTATCCATTTGATACTTTTCTGATCAAACCAATCCTTGTGACCGCCGGCTAACGCTAAACGAAAGTGGATGTACTGCTCTGTCTCTTGAACATTGAGAGGCAGCAAGTGATAACGACCGGTAATACGTTGCGCAAGTTGGCGTAATTGAGGTAATTGCAATTTTTGTTGTAACTCAGGCTGACCAATCAATAAAACCTTAAGTAACTTACGGCTCTCCGTTTCAAGGTTAGTCAGTAGTCGCAACTGTTCCAGTACATCGGCGGCCAGATGCTGCGCCTCATCTATCACTAATAGCGTCTGTTTCCCTTGCGCGTGGTTATGCAGTAAATGATGATAAATTACTTGGCTAAGCGCCTTTAAACTCCCTGAAGATGGGTAAGACAGCGCAAACTCATCACAAATCGCTTCAAGCAACTCGATGTTCGAAAAAGTTGGATTTAAAATAAACCCCGCCTGAGTACTATCATCGAGTGCCGCAAGCATCGCTCTTGCGATGGTTGTTTTGCCAGTCCCCACTTCGCCAGTTAATAGCGCAAAACCACCACCATCACCCAGCCCTGCTTGTAAATGTTGCATCGCTTCACGATGACGATGGCTCAAAAATAGGTAACGAGAGCTCGGTACAATTGAAAATGGCGACTCGGTAAATCCAAAAAATTCCTTATACATTCTCTCGTCTCTATCATTTCACTGTGATGAAAAGTACCATTACTAACATCAATCGCCAATGGCGTTTCAGCATATTTAAGGTAATCCGGTGCAAGTATACTTAGTTGGGGGCGCGGTACGCGATCAGTTGCTCCATATTGATATCTATGACAAAGATTGGGTTGTAGTAGGCAGCAGCCCAGAGCAAATGCTGGCCACTGGTTTTACTCCTGTAGGAAAAGATTTTCCCGTATTTCTTCACCCGAAAACGAAACAAGAGTATGCCCTTGCTCGCACTGAGCGCAAAACTGGCGCTGGCTACACAGGCTTTGCCTGCTACTACGCACCTGATGTGACTTTGGAAGAGGATCTCGCCCGCCGCGATCTGACCATTAACGCCATTGCACAAGATAACGCTGGTAAGCTTATTGACCCCTATGGCGGCCAGCGCGATCTGCACAATCGCCTACTGCGCCATGTTTCTGATGCCTTTATCGAAGATCCACTACGCGTCCTTCGCGTGGCTCGTTTTGCGGCCAAATTCGCACATTTAGATTTTACCATTGCCGATGAAACCATGGCACTGATGAAACAAATAACGCAATCAGGTGAGTTGCAACACTTAACCGCCGAGCGCGTATGGCAAGAGTGGCAGAAATCACTGGCCACTCAGCATCCAGAAATATTTCTTTCTGTTTTATATGAATGCGGTGCACTTAAAGTGGTATTACCCGAACTGGATCGCCTGTTTGGTGTTCCTCAACCGGAAAAATGGCATCCTGAAATTGATACCGGAGTACACACCTTGATGGTTGCAGCGCAAGCGGCGAAGCTCTCTTCATCGATAGTGGTTCGTTTTGCAGCGCAAGTGCATGACTTAGGCAAAGGAGTCACACCTAAAAGCGAATGGCCCAGCCATAAAATGCACTGTCACACAGGAGTTAACATCATTAAAGCCTTGTGCGAGCGGGTGCGTATTCCAAATGAGTGTAAAGAGTTGGCACTGCTCGTCTGCGAGCAGCACTCCAATATTCATCGAGCGGCAGAATTAAAACCCAGTACCAAACTCAAAATACTCGATAAACTCGATGCATGGCGCAAGCCTGAGCGCTTGCAGGACGTTTTACTTTGTTGTCAGGCCGATCATGCGGGTCGATTAGGTTGCGAAGAGACCCCTTATCCGCAACGCGATATTTTTCTCAAAGCCTATCAAGCGGCACTGAGTGTCGATGTACAACAGGTGATCCGTGATGGTTTTCAAGGGAAAGCGATCAAAGAAGAGCTGGATAAACGACGGATCGCAGCGATTAGCGCGGTGTAAATCTTTCCCTTCTTAACTCGCAATTCAAAATGCGAGTTGCGATAGCAGAAAAAACAAAACGCCCTGCATTGCAGGGCGTTCTTTAAAGTAATGATGCTAAGCTGTACCCCGTGGGATTAAGCTTGGCCTTTCACTTCTTTAAGACCGTTGAAAGGAGCACGACCAGCTAGCGCTTCTTCAATACGGATTAGTTGGTTGTACTTAGCAACACGGTCAGAACGGCTCATAGAACCCGTTTTGATTTGACCTGCAGCTGTACCTACTGCTAGATCAGCGATAGTTGCATCTTCAGTTTCGCCAGAACGGTGAGAGATTACCGCTGTGTAACCAGCATCTTTAGCCATCTTAATTGCAGCTAGAGTCTCAGTTAGAGAACCGATTTGGTTGAACTTGATAAGGATTGAGTTAACGATACCTTTCTCAATACCTTCTTTAAGGATCTTAGTGTTAGTAACGAATAGATCATCACCCACTAGCTGAATTTTGTCGCCTAGAAGTTCAGTTTGGTGTTTGAAACCAGTCCAATCAGACTCGTCCAAACCGTCTTCGATAGAAACGATTGGGAATTGCTCAACAAGGCCCGCTAGGTAGTGGTTGAACTCTTCTGAAGTGAACGTTTTGCCTTCACCTTTCATGTTGTAGATGCCAGCGTCTTTGTCGAAGAATTCAGATGCTGCACAGTCCATCGCTAGAGTGATGTCTTTGCCTAGCACGTAGCCAGCCGCTGCAACCGCTTCTGCGATAACTTCTAGCGCTTCAGCGTTAGATTTTAGGTTAGGAGCGAAACCACCTTCGTCACCAACAGCAGTGTTGTAGCCTTTTGACTTCAGAACTTTAGCTAGGTTATGGAATACTTCTGCACCCATACGTACTGCTTCTTTAAGAGTTTTTGCGCCAACAGGTTGGATCATAAACTCTTGGATGTCTACGTTGTTATCTGCGTGCTCACCACCGTTGATGATGTTCATCATTGGTAGAGGCATAGAGAATTGGCCAGCAGTACCGTTTAGCTCAGCAATGTGCTCGTATAGAGGCATGCCTTTCGCAGCCGCAGCCGCTTTTGCGTTCGCTAGAGAAACCGCTAGGATTGCGTTCGCACCGAAGTTAGATTTGTTTTCAGTACCATCAAGGTCGATCATCACTTGGTCGATAGCTGCTTGATCTTTAGCATCTTTACCAACTAGAGCATCAGCAATTGGGCCGTTTACAGCTGCAATCGCTTTAAGAACACCTTTACCTAGGAAACGTGATTTGTCACCGTCACGTAGCTCAAGAGCTTCGCGAGAACCAGTAGATGCACCAGATGGCGCAGCTGCCATACCTACGAAACCGCCTTCTAGGTGAACTTCAGCTTCTACTGTTGGGTTACCACGTGAGTCGATGATTTCGCGACCTAGAACTTTAACGATCTTAGACATTAATGTTTCCTCTCGTTGAATTTAAATGTCAAAACTATAAAGGGCAGCAGCACAACAATTGCAACTGCCCGTATCCTTGTTACTTCTCTGATTCACCGCGTTGGAACTCACCTGCCGCTTTAATAAAGCCTGCAAATAGTGGGTGACCATCACGAGGGGTTGACGTGAATTCTGGGTGGAACTGAGCTGCTACAAACCATGGGTGAGCAGGGTTCTCAATCACTTCAACTAGCTTCTTATCAGCAGACAGACCTGATACTTTCAAGCCAGCTTTTTCGATCTGCGGACGAAGTTTATTATTAACTTCATAACGGTGACGATGACGTTCATGAATGGTTGCACTACCGTAAAGCTCATACGCTTTGGTGCCTTTCTCTAAGTGGCATAGCTGCGAACCAAGGCGCATAGTACCACCAAGATCAGACTTTTCAGTACGCTCTTCTACGTTACCTTCGTCATCTACCCATTCGGTGATCAAGCCTACCACAGGGTATTGAGTCTCTTTGTTAAATTCTGTTGAATGCGCACCTTTCATACCCGCAACGTTACGCGCGTATTCGATCAGCGCCACTTGCATACCTAGACAAATCCCTAGGTAAGGAACTTTGTTTTCGCGGGCATATTGCGCAGCAAGAATTTTGCCTTCGATACCGCGATCACCAAAACCGCCAGGTACGAGGATTGCGTCCAAACCAGTCAGCACTTCCGCACCTTTGGTTTCAACGTCTTGAGAATCGATGTATTTGATTTTCACGCTCAAACGGTTTTTCAAACCTGCGTGTTTCAGTGCTTCGTTAACCGATTTGTAAGCATCAGGCAATTCAATGTATTTACCGACCATCCCGATCACCACTTCAGCGGTTGGGTTAGCCTCTTCGTAAATCACTTGTTCCCATTCAGAAAGATCCGCTTCCGGTGCTTTAATACCAAAACGGTTACAAACGATATCATCCAAACCTTGAGCTTTGATCAGTTGAGGGATCTTGTAGATAGAATCAACATCTTTCATCGAGATAACGGCTTTTTCAGGCACGTTACAGAACAAAGCAATTTTCTTACGTTCGTTCGCTGGGATAACGCGATCGCTACGACAAACCAAAATATCAGGCTGAATGCCGATAGAAAGCAGCTCTTTAACTGAATGTTGAGTCGGTTTGGTTTTCACTTCACCAGCAGCGGCAAGGTAAGGAACTAAAGTCAGGTGCATAAACATCGCGTGTTCACGGCCCACTTCAATCGCAAGCTGACGAATCGCTTCCATAAATGGCAATGACTCGATATCACCAACGGTTCCGCCCACTTCAACGATAGCGACATCGTGACCTTCAGAGCCTGCGATAACGCGATCTTTAATCGCATTAGTGATGTGTGGAATAACCTGAATCGTTGCACCTAGGTAGTCACCACGGCGCTCTTTACGCAATACATCGGCATAAACACGACCAGCAGTAAAGTTATTGCGCTTGGTCATTTTGGTACGAATAAAACGTTCGTAGTGACCAAGGTCAAGGTCAGTTTCAGCGCCATCTTCCGTGACAAACACTTCACCATGTTGAGTTGGGCTCATTGTGCCTGGGTCAACGTTGATGTAAGGGTCAAGCTTCATCATAGTCACTTTAAGACCACGAGCTTCTAAAATCGCCGCAAGAGATGCTGCCGCAATACCTTTACCTAGAGAGGATACAACCCCGCCAGTAACAAAAATGTAATTTGTCGTCATGTTTAACCTGAAATTGGTTGAATGAGGGAAATGGATTTCTTCTGGACGGGATAAAAATATACCAGAAGCCCTTATTCGCTACAACGTGAAATCTATCACACTGTCATTTTTTATTTTTTGCTTCAAATCAAAGAGCACCGCTTGATATGGCTTATCACACCACTCAAATGAGTCAAATTTGTCTCAATGGGTCGGTTTTATTGTGGATTGCCAACACAGGGTATTACTTCGACTCCAAGCGCTTCACTTCATTCCACATCGCATCCAATTCTTCGAGAGAAAAATCGGTCAAGGTTTTGTGCTGACGTGCCACCAGCATTTCAATGCCTTTAAATCGACGTGAAAACTTTCGATTTGCTTTATTTAACGCCACTTCTGGATCAATTTTTAAGTGCCGAGCAAAGTTAACGGTGGCAAATAATAGATCGCCCATTTCATCCTCTACTCGAACCGGATCAGGGTTGATTTGCAACGCCTCTTCCATGACTTCTTCGATCTCTTCTTGGACTTTATCAACCAC
Source organism: Vibrio sp. V09_P4A23P171 (assembly GCF_963875615.1). NCBI lineage: Bacteria > Pseudomonadati > Pseudomonadota > Gammaproteobacteria > Vibrionales > Vibrionaceae > Vibrio > Vibrio sp. V09_P4A23P171. Next base: position 272,071 of record NZ_CAWNMR010000011.1, read on the forward strand.
TGGGCCGATAGAATCCCAATCAAAGCCATATTGGGCACACTTTTTTTGAATCTTTGTAGCACGTAAAAGAGACGGAAAAGCGTGTGGTATTGAGTCTAGAATACTTTGATCTTTTTTTCCTGCTTGTACTTTTTCTTTGGCTTTTTCAGCTTCCCAATTGGCGTTGATTTGCGCTTCATCCTCAAACTTGGCACCCGAAAAAACATGAGGATGGCGGCGCGTAAGTTTTTCATTCACCGTTTCAACAACTTGCGAGAAATCAAACAACCCTTGCTCTTTCGCCATTTGACTATAAAAAATAACTTGAAATAGCAAGTCACCTAATTCTTCTTTGAGATTAGGCCAATCTTGGTTGTGGATCGCTTCCACCACTTCATAGGTCTCTTCGATTGTGTAAGGAACAACCGTGTCAAAAGTTTGCTTGATATCCCAAGGACAACCTGTTTTTGGGTCACGCAACTGTGCCATGATCTGTTCCAGTTGTTCGATTGGGTGGCTCATTTATCCGCTCCTTACATCAATATTTAAAATAAAAAAGCGAGCAGTCATTGCCACTCGCCTTTGAAAACCCAAGGCGCTTGCGTCGCGATTTAATTGCGATTTACGCCAATAAGAGTGTTACTGTGATATGAAATTTAGCCTAGGCGTTTCACCAACATTACATCTTTGATCTGCTCTACTCGCATTGATACTCGTGACAGCGCTTCGATGTTGCTCACTTCAAGATCAAAATCCATGATGATCAACTGTCTTTTGTAGTCGCTACGACTTTTCATGCTGATGACTTTCACTTTCTCATTCGCAAGCAGGGTAGTAATGTCTTTGAGTAACCCACCTCGCTCCATCGCTTCAACGCGCAAAGTCAAAATATAGGTTCCAACAAACCCGCGCCCCCAAACGGTATCAATGATGCGTTCAGGTGCGTGATGGCTCAGCTCTTCTAGCTGTTCACAGTCACTGCGATGGACTGAAATACCACGCCCTTGAGTAATGTAACCTTTGATCTCATCACCCGGGATAGGTTGGCAACAGCGCGCTAGGTGTGTCATGAGGTTATCTACCCCTTCCACTACAACGGCATCTTTGTGCGCTCGATGTGGCTGAGCTGGACGAGTTTGCGCATCTTGCAATTTTTGCAGTGCTTGTTGATCTTCTTGCTCAGCGGTCGGCTTATTCACCAAAGCATTGATGTGATTGACGATTTGGTTGATTCGCAAATCACCACTGCCAATGCCGACGTACAGCTCGTCAGGCGTATTGACGTTAAAACGTTTGAGCGCGTATTTATCGGCATCTTTTAGCGTAGCGCCGATTTTAGCTAATTCTGACTCGAGGATCTCTCGTCCGGCTTCAAGGTTTTTCTCGCGGCCTTGTTTACGGAACCAAGCGTTAATCTTGGCGCGCGCACGGCCTGAATGAACAAACCCCGTTGCTGGATTTAGCCAATCACGCGACGGATTCGGCTCTTTCTGAGTGATGATTTCGACTTGATCACCCATAGATAATTTATGAGTAAATGGAACAATACGACCCGCGACTTTGGCACCGATGCAGCGATGCCCCACTTCAGAGTGAATATGGTAGGCAAAATCGAGCGGCGTGGCTCCCATGGGTAAATCAACCACATCACCACGAGGTGTAAAGGCGTAAACGCGATCATCAAACACCTGGCTACGCAGCTCGTCGATCATCTCACCCGAATCAGACATCTCTTCTTGCCAATCAAGAAGCTTACGCAACCAAGTAATTTTCTCATCGTAACCGCTGCGGGCAACCGTTGCGCCCTCTTTATATTTCCAGTGCGCAGCAACCCCAAGTTCAGACTCTTCATGCATCTGCTTAGTACGAATTTGAATTTCGATGGTTTTGCCTTCTGGCCCTAAAATCACCGTATGAATGGATTGATAGCCATTCGGTTTCGGATTCGCAACGTAATCATCAAATTCGCTAGGCAGGTGTTTGTATTTGGTATGAACAACGCCCAAGGCGGCGTAACAGTCTTGCAGTTGATCAGCAATAATGCGAACTGCACGCACATCAAACAGTTCATCGAAAGCCAACCCTTTCTTCTGCATTTTGCGCCAGATGCTATAGATGTGTTTCGGACGGCCACTCACTTCGGCATTGATATGAGAAAGCTTCATCTCGGCGCGCAGATCTTCGACAAAATCGTGAATATATTGTTCACGCACGATGCGGCGCTCGGAAAGCTGTTTAGCAATTTGTTTGTAGGTATCGGACTGCTGGTAGCGAAATGCGTAATCTTCAATTTCCCATTTGAGCTGACCAATGCCCAAGCGGTTTGCTAAAGGGGCATAGATATTGGCGCACTCTTTAGCCGCTACACGGCGAATTTCGTCAGGTTCATCTTTTACTTCACGTAAATTACAAATGCGCTCCGCTAATTTGATCACCACGCAACGAAAATCATCTACCATCGCAAGCAGCATGCGGCGAACGTTATCCACCTGCTCTGAAGCTTCACTGCCTTGCAAGGTAACATTTAACTGACCAAGTGCCGCCATCTCTTCGACACCATCAATCAGCTTCACTATGCCTTTACCATAGGTCTCTTCTAATACTTCACGGTCAAAAAGCCCACTACTGACGATAGGAAAGAGCTGAGCCGCGACTAAAGTGGCGCGATCCATCGATAAGGTAATCAGGATTTCGATCATTTCACGGCCGCGCCACAGCAGTAGCGGTCCTTTGGCATGACCTTCTAATAACGTTTCACACTGACGATATACGTCCGTCAGTTTAGAAGCTGTGCTTTTATCTTGATGTAAACTCGCAATCCATTTATCTAGCTCAAACTGTTCGTCTGGATTCAAGTGTGCGCTTCGTACCGCAACCATCTGATTCGTCCTAGTTTTATAGTTTGTGGTATTCGACTAACTTCGACTGAGTTAGTTCTCTGTCTACCGACTTTTTACAAATAGCGCCATCGATTCTAAATGACTGGTGTGTGGAAACATATCCAACATGCCAAGTTTTACCAACTTATAACCTTGGCTGAGTAAACTTTGACTGTCTCTTGCCAGTGTTGCCGGGTTACAAGAAACGTACACCACGCGCTGAGCGCCGAGCTTAGCCAATTGGTCGACAATGCCTGCCGCCCCGGCTCGCGCTGGGTCGAGTAGTACTTTAGCAAATTTTTGCTTTGCCCACGCTTGCGTTGACATATCTTGTTCCAAATTTGCTTGGTAGAACGTGATATTGTCGATTTGATTGCGCTGCGCGTTTTGTGTCGCTTGCTCAACCATCTCATCCACACCTTCAATGCCCACTACCGATTGAGCGTATTGGGCCATCGGCAAACTAAAGTTCCCTACGCCACAAAATAGGTCCAACACTCGGTCATCCTCAGTCAAGGCTAACCATTCCAATGCTTGAGCCACCATTTTTTGGTTTACTTGACGATTGACTTGAATAAAGTTGGAGGGCAAAAATTCGATAACTGATCCGGTTTCACGGTAGCTTGCCATCTCTCCGTGAAGACGTTCGAGCTGATCACTTTCTGGCATCACATACAAAGTGAGATGATGCTGCTGAGCAAACGCCAGCAGCGCCGCGTGATCTTCACTTGGCAGCGGCTGAAGATGGCGCAACACCATCACCGCGCCTTGATCACCCAGCACCAATTCAACATGGCCAATCGCTTGCTGAGATTTAAATTGCGTTAACAGCGCTTGGATAGGTGTAAGTAGCGTGTTGAGTTGTGGTTCTAGCACTGGGCAGTCCGTCACGTTAACGATTTGCTTGCTCTGCTTTTTGCGAAAACCAAATTGCAGCTGTTGCTGCTTCTTGTCCCACAACACGCTGATGCGGGCGCGGCGGCGATAGCCTTTATCAGCGCAACTTATTGCGGGGCTCAATGCCAACGTTTGTCCGGCGAATTTACTCATCAATTGCGAGAGTGTTTGCTCTTTGTGCGCCACTTGCGCACTGTGCTCTAAATGCTGCAGATCGCAACCACCACATTGACCGTAATGGCGACAAAATGGCGTCACGCGTTGTTCACTGGCCGTTAAGACTTTAATCAACTGACCGCGAGAGTATTTACTTTTGCTTTCAGTTAGCTGCATCAGCACTTGCTCACCGGGCAGCGCGCCATCAACAAAAAGCAGTTTATTGTGTTGATAAGCGATACCAGAACCTTGATGATCAAGACGTTCAATCAATACCGTTTGATGTTTTGTTTCTAATTGCGCTTTCTTTTTCGGTTGGAAAAAACGTGCCATGCTCTGTGCCTAAGTAAAATTAAATCGATGTTTTTTGCCCTAGCGTCACTATTTAGTGCGGGGATGATTGTCGAACTTACTCGACTTGATTAAGCTAGCCGTCAATTAAACGATTTTCGTACAGGCTTGCTCATCAAATTGCGGGCTATTTTCCCATATCCACACCACGATGTTTAGACAATAATGACCAGATATGGCTTACGCGCGCGCGTTATTACTTTAACCTTAGCTCCAACCTTAATTATCGGCTTGTTGCTCAGTGCTTTTTTCTCATTCAATCGCTACCATGATCTGGAAAAACAGGTGATCAATGCGGGGGCGAGCATCATCGAGCCCTTGGCCATTGCTAGTGAAGACGCCTTAAAAAACCAAAGCCGTGAGTCGGTACGCCGCATTATCAGCTACGCGCATCGGAAGAACTCTAAATTTGTCCGCAGTATTGCGGTGTTTGACGCCAACCACGAACTGTTTGTTACCTCGAATTTTCACCCTAACTTTGAAAGCTTAACTTATCCAAAAGATAAGCCCATTCCGATTTTAAGCAGCTCAAATCTCACCGAGAACACTTTAATACTGCGCACGCCAATTTTGGCTGAAAACCGTCTAACCGAAGGCATAAATGCCAATACATCAACGCCTGCGCTCGGCTATATCGCGATTGAGTTGGATCTCTCTTCATTGCGTTTACAACAATATCAAGAGGTCTTTTCCGCCTTTTTAGTGCTTGCGCTTGGGCTCGGTTTATCAGGGATGTTCGCATTCCGACTCCTGCACGATGTGACTCGCCCTATCTCACACATGAAAAACATGGTGGATAGAATTCGTCGCGGCCACCTTGATGTGCGGATCGAAGGCAAAATGCACGGTGAGTTAGATTCGCTCAAAAAAGGGATCAACGCGATGGCGGTATCGCTATCGGAATATCACGTCGAAATGCAGCACAGTATCGACCAAGCCACCTCGGATTTGCGAGAAACCTTAGAGCAGTTGGAAATCCAAAACGTTGAATTGGACATTGCCAAAAAACGCGCCCAAGAAGCCGCGCGCATAAAATCAGAATTTCTTGCTAACATGTCCCATGAGTTGCGCACGCCACTTAACGGTGTCATTGGCTTCACCCGCCAAATGCTCAAAACCCAGTTGACGAATAGCCAAGCAGATTACTTACAAACCATTGAAAAATCGGCTAATAACTTATTGAACATCATCAATGACATTTTGGATTTCTCCAAGCTAGAAGCCGGTAAGTTAGCACTGGAAAATATTCCGTTCGAGTTTCAAGAGAGTTTGGAAGAGGTGGTTAACCTCCAAGCGACCAGTGCTCATGAAAAAGGATTGGAAATTACTCTTAAAGTGGATCAAAAAATCCCAGCAGGCTTGGTAGGTGACCCACTTCGTATCCAACAAGTGTTGACCAACCTTGTCGGTAACTCGATTAAGTTCACCGAACGTGGCAACATCGACATCAGTGTTGAATTGCGCTCACAACGCGACAATGTGGTTGAGCTGCAATTTATGGTGCGCGACACCGGCATTGGTATTTCAGAGCGCCAACAAGCACAGCTGTTCCAAGCCTTTAGCCAAGCCGATGCCAGTATTTCTCGTCGCTACGGCGGCACTGGACTTGGTTTGGTTATTACTCAGAAATTGGTCAGCCACATGGGCGGTGAAATTAGCCTCACCAGCCGCCTTCACCAAGGTTCCACCTTCTGGTTTACGCTGCGTCTTAATACCACTGAAATGCCGATGAGCGACTGGCTTGACCCACATATTTTGAGCAATAAACAGCTGTTGCTCGTTGAACCCAATATGCAAGCCGCCTCCATCATTCAGCAAATGTTGGTGCAGGCAGGGTTGAGCGTCACATATCGAGCGGTGATGCCAGAAGAGACGGATCGCTTCGATTATGTATTACTCAATTTAGCCCCAAGTAGAGAGACTGATTTAGATTTGGTTGAGCAGTGGGTCACAAAGGCTATTCAGCTTGCCGACAACGTGATTATCGGTACACCAAGTACCGAGCTCGCACTATCCGATTATTTAATGCAGCATCATCCAGTGCAGTGCATTACCAAGCCACTGTCGCGTAAAAAATTGCTGCAACTGTTAATCGCACACCAACCGGTACAGCCTGCCATTCAAGATCTACCGATCACACTCGATACACTGCCCCTGAAAGTAATGGCGGTGGATGATAACCCTGCCAACCTCAAACTGATCATGGCCCTGCTGCAAGAACGTGTTGAAACCGTCATCGCTTGTACGAATGGCCAAGAAGCGGTCGAACAAGCAAGCCGACAGAAATTTGATATGATTTTGATGGACATCCAAATGCCACAGATGGATGGGGTCACCGCTTGCCAGGAAATTAAGAAAACGGTACTCAATCACCAAACGCCCGTGATTGCGGTAACGGCTCATGCAATGATCGGAGAGCGCGATCGTCTGCTGAAAGAAGGAATGGATGATTACCTCACTAAGCCGATTGAAGAGCACATCTTGCAGCAAGTGTTAGCACACTGGAACCCCTACGCCAACCGTAAACAGTTGGAGAAATTACAACTCACAGAACAAGTTATACCGTCGCCGTCACAGGAAGCTGAGCAGCCTAATCACACCATTATCATTGACTGGCAAAATGCACTCAAACAATCAGCCAACAAGGAAGATTTGGCCAAAGAGCTGCTACAGATGCTAGTTGATTCGATTCCACAGGTGAGCCAAGTCGTCAGCATGGCGTTGGAAGATGATGAATACCCTACCCAAGATCTACTGCACCATATTCATAAACTGCACGGCAGTTGCTCATACAGTGGCGTACCCCGCTTGAAAAAAGTGTGCGCAGCGCTCGAACAGGCATTGCGATCGGGCAAATCCATCAGCGATGTCGAACCGGAGTTATTTGAATTACAAGATGAGATGGACAAAGTGGTCGCTACCGCTAAACCGTATTTAAGCGAATGAGCAATTTAACCCAAGAGACAATTTAACCGAATGAAAAAAGGGGCTTGCCGCTCAGCAGTATTTGCTCGTCAGCAAGCAGAGAAGATTGACAGATTAAGACTCTAAAATCACCGTCGCCACCGCATAATGACGCTCATCAGAAATGGTTAGGTGAATGTGATTCACACCGGCTGTGGCAGCCAACTGCTTAGCCTTACCTGATAGTGTTAGCACGGGTTTTCCGTTGGCGTCGTTGGTGACGGTAAAATCCTGAAAGCTAACGCCATGCGCAATACCCGTACCAAGCGCTTTAGATGCCGCTTCTTTAGCGGCAAAACGTTTCGCTAAATAGCGCCCTTTTTTCTTGAGCGAATGGAACACCGCCAATTCATCTTGGGTTAGCACCCGCTCGGCAAAAGCATCGCCACTGCGTGACAATGCTTTTTCTATGCGTTCAATTTCCGCAATATCAGTCCCTAAGCCGATAATCGCCATCGGTAGACCTTATTTGCGAGCCGCTTGCATGATGGCTTTCATATCGGCGACCGATTTTTCCAAACCATCAAATACAGCACGCCCGATAATCGAGTGCCCAATGTTGAGTTCGTAAATTTCAGGCAGTGCAGCAATGGCAGCTACGTTGTGGTAAGTCAAACCATGACCAGCGTTCACCGTAATGCCCAAATCACTCGCATAGCTCGCAGCCGCCGCAATTTTCTTTAACTCATCTTGCTGATCCGCTTCGGTTGTTGCATCGGCGTAATGACCAGTATGCAATTCAATAAACGGTGCACCGCAAGTTTTAGCTGCGTTAATCTGCTCACGATCAGCATCAATAAACAGAGAGACTTTGATGCCTGCAGCGGTCAGTTTTTCGGTTGCCGCTTTCACTTTGTCAAGCTGTCCTAATACGTCCAGCCCACCTTCCGTCGTTAGTTCTTCACGCTTTTCAGGCACTAAACACACAAATTCAGGCTGAGTTTGCAGAGCAATATCAATCATTTCGTCGGTAACGGCCATCTCGAGGTTCATTCGAGTTTGCAACGTCTCGCGTAAAATACGCACATCGCGATCCTTGATATGGCGTCGGTCTTCACGTAGGTGAATAGTAATGCCATCGGCTCCGGCACGCTCTGCCATTTCAGCAGCATGCACGGGATCTGGGTATTTGGTACCGCGGGCATTTCGTAACGTGGCGATGTGATCGATATTAACGCCTAAGTAAATTGCGCTCATTTTCCTATACTCCGTACTCTGGAAAAACTAGACATGGGCAGGAAAAGCTCCCTGCTTTTTAAAGGTTTGCCGCCAAGATACGGCTTTAACGCTATGCGTGTAAAGCGTTTTGCCGCTTGAAGCTGCTCTTTACTGACAAAGCGCCGCTCACTAATGGCAATCAACTCATCGCCCATAAACGTGAGGTTATCGCGCCTAACAGAAGCGATAAAACCTTTTTGCTCGCGATAGCGATAAGTCATGCGAGGATCGATGGCTTCTCCCGTTCCGGCGCAATGCAAGAAATCAACGCCATAACCCATTGAAGCTAGCAACGCGAGTTCAAAACGGCGCAGTGCTGGTTCTGGATTTTCACACTGAGCTAACTCGGTGAGTGCATGCAGATAATCATGGAACAGACCTGGGCAAGGCACTTCTTGCGCAAGCACGCGGCCAATCAGCTCATTGACGTACATGGCAGAATAGAGATGAATACCACTGAGCGGTAAGCCAAGGCTAATCGGTTCTGCTTGGCGCAAGGTTTTCATTGAACCGTTGCCTGACCATTTGAGCAATAAGGGGGTAAAAGGTTGCAGTGCACCTTTTAAGTTCGATCGTTTACTGCGTGCGCCTTTGGACATTAAGGTGACGCGGCCATACTCCTCGCTAAACACATCAAGGATTAGGCTCGACTCGCTATAAGGACGTCGATGAAGGACAAAACAGCGCTGTAAACCGTCTGACATATCAGCACTCAAAGGTGAGCGATGTTCTCGCCCACCTCGAATAGAGGTTATAGATCGTCAATATAACCAAGGCTACGAAGGGCGCGTTCATCATCTGCCCACCCGGATTTCACTTTCACCCAAGTTTCTAGGTAAACCTTGCGACCAAACAACTCTTCCATGTCTAAACGCGCTTCACGGCCGATGGTTTTGATTTTTTCACCACCTTTGCCGATCACCATTTTTTTCTGGCCGCTGCGTTCAACGAGGATCAACGCGTTGATATGAAAACCATCGGTTTCAGGGTTATAGTCAAAACGTTCAATTTCAACGGTTACTGAATACGGCAGCTCTTCACCAGTAAAGCGCATCAGTTTTTCACGCACAATCTCGGAAGCCATGAAGCGCTGCGAGCGATCAGTCACATACTCTTCAGGGAAGTGATGCGTGGTTTGAGGTAAATGCTCACGCACATGTTTACGCAATACATCGACGTTTTTGCCATGTTTTGCCGCAATCGGCACGACATCAACAAATTCCATTTTCTTCGATAGCTCTAGCATATGCATCATTACATCGTTACGATCTTTCACGTTATCGACTTTATTGACACACAACACTACAGGGAAGTTAGCATTACGTAGTTTGTTGAGCACCATTTCATCATCGGCGGTCCACTGAGTGCCATCGACTAAAAACAGCACTAAGTTAACATCACTGAGTGAACTACTTGCCGCACGGTTCATCAAGCGGTTAATCGCACGCTTTTCTTCAATGTGTAACCCCGGAGTATCAACGTAAATCGCTTGGTACGGCCCCTCTGTATCGACACCCATAATGCGGTGACGAGTGGTTTGAGGCTTGCGCGATGTGATGGATATCTTTTGTCCCAGTAAGTTATTCAGCAGGGTTGATTTCCCGACATTGGGGCGACCCACAATGGCGATAAAACCACAGTGCTGCTCACCACTTTCCGGAGTTGCTTCATTGCTGTTGGTGTTTGATGCGAAGTACGCATCCAAATCAAATTCGTTATCAGCCATTTGTCAGTTGCTCTAGTGCAATTTCAGCCGCCGATTGTTCAGCTTTACGACGACTGGTGCCTTTACCAATTACAGGCGTTCCCATTCCTGCTACATCACACGATACCGTAAATTCTTGGTTGTGTGCTTCACCTTTAATATTAGTCACTGTGTAGATAGGCAGTTGCTTTCTTCTACCTTGCAGAAACTCTTGTAGGCGAGTTTTTGGGTCTTTTTGCGATACGCCCGGCTCAATGGCGTCAAGGCGCTCTTGATACCAGCTCAAAATAATACGTCGTACTACTTCGGTATCGCTGTCTAAATAAATCGCACCAATGATGGCTTCTACGGCATCAGCAAGGATTGAATCACGGCGGAAACCACCACTTTTCAACTCACCTGGACCTAATTTTAAGTAATCTCCTAGGCAAAATTCTCTGCCCAGTTCAGCCAATGTGTGACCACGCACAAGCGTAGCGCGCATACGACTCATATCCCCTTCGTTAATTTTAGGGAAACGGTGGTACAGCTCATCAGCGATGACAAAACTTAAAATTGAATCGCCCAGAAACTCAAGACGTTCATTGTGCTTACCATTTGCACTGCGATGTGTCAGTGCTAAGGAAATAAACTCGGGATCATTAAATGAATAACCGAGTTTAGTTTCTAATTTACTAATTGGAGAATTCATGCTCTCTCGATGTAGTGATGGCTAGCCAAAGCTAGCCTAGTTAATGCCACCAATGCGGTTAAAACGCACACCAGTTGGGATCCACGAAGGTAAAACGCTATCGGCACCACGTTCAAACTCAAAACTTATCCAAATACCGACCGCTTTACCGACTAAGTTTGCTTCTGGAACAAAGCCCCAGTAACGGCTATCAGCACTGTTGTCACGGTTATCACCCATCACAAAATACTGACCTTGAGGAACAACCCATTCATTAACGCCATGGCGTGGCTGATAAGCATCAACACGATCACGACGCAATGGATTGATCAAAATCTGGTGTTCAACCTGACCTAACTTTTCATTCACTTGAATTAAAGGGATGCCATTTTGGTTGAACTCACTCTCTTCAACATTGGACAGTTTGACCTGTTTACATTCTGTTGAACCTTGAGCTTGAATACAAATCTCTTTGTTGCTGCTATAACGAACTGTGTCGCCCGGCATGCCGACCACGCGCTTGATGTAGTCAATGCTTGGTTGCGGCGGGTATTTAAAGACCACGACATCACCACGCTCTGGTTTACCAGTTTCGACCAGTTGAGTACGCCATACTGGGTCTTTCAAACCGTAAGCGTATTTCTCAACTAAGATGAAGTCGCCCACCAGCAACGTTGGCATCATTGAGCCAGATGGAATCTGAAAAGGTTCGTACACAAAAGAGCGTAGCACCAGCACAAAAGCAATCACAGGGAAGATGGAAACACTGTTTTCAATCCACCAAGGTTGCGCGGAAATTTTGGCGCTGAGTTTGTCATCCAAGCCGTTGGTTTGCGCTTCAATAGCGGCCATCTTCTGTTGACGTTTTTTCGCCCACACCAACTTCTCCAGCACCCAAACTATGCCGGTCACTAATGTGACGATCACCAAGATGAGTGAAAATGTATTCGCCATGGAGTTCCCTTATCTAAAAATACGAAAGTGAAAGAGCCGAAACTCTTTCACTTAAATGGTGACTGCTGCATGCATAAGAACAAAGCAATGCTTAATCTTTACCTACGTGCAAAATGGCAAGGAAGGCTTCTTGTGGCAACTCAACATTACCAATTTGCTTCATGCGCTTCTTACCTTCTTTCTGTTTCTTAAGCAGTTTTTTCTTACGGCTAATATCACCACCGTAACATTTCGCCAGTACGTTTTTACGCAGCTGCTTCACGGTTGAACGAGCAATAATGTGGTTACCGATCGCCGCTTGAATCGCAATATCAAACATTTGGCGAGGGATAAACTCTTTCATTTTCTCAACCACTTGACGACCACGCGTTTGCGAATTGTCTTTGTGAGTGATGATGGCTAGCGCATCCACTTTGTCACCATTTAGCAAGATATCCACACGGACCATGCTTGAAGCTTCAAAGCGTTGGAAACCATAATCAAGTGATGCATAACCACGAGAAGTTGACTTCAAGCGGTCAAAGAAATCAAGCACCACTTCGGCCATCGGCACATCATAAGTCAAGGCTACTTGGTTACCGTGATAGACCATATCAACCTGCACGCCACGTTTTTCAACGCACAACATAATGACGTTACCCAAATATTCAGAAGGGGTCAAAATGTTACAACGCGCAATCGGTTCACGAATCTCTTCAATGTCGTTCACCGCAGGCAATTTAGCCGGGCTATCAACATAAAGCATCGTGCCATCGGTCTTCTTCACTTCATAGACTACCGTTGGCGCAGTGGTGATAAGGTCAAGATCGTATTCGCGCTCTAAACGCTCTTGAATAATCTCCATGTGGAGCATACCCAAGAAACCACAACGGAAACCAAAACCAAGGGCGGCCGAACTTTCTGGCTCATAGAATAACGAGGCATCGTTTAGGCTCAGTTTACCTAACGCATCACGAAAGTTTTCGTAATCATCAGAAGAGACAGGGAAAAGCCCCGCATACACCTGCGGTTTCACTTTTTTAAAGCCTGGCAATGCTTTTTCACACGGATCTTTCGCGCTGGTCAGTGTATCACCCACAGGAGCGCCGAGAATGTCTTTAATACCACAAACCACCCAGCCCACTTCACCAGTGTTCAACATGGTTTTGTCGACTTGTTTTGGCGTAAAAATACCTAAACGGTCAATACCCCAAGTTTGGCCTGTGCTCATCACTTTAATCTTGTCATTTTTCTTCAGCGCACCATTTTTCACTCGCACTAAAGAGACAACACCTAAGTAGTTATCAAACCAAGAATCGATGATTAACGCTTGCAGCGGCGCAGCAGGATCGCCCTCAGGAGCCGGAATACCAGAAACGATTTTTTCTAGCACTTCATCCACGCCAAGGCCTGTTTTCGCAGAGCAGCGCACTGCGTCAATAGCATCGATACCGACGATATCTTCAATTTCTTCCGCTACGCGTTCAGGCTCTGCGGCTGGCAAATCAATCTTATTTAGGATTGGGACAACTTCAAGGTCCATTTCAATGGCGGTATAACAGTTAGCCAATGTTTGCGCTTCAACGCCTTGACCAGCATCCACCACCAATAGAGCACCTTCACAGGCGGCTAAAGAACGGGAAACTTCATAAGAAAAGTCAACGTGTCCAGGAGTATCGATAAAGTTGAGCTGGTATGTCTCGCCATCGTTTGCTTTGTAATCGAGCGTCACACTCTGTGCTTTGATGGTGATGCCACGCTCACGCTCAAGGTCCATAGAGTCTAGAACTTGAGATTCCATTTCACGATCACTTAATCCACCACAAACTTGGATCAAACGGTCAGATAGGGTCGACTTACCATGGTCGATGTGGGCGATAATCGAAAAGTTACGAATGTGCTTCATAGATTTGGGATGACTAAACTCTTGAAAAAAGGGACATAAGAAAGCCACATCAAGCGGCGTTTCCATAAAGTTGGCCGATTCTACCCAATTTCGGTAGGGTTCGCATCATAAATTAGGCGATAGGTTCACCAAGGACTCGGACCAAAACCACCTCTTGCTGCGATCGTTTTTCAAGAACCACAGAGCAACGTTTGGCAATTCCGATCCCCAGCGCGATAAAAACAGCGGCCGTGATGATCACGATGCCCTCACCTAAACCGAGCCAAGGGGCCAAGAGGCTCTCACCCAGCCAAGCGCCAAACATCATCATAAAAAGCGGCACCAAATACACTAAGGCTGCCGATTGAAGCAAGCTTTTTTCGGGAAAACCGATTTCAACCGTCTGGCCTTGCTTCACTGGTTTTTTCGTATCGAGTTGCCATAACAGCGCTTTGTTACCAATCGCTTTCGATACGATCCCAGTACCACAGCTTTTGGAGGACGAACAACTGCTGCAACTTGTCTGCTGCTGACAACTGAGTTCAACGTGAAACCCTTTAGCATCAGGTTGAACAGCGGTGACTGTTGCTAACGCCGTCATCATGGTTTGGTTGCCTCTGTTGAGGGCACCGCAGGCTGGACAAACGTCACCGATTGAGCAATGCGCTGCGCCGTTGCCGGTGGAATATCACCGACCACTGAGATTTCATTGTTTCCTTTCACCACACTATGCAGGGTACGGCGGCCTTGACGAACCAGTTGGCCTTTCAGCGAATGGTTGTCACTATCGGAAATATAGACAGAAAAACTAAATAGCCCATCACTGAACATCTGGCTCTCTACCAAACGCTCAGTAATCGCCATACGATAACGGTTAAGCTCTTTGGGTTCAAAGCCTTCAGGTTTCCAACTCACTTGCCAAAAACTTTCCGTGAGGTTGCCTTTCGGTAACGTTAATACCTCGGGTAACTCAACGTCATTTAGCCCTTGCATCGCCTGCGCTAATTTGTCGCTAATGGCGTAAGAGATAGTGCGATATTGCTCAAGCACCTCGCCGTCGCGATCGACTAAATCAGCTCGCAATGGCAAGTTACTGGTCTCATCTACCCACAAAATATAGGAATAGCGTAAGCCATCTTTCGGCACCACTCGCACCACTTGGCAAGCCGTGCCCGCTTCACGTGCACGGCCAACTTTGACGAAATCGTAGTAACGGCCTAATTCAGTGACATTGCTGGTTAGCATCGGAATCGTCGGCGCAACCATAGTGCTTGACTCAATGGTGAACGGTTCTACCCCAGGTTCAATGTAACTCACTTCATTGCCACGGCGAATCACTTCACGGATCGGGCCGCTGAGATAAACGAGATGCGCAAATTGCTGATCGCCTTGACTTGCATGACGATACAGCAGTGGATCGATGCTGTTTTTCTTAATCAGAATGTAAGACAGCTCATAATTTAAATGCTGACTGGCCTCGTTCATTTGAAGCAACAAAGCCTCTGCAGGTTGGTCTTCTGCAAAGGCTAATGTAGAGTTCAAACTGAACAGCGCCAGTGCACTGATCAGGAATTTATTCATTCAACTACCGATTCAAGTACATCGTTATGTGGGCTTGCACTTTCACTGTTCAGGCGAAGTTGCAGCTCGTAGTCTTGCAATAATGCGTTTACGCGGCGACGTTGTTCTTGCACGCGGCTTTCGCTGGTTTGGCGCTCTACTGAATCACGCGTTAAACTAACTGGCTCTGCGCTGCCAGCCAACGGAATGGTTTGCAGTACGGGTAATTGGTCGTTTTGATTCACTCCTGAATCACGGCCACCGTATTGTTGAACACCTAAAATCACCACAAACGACACACACGCAGCAACCGCAACCTGGCCAAATTGGGAAAGCCAAGCCGGTAACTGCCGACGAGCTTGAGCTGGCGTCGGCTGAGACTCACGGCTTGCATCACGAAAATCAATAACCGAAGCAGATTGTAAACGACTGTGTGCGGGTTCGTCATCCAATGCTAGCGCAACGCTCTGTGCAATATCCCACTCAGCTCGGACTGGGGCATCTCCACGCATCACATCACCAACCAAATGGTAATTTTTCCACGTTTGCAAACTTTCTTGGTCGAGCTCTAATTCTTGAATGAGCGCTTTATCGACCATTTCCCCATCCATGAGTGCTGAAAGTCTTTCTTTGTCAGCCATTATTTATTCACCATTTTCGTTACCAGTTTGAGCGCTATAAAAGAGGTTTAATTTTCTTTTCTACCGCTTCACGAGCACGGAAGATGCGAGAACGCACCGTTCCTACAGGACAATCCATGACTTCTGCTATTTCCTCGTAACTTAAACCATCCAGTTCACGCAAGGTCATCGCAGTTTTCAAATCTTCAGGCAACGCTTCTATCGCACCAAAAACGACTCGCTGCAATTCTTTCGACAACGTAATGTTCTCAGGGTTCGATATTTCTTTTAATGCGTTGCCACTTTCGTAATATTCAGCATCTTCAGCATCAACATCGCTAGCGGGCGGTCTACGACTTTGGGCTACAATGTGATTCTTAGCGGTATTAACAGCAATACGGTATAGCCAAGTGTAAAAGGCACTCTCTCCGCGAAAACTTGGGATAGCCCGATACGCTTTGATGAACGCTTCTTGTGCGACATCGGCTACATCTCCGGAATTGCTCACATACCGAGAAATAAGGTTGCAGACTTTATTTTGGTACCTTAAAACCAAAAGGTTAAATGCTTGCTTATCTCCACTCTGAACTCGCTCAATCAATACTTGATCGGTCAGCTGCTCGTTCATTCGAGCCTGTACTCCTATTGTTATTCCCCTTACCTTCTCAGATATGGGCATTCATTATGCAAAATGTAGTATTGACACCACCGCTTACATGAGCACTATTGTGACTCAAGGGAGAATAGAAAGTTCCATTCTGTCTAAAAATATTTGCCAAGCATTATTCAATAAATGTGATCTAATTTCACTATAGGGGATCCCCAATATAGTGAGGGTCGATAAGACGAAAGACAATGGCATTTACAAAGTATTGCATCAAATCTTTCTCTACTGCTATTGGCTTGAAGCCATAGCGATACCGTTAGTGGATAAACCTTGCGGCTGAATCACTTCAAGAGTATAGATACATGCAATGCATATTTAAAATGAGAGTTGGACAACTCTACTCTAGTTCGGGAATTTAAAAGTTTTATGAACGCAAACCGTGAACATCTATGCGATGTATTAGTCGTAGGCAGTGGCGCAGCGGGTTTATCGCTCGCACTACGCGTAGCAAAACACAGTAAAGTCATTGTACTGAGTAAGGGACCACGCAGTGAAGGTGCCACTTATTACGCCCAAGGGGGGATTGCCGCTGTTTTTGACGAATCAGACAGTATTGAGTCACACGTCGAAGACACTCAAATTGCGGGCGCAGGGATCTGTGAAGAGGATACTGTCCGTTTCATCGCCGAGCATGCTAAAGAGTGTGTTCAGTGGCTTATCGATGGCGGCGTTCCTTTTGACAGAGAAGAGAATGACAGTGATGAAGCACCTCGCTATCACTTAACTCGTGAAGGCGGCCATAGTCATCGCCGCATCTTGCACGCGGCTGACGCCACTGGCATGGCAATGCAAACCTCCTTGCAAGACAATGTTCATAATCACCCCAACATTACTATCCTTGAACGTCACAATGCGCTGGATTTAATCACCGAAGATAAAATCGGTGGTGATAAAAAAAGAGTGGTTGGCGCTTATATTTGGAACCGCAATGAGGAACACGTTGAAACGATCCGCGCTAAGTTTGTCGTTTTAGCCACGGGCGGCGCCTCAAAAGTGTATCAATATACCTCTAACCCTGATGTTTCCTCAGGTGATGGTATCGCAATGGCGTGGCGAGCAGGATGCCGAGTGGCGAACCTTGAGTTCAATCAATTCCATCCAACTTGTCTTTTCCACCCTGAAGCACGTAATTTCCTACTGACAGAAGCATTACGTGGCGAAGGCGCTTTTTTAAGACGCCCAGACGGTTCACGATTCATGCTCGATTTTGATGAACGTGCCGAACTGGCTCCTCGTGATATCGTGGCTCGCGCCATCGACTATGAGATGAAGCGTTTAGGTGCTGATTGTATGTATCTGGACATCAGCCACAAACCGGCCGATTTTATTGAAAAACATTTCCCAACCATTTATACACGCTTGATGGATTTGGGCATTGATATGACCAAAGAGCCGATTCCGATTGTTCCTGCGGCGCACTACACTTGTGGTGGCGTTATTGTCAATAAACAAGGTAAAACGGATCTGCATAACCTGTATGCGATCGGCGAAGTTAGCTACACCGGTTTGCACGGTGCTAACCGAATGGCGTCGAACTCTCTATTAGAATGCGTCGTTTATGCCTGGTCAGCGGCAAAGGATATTTTAAAAGGATTACCAACGGCTCAGCTCCCACCAAGCTTACCCGGTTGGGATGAAAGTAAGGTCAATAACTCTGATGAAGAGGTCGTAATCCAACATAACTGGCATGAACTGCGCCTATTTATGTGGGATTACATGGGGATTGTCCGCACAGATAAGCGCTTAGAGCGAGCACTACGCCGCATTCAATTACTGCAACAAGAAACCCACGAATACTATAGTCATTTCCGCGTTTCAAATAACCTGCTTGAGCTGCGTAACTTACTGCAAGTGGCAGAGTTGATGGTGCGTTGTGCTATGCAACGTAAAGAGAGCCGCGGTTTGCACTACACGCTCGATTATCCAGAGTTAGCCGAAAATAGTGGCCCAACGATCCTAACGCCAGACGAGTAACCTCGCCAACGATCATCTGTTAGCGTCAAGTTGACCGAATGAATAAAGGAGCGTTTATCGCTCCTTTATTGTTGGTGATTGGTTATGGGTAACCTGCCGAAGCTGCACCAATAAACGGCGATAATCCGCTTCCACACAACTGTCGCGCCACACTAGATAGCGCTTACCTTGTTGTGCATAAATGATCAACACCATAAACGCAAACTGTGTAGAAACCTTTTCAATGGACAGGTTCTGGTCGGCACATTGCCACTCACCGTGACTCGTGAGCTTGAATTGGCCGATTAAGCTAGGGACTAACAGTGAGGTACTCTTTTGCGCCGTGATAAGAGGTGCGTAAAATAAGGGGAGCGTTACAAGTGGAATGGGCGATATCAATAGTGCCCACACGGCTATCATCAAAAAAATGAAGTTAGTAATGCGGGCAAAATGGGAAGGAAATAATACGAAATTAACGCACTTTGCTGAGGTTGTGAGCAACAATTTTATCCACCATTGCCGCATGCCCAAGATTTTCGCTACGACCATGCCCCATGATCCAAGTAAATAGATCAGGGTCGTCAGACTCAAGTAGGGAAACGAAATCTCGTTGCTCATTTTCATTCAGAGAATCAAAGCACTCTTCAAAGAACGGCATCACAACCACATCGAGCTCTAACATTCCACGACGGCATGCCCACTTGATTCTTGCTTTTTCTTCAGTGGTGTACATCGGTTTTCCTCACCTTATGTTTATTTGCGTTGAGTGTATCAACTGGATGAAGATACAACTAGTAGATGAGTCACAGTCCCTGTTCAAGCTGACAAAAAAAAATTTCCGGATTAACATGGGGCTCAAGATTCTCTTTAGGTAACGACTATGGACTGGCAAAACACATTGACACCTCTCGCAGTAACCGCCAATGGCTCACTTCCACCACTGATGCTGACTCATCTTGCATCCTGGGGCGCTATCATCATTTCAGGCAATGATAAAAAAGCCTATTTGCAAGGCCAAGTGACCTGTAATGTCGTCACTCTTGAACCAACACAGTCAACCTTAGGTGCCCATTGTGATGCGAAAGGCAAAGTGTGGTCGGTCTTTCGCCTGTTCCACCATCACGATGGTTATGCGATGTTCCAGCCTTTATCAGCAATAGAAGCTGAATTAAGAGAGCTGAAAAAATACGCTATTTTTTCTAAGGTCAATATCAGCCAGAGCCAAGACGTCGCACTGGGTGTTATGGGCGAACAAGCTGAGCAATATATCAACACATTAACGGCAGATGAAGGTGAGGTGCGTTTGATTGACGGTGGTAGCGCCATCAAAATTTCATCCCAACGTTGGCTATTACTTGTTTCAGAGCAAACCGCGCAACAGCTCATGACGCAAAGTGAAGCACTGAAAGTCACCGAGGAAACGTGGACTCGCTTTGATATCGAAGAAGCAGTCCCCGTCCTTGGTCAAGCGGATCAAAATGAGCACATACCGCAAGCCGTTAATCTTCAGGCCTTTAATGGTATCAGCTTTAATAAAGGGTGTTATACAGGTCAAGAAACCGTCGCTCGTGCTAAATATCGAGGTATTAATAAACGTGCAATGTACATCCTTCAAGGCAATATTGAGCAACCGCTAAGTAATGATCAACCAATCATGATCGAACGCTCAGTTGGAGAAAACTGGCGTAGTGCTGGGCAATTAATGGTTCACTACACGTTTGCTGATAATACCGCTATCGGTTTAGTAGTCTTACCAAACAATCTCGAGCCAGAAACTGAGTTTCGTCTTGCAAGCCAACCAAACACTCGTTGGTTTATGCAAGCTCTCCCCTACTCTCTTACTGACGAATAAGCTTCTTCCTCATATTGACCATGCGCCTCTTTACGAGGCGTATGCTTTCTAACACTCGCCTATCTCGAATAAATTTCAGGAAAAAGAATGCAATAATGTAATCCATTACATTGGCACGTGATCGCTCTCTAAATCACACAACATTAGGGATGAATTTTTAGTCATTATTGAAACATAAATAGTCATCAGGTTTATTTTGACGTACTCTAACAATGCTGGTCAGGACAAACGAGAAGTTGCCCTGACCAGCAAAAAAGTGAATCCACTGATTGTTTCAGGACATCCACTTTTTGTGTAATGCATCTGTGACTATTCGCCCGCCTATTATTTAAGCGGGCTTTTTTTTAGGCTATTCTTAACCAAAATTCAACACTTTCCATAAACAGCAGCTATTCTTTAAAGTGTAATATTTGTCGTGCTTAATATGCACCAAGTGAATGGTGCACTGAGCATTTTTTGTTAGCACTATTTTGAGGAGATAATCACGCAAACATGGGTATTTATCCAACATTTTGCCTACGGCAGCACAAATATCCAAAAGAGTCACCAATAACTGCATATTCCTCTATGGCAATCACACTATTAGAGGCGCAATTTATTTATAATTTGCAGTGTTAGAATAACAGAAGGATCGAAGTATGAGACTGTTTAAGCGCTATACGCCAGGTATGATAGCTAAACACGTAAGTCGGCTTTTTAAAGGAAGAATCTATATTTACGGGGTTGGAAAATTTGAATTCGATAATGGCAAACTGATCTTGCCAGAGCGCGCAGACAAGCGCCACTTTCAGACGGTGAAGGAAGTGAATCAGGAAATCATGAGACTACGCTGCGCCTACGCATAATACGAGTTTCATTAAAGAATTTTAAAAGGGTTGGCCATAAGCCAGCCCTTTTGCCATCATTAGGTTAATCACTGTTAGGGCTCAAGCAGCACCATTTTACTCTTGGCAAGATCAGGTAAATCACCTTTTAAACCCAGTGCTCTTTTCATAATCTCATCTTTGGCTCCAGGAAGTTGTCCAGCCAACTGCATGCCAATGCCACGGATCAGTTTCTTCGCCGGGTTATCACCTTCAAAAAGGTCTTTGAAACCTTGCATCGCGGCAATCATTTTGGCAGCTTCTGTTTTTCGCCAACGTTCATAACCTCGCAAATTTTTGAGCAAGCCAATGTCTTCACCTTGATGCCACAACGCGAGTAGTTCTTGAGCTAAGCTTGCAGCATCAAGTAAACCTAAATTAACACCTTGCCCGGCTAGCGGATGGATGGTGTGCGCCGCATCACCAACGAGTGCGATTCGTTGTAAAGCAAAATCTCGGGCATAACGCATTTTAAGTGGGAAAGCAGCACGTTCACCGACCACCTCACACAAACCTAAACGATGATCAAACTCAGCGGTCAGTATCTTATTGAATTCGAGCTCAGACAGGCTGAGCAAGCGCTGCGCTCGGTTGGGCTCTGTAGACCAAACGATTGAGCTCATATGAGGATCAGACATAGGTAAAAAGGCCAGCGGACCTTGTGGGGTAAACACTTGCCTTGCCGTCGATTGATGTGGTTCCACCGTGCGGACATTTGCCACCAGCGCACTGTGTCCATAATCCCAATGGGTTAATGGAATGTCTTGCTGCTGACGAACCCAAGAGTTTGCGCCATCGGCTCCTACTATCAATTTTGCGGTGAGTGATTGACCGTTATCGAGCGTTAGCCACGCTTCACTTTCTCCGACAGCCAGCGATTGGCATTGAGCGGGCATAAAGAGTGTCACATTCGCTTGCTTTTGTACTTGTTCGAGTAAGGCTAATTGAATGACGCGGTTCTCAACAATGTGTCCCAGATCCGGCTGAGTCATCTGATTGGCACTAAATTCGATCCGCGCAAAACTATCGCGTTCCCACACTTCCATCGCCGAATAAGGCGCAGAGCGACGAGAAATGATGCCTTGCCATGCACCAAGGTTTCGCAACATGATTTCACTGGAACGGCTTAAGGCGGAGACTCGCACATCCGGCAGCTCTGCAAGTTCAAGGCTGGGTACTCGGCCCTCAATCACGGCGATGCGCAGTTCGCTATGCTTTAATGCTGCGGCCAGTGCAAGGCCAACCATTCCGCCACCCACAATGACAATATCGACACTTTGCATCATATACAGACCCTTTTATCTATTCACTACGCCAAGCGTTCGGCGCAGTAGCGGCATTTTCAGCCACGGTAAATTATCCATCACCATGAGGCCTACATTGCGACCAATACGAGTGGTTAACCAATCATTGGAAAAGAGATGCACCAGGGATGATGTCAGCTTAATGGTGGCATCACGATCCGCTTCTCGGCGTTGGGAAAAAGCTTGTAAACCGCGATAGCAGCCAACATCGGCTTGCTGCTTGATAAGCTCATCCGCCAAACTTGCCACATCTCGAATACCTAAGTTAAAACCTTGTCCCGCAATCGGATGTAATGTCTGAGCGGCATTGCCCACAATGGCAAAACGATGTGAAATGTTCTGCTCTCGATAACGCAGTTGTAATGGATAGCAGGCACGAGTGCCCACTTTATTCATTCGCCCTAAACGCCAACCAAACGCATCTTGAAGCTGTGCTAAAAAACCCTCATCACTGAGTGAAAAAACTCGCTCGGCTTTCGCGGGAGGTAAACACCAAACTAAAGAGAGTCGATTATCACTCATTGGTAATAACGCGACAGGACCATCGGCGGTAAATCGTTCAAACGCTCGTCCTTGGTGAGCTTTTGAGCTCACAACATTAGCAATAACCGCGACCTGTTCAAAATCATGCTCTTGTTGGATGAGGCCGATTTGCTCGCAGCAGGTCGATATCGCCCCATCAGCTGCGACCAATAACTTAGCTTGGATCGTTCGTTGATCGTTAAGGGTGACAGTGACCTTATCCATACTGCGTTCCACTTGCTGAACCGCGCTTGGGCAAAATAACTCAATATGCGGGCTCTGCTGCATTTTTTGCGCGTAAATCTGCCCAACATCGGCTAATTCAACCACGTAACCTAATGCTTCTAAATCGAGTTGCTGACAAGTGATATCGGTCATCCCAATATGAGACCGATCCGACACATGAATATGTGTAATTGGGGTGGCGACCTCTTGCAGCGACTGCCACAAGGAGAGATTTTGCAAAATTTGCACGCTACCGTAGGATAAAGCAATTGAACGCGAATCAAAGCCGGGATGGGCGAGCTTATCATCCAGCGGATGCGCTTCGACCACAGCAATCGCAAGCTTTCCTTGAGAAAGCGTATCTAAGGCCAACGCCAGTGTTGCACCGGCCATCGCCCCACCAGCGATAATCACATCAAATTGCTTCACAGTCATCTCTCTTTAATGCACGGTCGGCTGAGTTTCTTGTAGAGGTTTGATACCAAATTCAGCATGAATTGTTAACACACAAGCTTTTATATGCTCGATGACGTGTTCCAAAAGTTGAGCTTGCTCATCCAAGTCATCCTCTTCATCGATACCGAGCTTGGCAATTTCTTCTAGATCAGCCAAGGCCTCTTTAGTCTCTGCGGACGCTTTTTTCAAAACAACCCCAATCAAGCCAAGCCCAGAAATAAAGTGATTTACCCAGTCGGCTACGCCATCAGCCAAATCAAATACACTGGCACTCGCCTCTTCATCTGGCAACAGTAGTGACAACTCCATCCCGCTACCAGTGAGCTCTTCGATTGTAAAGGTGAGTACTTGTTCAGCCAATGTCAACGGACGATCTGGCCAACCCATACCTTCGTTAGTGTAATCAAAAATAAGTGGCTGCCAGCTCTTATCATTTAAGCCCAGACCACCGGCCAGCATGCCCGTTAGCAACCCATGCAACTCAGCAGGGTTAACCGCAAGTGCTGCAGATTGAAGGGCAGTGGCAAGAGAAAGATAATCCGGTAGTTTTTTTTCGCTCATGGGAAGCTCGTAATAAAATCAAATAAGCGCGATCCTACCACTTAGCTTCCAATGCGAAAATGCTCAAAGCGTTAATTGTGGGTAGCTTTTACTCAATTTGCCTAATAACTGTGTTTTTAGTCCCTCATTTTTTACTGCTCGCTTTGAAAAGCTTGAATCTTAGGGCCGCTTTACCTATAGTTTCCACCTCGATGGGCATGTGAGTGGCACCATCTTAGACAGCGCGATAAGAGTTCATCCATCATGAGTAATCAAGCGGTAGACGTAGAAATTTTAGGAAAATTGACTCGTGTGAATTGCCCTGCGGGACAAGAGCAGTCTTTAATCCAAGCGGCGCAAGATCTTGATAACCGATTGAAAGAGATGGCAGAGCGTACTAAAGTTACCAATGAGGTAAAGCTACTCACGATTGCTGCGCTCAACATTTGTTATGAATTGCAAACCAAAAACAATGAGAGCCTAGGCCAACAAAATCAATTAACCGAGCGCATGGAACAGCTCGCTGCATCTCTTGAAGATGCCATCAGTAAAGTGAAGCTAGGACAGCAGTAGTCTTTACCAGCGTAACCAAATTTACCCTAGAGTGTTTGTCAGCCGGATTTAAGTCCCTGAGCCGATAAGCAACACCAAAGGGTTAGTACTTGGTAGCTATTGAGCAAGCTCGGCTCGTACCGAGAAGCCTGCGGTTACCATTGCTGATCCGCCTTGAACCAGCTGGTTCAAGGGCCAAAATCCGCAACGGCACTCTGGGGTATCCTTATGCAAAACACTCGACACACACTTCGTCAAGTCATCCGCCAGCGGCGTAAACAGCTATCACCTACGCAGCAAAAACACGCTTCAATTGAACTTGTCTCTCGTTTTTCAACACTGCCTGAAGTTTTAACGAGTCAGCACATTGCCCTCTACTTGGCAACCGATGGTGAGCTTGAAACACAACCGCTCATAGCGTGGTTATGGCAACAAGGCAAACAGACCTATCTTCCCGTTTTACACCCCTTCTCGAGTGGGAATTTATTGTTCTTGCGCTATGATGCTCAAACCATAATGACGCGAAATAAATACGGCATTGCCGAACCCAAGCTCAACCAAACATTGATCAAACCAGTAAATGAGCTAGATATCATCTGCACACCATTGGTGGCCTTTGATCAAACAGGGCAAAGGCTCGGGATGGGCGGCGGCTATTATGATCGTACGTTAGAAGCTTGGTTTAAAACGGGTAAAGGTGCCCTACCCATAGGCTTAGCTCATGATTGCCAACAAGTGACTCATCTGCCGAGCGAAGCATGGGATATACCTTTACCTCAAATAGTGACTCCAAGCCAAATCTGGCAATGGGAATCATAAATTATTGAGGCTATAATCGCCCCGCAACATTACCGTCACTATAAATCGATATCAGGAGATTGGCATGACTCAAGATGAAATGAAAAAAGCCGCCGGCTGGGCCGCACTCAAATATGTAGAAAAAGGCAGCATCGTTGGTGTGGGTACGGGTTCAACGGTGAATCACTTCATTGATGCACTGGGTTCGATTAAAGATGATATTAAGGGTGCGGTTTCAAGTTCTATCGCCTCAACAGAGAAGCTAAAAGGCCTAGGTATTGAAGTGTTCGACTGCAATGATGTTGATCAACTCGATATTTATGTTGATGGCGCAGATGAAATCAACCCTGCGCGCGATATGATCAAAGGAGGCGGCGCTGCGCTCACTCGAGAAAAAATCGTTGCCGCGATTGCGGATAAATTCATTTGTATCGTTGATGGCACAAAAGCGGTCGATGTTCTAGGTCAATTCCCACTTCCAGTTGAAGTGATCCCAATGGCGCGCTCTTATGTGGCACGTCAACTGGTTAAACTTGGTGGTGATCCAGCCTATCGCCATGGCGTAATAACGGATAACGGTAACGTT
Source organism: Vibrio sp. V09_P4A23P171 (assembly GCF_963875615.1). Lineage (NCBI taxonomy): Bacteria > Pseudomonadati > Pseudomonadota > Gammaproteobacteria > Vibrionales > Vibrionaceae > Vibrio > Vibrio sp. V09_P4A23P171. The sequence goes on from NZ_CAWNMR010000011.1 coordinate 298,206, forward strand.
ATCTTGGATGTGCACGGATTAAAAATTACTGATGCCAAAGCATTAGAAGATAAAATTAATGGGATTGTCGGCGTAGTAACCGTCGGTTTATTCGCTCACCGAGGTGCTGATGTCGTCATCACTGGCACGGAAAATGGTGCCAAAATCGAAGAGTAAGTCACAAAATAAGGCTACTTTCCGTTATTTCATTACAAACGGCACCCATGGGTGCCGTTTTTCTTCGCTATGCCCTAGAAAATCATGCCTTATTTCGTAATTTTCTTACCCAAAACAAAAAAAGTTTGTTACTTTATTGGTCAGAAGACGCACAAGGAAAACGTTTGTCTTCCAACAAAATGGTTAATCTTCCTCTTTACATTAGCCTTTTTGCTTTATGTGCGCCGTGTTTGCCCACCTTCCCATTTTTAAGGACGAGAATAATGGCCAAAGTTTCACTCGAAAAAGACAAAATCAAAATCTTACTCCTCGAAGGGCTACACCCTTCAACGGTTGAAGTACTGCAATCTGCCGGTTACAGCAATATTGAGTATCACAAAGGTTCTCTGGGTGATGAACAACTGCTCGAAGCGGTGAAAGATGCTCACTTCATCGGAATTCGTTCGCGCACTAATTTGACTGAAACGGTAATCAACGCGGCAGAGAAATTGGTTGCTATCGGCTGCTTCTGCATTGGCACCAACCAAGTTGACCTGAATGCAGCCGCAAAACGCGGGATTCCTGTCTTTAATGCACCATTTTCGAATACTCGCAGTGTTGCTGAACTCGTTTTAGGCCAAACACTGCTACTACTGCGTGGGATTCCTGAAAAAAATGCATTGGCACATCGTGGTATTTGGAAAAAAAGTGCTGATAACTCTTATGAGGCACGCGGTAAACGCTTAGGTATTATTGGCTATGGCCACATTGGTACCCAGCTCGGTATCATTGCCGAAAACCTCGGTATGCAAGTCTATTTCTATGACATAGAAAACAAACTCTCACTCGGTAATGCAACGCAAATACATACCATGAGTGAGCTACTGAATAAATGTGATGTCATTTCTCTGCATGTGCCTGAAACTCCAGATACTAAAAATATGATGGGTAAAGAAGAGTTTGCACGCATGAAGCCTGGCTCTATCTTTATCAACGCAGCACGCGGAACGGTAGTCGACATTCCCGCACTCTGCGATGCATTGGCATCAAACCATCTAGCTGGCGCGGCAATAGATGTATTTCCAGAAGAACCCGCCACAAACTCTGAACCTTTTGAATCCCCACTGATGCATTTTGATAATGTCATTCTGACACCGCACATTGGTGGCTCAACTCAAGAAGCACAAGAAAATATCGGTATTGAAGTAGCCGGTAAGTTGGCAAAATATTCAGATAACGGCTCAACCTTATCAAGCGTGAACTTCCCTGAAGTATCGCTGCCAATTCACCGTGATAGTTCGCGTTTACTGCATATTCACGAAAACCGTCCGGGTATTCTGACACAAATCAACACCATCTTCGCCGAAGAAGGGATCAATATCGCCGCTCAATATTTACAAACGTCAGCGGATATCGGTTATGTAGTGATTGACGTAGAGACCGCTCGCTCTGCGGAAGCTCTTACTAAGCTGAAAAGCATCAGCGGCACCATTCGTGCGCGTATTCTTCACTAAGCACTTCTCTAGTAAAAGCACCAAACAACAAAAAGGCCACATAAAATGTGGCCTTCCTTATTTCGATAGGGAGCTCAGTAAATTAAGCTTTAAGCGCTCGCTCCCCGCGAGCAATACCTACCACACCACTTCGCGCGACTTCGATTACTTCAGTGACTTCCGACAACGCTTGAATAAAGGCATCGAGTTTTTCGCTGGTTCCAGCAAGCTGCACAGTATATTGCGCCGCAGTGACATCCACGATCTGCCCACGGAAAATATCAGCCGTACGTTTCACTTCGGCGCGCGCAAAACCGCTGGCTTTAACTTTCACCATCATCAGCTCACGTTCAATGTGTTCACACTCTGACACTTCTTGCACTTTAAGCACATCAATCAACTTATGCAGTTGCTTTTGAATTTGTTCAAGTTGCATTTCATCGGTCTTAGTGGTGATGTTTAAGCGTGACAATGTTGCATCATCGGTTGGCGAAACCGTTAGTGATTCAATGTTATAACCACGTTGAGAAAATAGACCAACAACGCGAGACAAAGCACCCGATTGGTTTTCCATTAATATTGAAATAATGTGTCTCATATTATGTTCTCTCCGTTTTGCTTAACCACATTTTGTCCATACCTTCGCCTTTAATTTGCATTGGGTAGACGTGCTCCGTTTCATCCACATTAATATCAACAAAAACCAATCGATCTTTCATATCGAGTGCTTTTTTAAGCCCGGCTTCAAGTTCATCAGGCTGTGAGATACGGATGCCAACGTGGCCATAAGCTTCTGCAATTGCTGCAAAATCGGGAACAGAACTCATATAAGAATTAGAGTGGCGTCCTTGATAAATAATATCTTGCCACTGTTTTACCATGCCAAGAAAACGGTTGTTTAAGTTAATAATTTTCACTGGAATATCATATTGCAACGCAGTGGAAAGCTCTTGGATATTCATTTGAATACTACCATCCCCAGTGACAATCACTACCTCTTCTTCTGGCATGGCAAATTTAACCCCCATTCCAGCGGGTAAACCAAACCCCATGGTGCCCAAACCGCCAGAGTTGATCCAACGACGAGGCTTATTGAATGGATAATAAAGTGCGGCGAACATTTGGTGCTGACCAACATCGGAGGCCACATATGCGTCTCCATTAGTCAGTTTATGTAAAGTTTCAATCACTTGCTGCGGCTTAATGCGTTCGCTGGATTTCTCATAAGCTAGGCATTGGCGGTCGCGCCAGCTTTGGATATCTTGCCACCATAGTTCAAGCGCCTGCGAATCATTACAACCACCTTGCTCAGAGAGCAATTGCAGCATAGTTTCCAGTACTTGTTCGGCTGATCCCACTATCGGCAGATCGACTGGCACATTTTTAGAGATCGACGAAGGATCAATGTCAATGTGCATGATCTTAGCGTTCGGGCAATACTTTTCTAGATTATTGGTTGTACGGTCATCAAAACGCACGCCAATACCGAAAATCAAATCCGCATTGTGCATCGCCATATTGGCTTCATACATGCCATGCATTCCAAGCATGCCTAACGCATTTTTATGAGTTCCAGGGAAAGCACCAAGCCCCATTAACGTGCTGACTACGGGTAAATTGAGCGTTTCAGCCAGTTGTAAAATGTGCTGATCTGCGCCTGAAATAACAGCGCCACCACCAATGTACAATACGGGTTTTTTGGCTTCTAACAACGCTTTTAGCGCCTTTTTAATTTGCCCTTTATGACCAGAAGTAGTTGGGTTGTATGAGCGCAGTTTGATCGACTCAGGATACGTGTAAGGGAGTTTGATCTGAGGATTCATCACATCTTTAGGCAGATCGATCACGACCGGCCCCGGGCGCCCTGTTGAGGCAATATAAAAGGCTTTCTTAATGGTTTCAGGAATATCTTCAGCTTTTTTTACAAGAAAACTGTGTTTGACGATCGGACGAGAAACCCCAACGATGTCACATTCTTGAAACGCATCGTTACCAATGAGGTTATTTGGCACGTTGCCTGAAATAACAATCATTGGAATCGAGTCCATGTAAGCGGTAGCAATCCCTGTGACGGTATTCGTCGCCCCTGGGCCAGAACAAACAAGTACCACACCCGTTTTTCCGGTTGCTCGAGCATAGCCATCTGCCATGTGCGTGGCCGCTTGCTCGTGGCGAACAAGGACATGTTTAATTTGGTCGGTTTTTGCGTGCAGCGCATCGTAAATATCAAGAACGGAACCACCTGGGTATCCAAATATTTGCTCTACACCTTCTTCGATCAGAGATTGAACCACCATCTCTGCGCCAGATAACATCTGTTGATTGGATTGCGTTGCCATTTTTTCTCCTTACCAGTACCCAACACATGGTCAGTCAATGGGCCTGGTTTTACATAGTTTAGGGCTTATTTGTAGCCTAATTCGAAAACTTTCCACTTTCGGCTATGTCTTGCTTTTGTCATAACAAAAAACAAGGTAACGCAACAACTGTAACTCTTTCTTATCATCGGGTCGAACGCCAAATAGCGCACACTTTGGCAAATGTTTGGTTAAATGGAATTTTATTAGGTAACTATCGTAAAACTGGCATTAAAAACAGCTCAATCCATGAGTAATTAGCAAAAATAAAGCAAAAAATATTACCATGCAGCAATGTAGCGTTATGAGGAAGCGAGGTTTAACTTCCGTCGTAATATAAAAAATCCCCCACGCTTTATCTGAAAAGCAAGTGGAGGATTTTTAAACAATGAAAAAACTATCTTAAGATAATCTTACTCACCTTTAGTCTTTTCTTTGTACATTTCCTCGATTTCATCTTGGTAACGATCACTAATGACTTTTCTACGCAGTTTCTGAGTCGGCGTCAGCTCACCTTTGTCCATTGAAAAAGCCTTAGGTAATAATTTAAACTTTTTCACCTGCTCAAATTTGGCTAGCTCTTTTTGCAAATCATTGACTCGTTTTTCCAGCATCTCAACCACTTGGTTGTTCTTGATAAGATCTAATCTGTCATGATATTTGATGTTGAGCTCCTTGGCGTAAACCTCCAAGCTGTCATAACAAGGTACAATTAAAGCCGATACAAATTTACGTGTGTCAGCAATCACCGCAATCTGTTCAATAAAGTGATCTTTACCAATCGCTCCCTCAATAACTTGTGGCGCAATGTATTTACCACCGGAGGTTTTCATCAGCTCTTTGATACGATCAGTAATGAAGACATTACCTTGCTCATCAATGTGTCCAGCATCTCCTGTTTTGAGAAAACCTTGTTCATCGAATGCTAACGCCGTTTCTTCTGCCATTTTATAGTAGCCGCGCATAACCATTGGTCCGCGAACAAGAATTTCATTGTTGTCACCGATTTTGACCTGAGCTCCTGGCATCGACATGCCTATTGAATCAGGATTAAAACACCGATCATCCCAACAAGAAACCGTTGCTGTGGTTTCCGTCATGCCATAACCCAACTTCACGTTAATGCCAATGGCATGGAAAAATCGGCCGATGGTTTCATCTAATTTCGCGCCGCCGCAAGGCATAAAATTAATCCGCCCACCAAGCAATGCACGCAATTTAGACAATACGATTTTATCCGCTAACGCGTAGCTCTTTTTCAGCATGAAGGATGGCTGGCGCTTTTCTTGATGACAAAGAGCCATCTTAGCCCCCATATTGACCGCCCAAGTAAACAACACTTTTCGATGTAACGGCGCTTTCGAGACTTTTTCGTGAATAGCGGAGAAAATTTTCTCGTAGAAGCGAGGAACGGCACACATTACCGTTGGCTTTAGCTCACTCAATGCATCACGTACTTGCATCGTATCCTGCAAATAACAGTTAGTTGCACCGCTGTAAAGAATGTAAAAAGTCCACGCCCGTTCAAACACGTGTGACAATGGTAAAAAACAGAGTGACACATCATCCTTAGAGATGTTTAACCGCTCATCATGCCCTTCAAGCTGAGCGCCAATATTACGGTAATCAAGCATCACGCCTTTAGGTTGACCTGTGGTGCCAGAGGTATAGATGAGCGTCAGCAGATCATCCATATTCGCCTGTTCAAGGCGAGACTCTAATTCCGCTTGCTGGCCATCTGTATTTTGTTCAATAAAAGTCTGCCAATGGATGCCATGTTGAAAACTTTTTAGATCAATGCCATCACTCATGGCGACAATTAATTCAAGCTGTTCGCACTCATCAAAAAAATCCAGTGCCGCATCGTATTGTGCCTGTTCACCGACCAAGAGCACTTTGACATCAGCATCTTGAATAATGTAACTGGCCTGCGCTGGCGTATTAGTTGGATAAATAGGTACCGTAACGGCTCTTAACTGCAAAGTAGCCAAGTCAGCTATTGTCCACTGCGGCATGTTATTCGAAAAAATCCCGACTTTATCTTGAATTTTTATACCTTGCGTTAAAAGTGCAAGTGACATCGCATCGATACGTTGACCAAATTGCTTCCAGCTTATCCCATGCCACTCTTTCTCTATTTTGTGTTTTAGAGCAATGCACTCGCCACCTTTGACAATCTGTTCACGAATTCTTTTTACGATATGGAAATTTAAATTGGGCATCTTTTTTACCTGTAGCTTACACATGTAAGCTTTTTGAGCGCACAAGTGTACATTTAGAAGCAAAAAAGGCAACTGACGGATGTCAAAGTTATCAATTAATTCTACAGACAAAAAAGCCCTGAATGGATATAACCAATTCAAGGCTCAAAGAGGCGTATCACTAAGTTTAGATCACCGTACAAACTACCGGGTAAACGTTAGTTTAATGCAACAACTTCGCCGCAAATCATCATTAACTGATCACGCAGCCAAATATGGCCTTTGTCTTTTTCACTAGACTCATGCCAACTGAGATAACCACTGATTTGACCATTTGCAAATGGGAAATCGAGGATTTGTAACTGATCTCGGTTAGCCGCATTCTCAACCATCCAACGAGGTGCAATCGTCACCAACTCAGATTGTCCGACCACATAAAGCACGTTGCTCAAACTGGTCCCTTCATAATAAGGAACACAGTCTAATTCGCGATATGCTTGCTCAGAAAAACTACGTTGCCCATGGATGCGAGATAACTTCGCATGCTTTTCAGCTGTTAGGCTATCAGCGTTAACAGAGCCATTGATGCGTGGATGAGACTTAGATGCCACCACCACTAATTCATCTTGGAAAATTTCCGTACTGGAGAACCCTTGTTCATCAAAACGCGCGTAATCAATCACAAAATCGATCTCTTGGTAACGCATACGCTCGGCTAACAAACGGTTAAATTCCGCATCAAGATGAAGTTGGACCAAAGGCGCTTGTTCATGAACTGATGACATAATTTTCGGCGCGAAACGCATATCACAAGGACTGCAAATCGCTAATTTAAATAAGCGGGTTGATGTTTCAGGAGAAAACACCGAACTTGGCAGTTCATTACGGATTAATTGCAGTGCTTGACGCATCGGACCGAACAGTTGACGTGCACGTTGAGTAGGTTGAATACCTCGCCCTTGTCGCATAAACAGTTCATCATTAAACATTACCTTCAAACGCGCTACAGCATTGCTGACTGCTGGCTGAGACATACCCAAATTATGAGCGGCACGGGTAATATTTTGCTCTTGCATTACTGCATCAAAAACCGTCAGCAGGTTTAAATCTACACCACGTAATGTGCTTTCCATGCGGTAACTAGCAATAGCGCTCATTGCATCTTTTTTATCTAACATTTTTGGGACGCCTCTTGTTGTTATCGTCAATACCGTAAAAGTAATTTTTTAGAATAGATAACCTGCCATTTATTATATTTACCCAGACACAACTGGGTGGAGGCTACTATCTGCTAAGCATTTATCGATTGGCAACAAGATTGATAAAATATCAGTTTTTTTTATCCAAACAAAAAGATTGTCCTTATTTATCAGTACGATGTATTTTTATAAAAAACCATAAAACAGAAAAATTTATGCATTTTATTCAAAACATTGAATCAAGTGATGAATAACAAGCCTTCACCTTGATACATTCACCAAATAAATTAATTACGTCAAAATTCAAAGCATTTCGTCAATATTAGCTAAATGACACATAACTAGGGAAATCAACCTGTCGCCATAAAGACTGGCTCAGCTCTTTATGATTATCCCATTTGCCATTTTGTACCCATTCAACCAAGGCTTTCGCTACATTAGGATAGACAACGCGCTCGACCTGTTTTTCATCCAACCAACGGCGTAACTCCGACGGGTCCAAAAACTCCATAGATGCAGCAAGCCCGAGATTCTCAAGAGTGGCAACGTTACTTTGCTGCTCAAATTGACCTGATAGTGGCTTAAGTAGCAGCTTTTTACCCAATGAAAGTGCTTCTGATGGTAATTCAAAGCCACCATTAGCAATCACGCCATCGCAGCGATGTAAGTGATATTGAAAATAGGTATGACATAAGGGACGCAACTCAACATTTTCAACGGATTGCGCTTCCATTAAAGAAGGGTGATAACAAATAAATGCTTGATTTGAAAAACGAAAAAGCAACTCAAGAATATCATCAACATGCTCAAATGGAAGATAGACCAAAATGAAATGCTCGCTAGACGTATGCTGCTCTGAACGATAGATAATCGGAGGAAGGATCGGTTGATCAAAATGATACCAATGTAAACCGACGTGGTAGTTGGCAGGCGCAAACTGTTGAATAATCTGTTTATCCAGCCAACTTGCCCCTTTCAAAGGCACATTATAACGAAATGCATTTTGATGACTTATCCCAATACACGGAATACCTTGCTGTTTAGCCGCCCATGCCGATACTGGTTCAAAGTCATTAATGACCAGATCATACGGAGACAAATCGAGGTTTTTTGTCTCACTCACGAAAGTCAGCAAATTATTATTCAGCGCCGTTTTAACGTAATTTACGTGCCCCTGTTCAGTTTCAAAAGTAAAACCGCGCCGAGTTTGGTAATCACCGAAACTTTCCATCGAAAAGTATTTCTCTTTTTCACGTCCAGAAAAGAGAAATTGCACATCAATTTTGGCTTCTTTCAACGCTTCACTCATCACTCGTGAACGAGCAATATGGCCATTTCCGGTGCCTTGGACACCATACAGAATTTTCAAAAGCCTCTCTCCACCAACCACAAAGCAAATCTTGCGCTGCTTACACCAAGCAGCGCGCCAATCACGATATCCGTCAAGAAGTGAACCCCAAGTAGGATGCGAGATACGCCAATTAAGCCAGCCCAAACCAAAACAAAAGCATCGCTATGAGGATAGAAGTGGCCAATTAATGTCGCCATAACAAACCCTGCAGCCGTATGACCAGAGGGCAAACTGTAGCGATCCGAAGGGGTAATAAAGGCAATGAATGAAGGAGAAAACTCTTCAGGGCGACGACGCTGAAAGCTATTTTTTAATCCCCAATAAATAGGGAGTTCAATCGCGAAAGCGGCCAGTCCAGCCATTAAGAATAGGTGGCCATTAAGCGGGTCTAAATACCAAGCTAAAGCACCAATCAACGCGTACAAATGCCCATCCCCAGTATGGGAAATAGCTTTGCTGATCTGCGCTACAGGCTGATTAAAACGATGCTGTAAACAAAATAGCGAAAACGCTACGTCAAACTTAACAATTTGTCCGATGGCACGCATGAGCGACTCCTGTCATTCCATAAACCTCTTACGCTCTAAACGTAGAAGTTTAAAATGACAAATACGTGACTGTTTGTTGGAGAATGAATGAATTTAACCGATGACAAACGTTCTTGCGTGAAAACATTCCGCGCTACAAAAAGTGATCCTCTCTACCAATTCTGCTCATTTTTACCGCTTTTGACTAAAACTGATCCGATATGAATAAAAAAACAACTTAATGGTTGACGAGTTAAGTCGAGTACGGTACTAATTTGTTAACTTAATCTTGTGGAATGTTACGAATGACTATCCGTTTTTCTATCCTGCTGGGCCTGCTCCTTATCGTGAACCATTCGCGCGGGTAGGTTGTGGAAGAAAAACACCACACAAGATGACAAGAGCCCGCACTGAGATGCGGGTTTTTTTATAACTATATTTAGGAAGTAAACGATTAACCATCGGTGCAAGGGAGCAAACATGAATAATCAAGTCATTATATTCGACACCACATTACGTGATGGCGAACAAGCTTTGTCAGCAAGCTTAACCGTTAAAGAAAAACTGCAGATTGCTTACGCATTAGAGCGCCTTGGTGTTGATGTTATTGAAGCAGGTTTTCCAGTTTCCTCCCCTGGTGATTTTGAATCGGTCAAAACGATTGCCAAACACATTAAAAACAGCCGCGTCTGCGCGCTTTCTCGCGCGGTAGCAAAAGATATTGATGCAGCAGCCGAAGCTCTGAAAGTCGCTGATGCTTTTCGTATCCATACGTTTATTTCAACCTCAACCATTCATGTGCAAGATAAATTGCGCCGCAGTTATGATGATGTGCTCGAGATGGCAGTCAGTGCGGTGAAACACGCCCGTAACTACACCGATGACGTCGAATTTTCCTGTGAAGATGCGGGCCGAACGCCCATTGATAATCTCTGTAGAATGGTCGAAGCCGCAATTAATGCCGGAGCTAAGACCATCAATATTCCAGACACGGTCGGTTATACTGTTCCTAGCGAATTTGGTGGCATTATTCAGATGCTGTTTGAGCGAGTCCCTAACATAGATAAAGCCATTATTTCCGTTCATTGCCACGATGACTTGGGAATGTCAGTCGCAAACTCGATTGCCGCTGTACAGGCTGGCGCAAGGCAAATAGAAGGCACCATCAACGGTATTGGTGAGCGCGCTGGTAACTGTTCACTGGAAGAGATCGCGATGATCATCAAAACTCGTCAAGAATTCCTCGGCGTACATACTGGTTTAAAGCATGATGAGATCCACCGCACCAGTAAGTTGGTTAGCCAACTGTGCAATATGCCGATTCAAAGTAACAAAGCGATTGTCGGTGCCAACGCATTTAGCCACTCGTCAGGCATTCATCAAGATGGCATGTTGAAAAACAAAAACACTTACGAAATCATGACTCCAGAGTCAATTGGCCTAAAAAACCAAGCGCTGAACTTAACGAGCCGCAGTGGCCGCGCCGCAGTAAAAAGCCATATGGATAGCATGGGTTACAATGAAAACGAATACAACCTCAATGCCTTGTATGAAGATTTCTTAAAATTGGCAGATCGTAAAGGCCAAGTGTTTGACTATGACTTAGAAGCGTTGATGCACTTTTCAAATCTGCGTGATGAAGACGATTTCTACAAATTGAACTATTTGAGTGTTCAATCAGGCAGTGTTATGGCGACCACCAGTATTAAATTGCTTTGTGGTGATGAAGAAAAATGTGAAGCTGCCGTTGGTAATGGCCCTGTAGATGCGCTTTACCAATGTATTTACCGTCTAACTGGCTATGAGATCGTATTGGATAAATTTGACCTTACCGCCAAGGGCGAAGGTGAAGATGGACTCGGGCAAGCCGATATTATTGCCAACTACAAAGGGCGAAAATATCACGGTACAGGCGTCTCTACGGATATTGTCGAAGCATCAGGACAAGCCTTATTGCACGTGATCAATAGCATTCATCGTGCCGATCAAATTGCAGAAATTAAACAAAAGAAAGTGGCAACCGTTTAACGTACCTAGATTAGAGCTTTCAGTCTTTAGAGCTCACTGGGGCAAGCAAATATAAAAATAGTAAAGGACTAACATGACAGACAAAACATACAAAATTGCCGTTCTTGCAGGTGATGGTATCGGCCCAGAAGTAATGCAACAAGCACACAAGGTATTGGATGCGATTGAAAAAAAACATGCTATCCGGTTTGCCAGAGAAGAACATGATGTCGGCGGGATTGCGATTGATAACCACGGTTGCCCGCTACCTGAAAGCACCATTAAAGGATGTGAAGAGGCAGACGCCGTATTGTTTGGTTCCGTAGGCGGTCCTAAATGGGAGCATTTACCACCCAACGACCAACCAGAACGCGGCGCTCTCCTACCGCTTCGCAAACATTTTCAACTGTTTTGTAACTTGCGTCCTGCTCAAATTCACTCAGGCTTAGAAAGCTTTTCTCCTTTACGATCCGATATCTCCGATCGTGGCTTCGATATTGTGGTTGTTCGGGAATTGACTGGTGGTATTTATTTTGGCCAACCCAAAGGACGAGAAGGCGAAGGGGCAAATGAAAAAGCATTTGATACCGAAGTTTACCACCGCTACGAAATCGAACGCATTGCAAAAATAGCGTTTGAGTCCGCACGATTACGTCGTAAAAAAGTATGCTCAGTCGATAAAGCGAACGTATTACAAAGCTCTATCTTATGGCGTGAGGTCGTGGAAGAGATCGCAAAAGATTATCCGGACGTCGAGCTTTCACACATTTATATCGATAATGCCACTATGCAGCTCATTAAAGATCCCTCTCAATTTGATGTCATGCTGTGCTCTAATATTTTTGGTGACATCATTTCCGATGAATGCGCCATGATCACAGGCTCAATGGGTATGCTACCTTCCGCTAGCCTTAATGAAAGCAATTTCGGTCTCTATGAGCCAGCAGGTGGCTCTGCACCTGATATCGCAGGAAAGAACATTGCTAACCCAGTTGCACAAATTCTTTCCGCCGCTTTAATGCTACGTTATAGCTTAGGCGAAGAAAGTGCCGCTCAAGCTATCGAAAATGCCGTATCAAAAGCGCTTACCGCAGGCGAACTCACCGCAGATCTTGCCAGTGGTAAAGCGGCACTTTCAACCTCTGAAATGGGCGATAAAATTGCCAGCTATATTTTAAACTCATAATTAGTAGGACTAGGCTCGCCTAGTCCTTTATAAAGCTCAAAGAGCTCAAGGAAGAAGCAATGTCGCAAGCAAAAACCTTATACGAAAAAATTTATGATGCCCACATTGCGGTGTCAGCTGAAGGGGAAACCCCCATCCTTTATATCGATCGTCATCTCGTTCATGAAGTGACATCACCGCAAGCATTTGATGGTTTACGCGAAAAGGGACGTAAAGTTCGTCAGACGAGTAAAACATTCGCTACCATGGACCATAACGTTTCAACCACCACAAAAGACATTGATGCCTCGGGTGAGATGGCTCGAATCCAAATGGAAACACTGTCAAAGAACTGTGCTGAGTTTGGCGTAACACTCTACGACTTAAATCATAAATACCAAGGCATCGTTCATGTCATGGGGCCAGAATTAGGTATTACTCTTCCCGGTATGACCATTGTCTGCGGTGACTCACACACAGCAACACATGGCGCATTTGGCTCGTTAGCGTTTGGCATCGGTACGTCAGAAGTTGAGCACGTACTTGCAACCCAAACATTGAAACAAGCTCGCGCGAAAACGATGAAAATTGAGGTAACAGGCAAAGTCGCTCCAGGCATCACCGCTAAAGATATCGTGCTAGCCATTATAGGTAAAACAACGGCGGCCGGTGGTACAGGCTATGTCGTTGAATTTTGTGGTGAAGCGATTACCGATCTTTCAATGGAAGGTCGTATGACGGTGTGCAATATGGCGATTGAGCTTGGAGCAAAAGCCGGTCTTATCGCCCCTGATCAGACTACTTTCGACTACATTAAAGGTCGCAAATTTTCTCCTCAAGGAAGCGATTTAGAAGCCGCCATTGAGTACTGGGCAACGCTAAAAACCGATGATAATGCCAAATTCGATGCAGTCGTTACCCTAAATGCCGCGGACATCAAACCACAAGTAACGTGGGGCACAAACCCAGGGCAAGTAATTGCTGTCGACGAAACTATTCCATCTCCTGATAGCTTTAGTGATCCTGTCGAAAAAGCATCAGCAGAAAAAGCACTGGCGTATATGGGACTGGAAGCAGGTAAATCCTTGTCAGACTATAAAGTGGATAAAGTCTTTGTCGGTTCTTGCACAAACTCTCGCATTGAAGATATGCGAGCAGCAGCTCAAGTCGCGAAAGGTAAAAAAGTCGCACCACATGTTCAAGCATTGATTGTTCCAGGTTCAGAGCAAGTTAAGGCGCAAGCGGAAGCGGAAGGCTTGGATAAAATATTTATTGAAGCGGGTTTTGAATGGCGCTTGCCGGGCTGTTCAATGTGCTTGGCTATGAACAATGACAGGCTCGGTGCAGGTGAGCGTTGTGCATCAACATCCAACCGCAATTTTGAAGGCCGCCAAGGTCGAGATGGACGTACACATTTAGTCAGTCCTGCAATGGCCGCCGCCGCCGCCATCGCTGGACACTTTGTCGATATCCGTAATATTCATTCTTCAACACTCAACTAAACAGGGGATCACCAATGTCAGGTTTTAAACAGCACACAGGTTTGGTCGTTCCTCTTGATGCAGCGAACGTCGATACAGATGCCATTATCCCTAAGCAATTTTTACAGAAAGTAAATCGCACTGGTTTTGGCAAACACCTTTTTCATGATTGGCGTTTTCTAGATGACGCAGGTCAGCAACCAAATCCAAATTTTGTCATGAATAAACCTCGCTATGAAGGAGCGAGCATTCTACTTGCTCGTGAAAACTTTGGGTGTGGTTCTTCACGAGAACATGCCCCTTGGGCTTTAGCGGATTACGGCATCAAAGCCATGATTGCACCCAGTTTTGCGGATATTTTTTATGGTAACTCAATCAATAACCAAATGGTTCCAGTCCGCCTTACAGAGCAAGAAGTTGATGAAATATTCCAATTTGTTGAAGGAAATGAAGGGGCTCAACTAACTGTAGATCTTGAACGAATGGAAGTTAAAGCCAATGGAAAAACATACTCATTTGAAATTGATGAATTTCGTCGCCATTGCTTACTTAATGGATTAGACAATATCGGTTTGACGCTACAGCACGAAGATAAAATCGCTGATTATGAAACAAAAATTCCTAGCTTTTTGAAATAGCGAGTATCGATTTAATTTCCAGAGGTTGGTGTAGATGCACCAACCTTTTATTTTATCTGAAATTTATCAATCCCTACCTAGGTCATATAACCTATGAGATGAGAGGTAAACGATGAAATATCTATTAACGCTATGTTTGACACTCGGGTCAACGAATGTATTTTCTGCTCCTAAATCACAGCTATGGGATTATTGGAACTCTAGTAATGAAGAAAATACACAAGCCATTTCACATCAAATTTGGCAGACAACACTTGATACTTATCTAATCCAAGAAAATCACAACAACCTCTTCGATTATCAAAGGGTCAACTCAAAAGATAAAGAGCAATTAGAGCTCTATATTTCACAATTATCAGCCCTTGATCCAAGAGAGTATGCAAAGCTGGAACAATATGCTTACTGGGTCAACTTATATAATGCCTTAACAGTTAACTTAATCGTCGATCATTATCCAATACCATCCATCACTAAACTGGGAGGATTTTTCTCATTTGGCCCTTGGGAACAAAAGATCATTACCATCAATCAAAAAGAGCTGACTCTCAATGATATTGAACATCGAATTTTAAGACCCATTTGGAAAGATCCTCGAACCCATTATGCGGTCAACTGCGCAAGCCTTGGCTGCCCAAACTTACAAAAGCAGGCTTTCACAGCAGAAAATACTGAATTATTACTGGAGAAATCAGCCACTGAGTTTATCAATAGCGAAAAAGGAGTAAAGGTCACCAATGATAAATGGGTTCTGTCTTCTATTTATGACTGGTTTGCTGAAGATTTTGGAACGAAACAGCAATTATTTGAGCACTTAGTGCAGTACAACAAGGCACTAAAAAGCGAGAAAAAGAGTATCAGCTATCACTATGATTGGACATTGAATGATACGAATAGATAGAAAAAAACCTCAGCATTTCTGCTGAGGTTTCGTAATTCAGACCTGGCGATGTCCTACTCTCACATGGGGAGACCCCACACTACCATCGGCGCTGTTGTGTTTCACTTCTGAGTTCGGCATGGGTTCAGGTGGGTCCACAACGCTATGGTCGCCAAGCAAATTCTTTTAGCTTACAGAGCTATAAAACTGGTGCTGATACCCAGAATCGAACTGGGGACCTCATCCTTACCAAGGATGCGCTCTACCGACTGAGCCATATCAGCACACTGTATCTTGTGTCACAAGTGACTAAAAAGCCCGCTCTTACAAACGGGCTCTTATAAATTCAAAGCCTGGCGATGTCCTACTCTCACATGGGGAGACCCCACACTACCATCGGCGCTGTTGTGTTTCACTTCTGAGTTCGGCATGGAGTCAGGTGGGTCCACAACGCTATGGTCGCCAAGCAAATTTCTTAATTCGGAAAGCTGTTTCGTTCTCATTCACACATTCAATGTTCTTCAATTGAGCCCACAAAACCCCTTCGGTGTTGTATGGTTAAGCCTCACGGGCAATTAGTATTGGTTAGCTCAACGCCTCGCAGCGCTTACACACCCAACCTATCAACGTTCTAGTCTCGAACAACCCTTTAGGACACTTAAAGTGCCAGGGAAGACTCATCTCAGGGCTCGCTTCGCGCTTAGATGCTTTCAGCGCTTATCAATTCCGAACTTAGCTACCGGGCAATGCCATTGGCATGACAACCCGAACACCAGCGGTTCGTCCACTCCGGTCCTCTCGTACTAGGAGCAGCCCCCTTCAATCTTCCAACGCCCACGGCAGATAGGGACCGAACTGTCTCACGA